>NZ_CP062005.1:3139151-3453067 GCF_014840935.1 Halomonas sp. YLGW01 | reverse complement strand
GCGACCTCACCAACCGGTTGACGAAAGACACGCATTGTAGCGCCCGAAGCTCGGGTTATCCACATGGCGACGCATGCCGATCGCCCTGTGGACAACCCTGCGTTCATTGACTTGAGAACCGCTGGGCCGATCTGGGGATAACCTCCGGCTGTGGACAGATCGCGATGTTGTTCTCAGCTTGTCCCCCGACCGTTCGCCTGATGTCGACCGTTTCCCCACAGGATTGTGACGACTATAAAAATATGTAATGAATCACCTATTCCTACTTATCCACAGATATTGTCCCCACCATTAATCACAACATCAGTTAAAAGATCTAATAATAGTAATTGAAGCTATATGGCTGTTGATGACCCGTAAGACCCCAGGCCTCGACTGGATCTTGGGCATCGAAGGTCACGGCGAAAAACGCACCCGGGGTCAACGGAAAAATTGCACCGCGTCGGTGAATTCACTAGAATTCCCGGTCTTGAGCCGAATCTACCCGGGTTCCCCGTCGGAGCCAGGGCTTCGCCAATTAGACGTCATGTCCAATTAACCACGTGGGAATCAATAGTTATGAAACGCACCTTTCAGCCCAGCGTTCTCAAGCGCAAGCGTAACCATGGCTTCCGTGCACGCATGGCCACCAAGAACGGCCGTGCCGTCCTCGCACGTCGCCGTGCCAAGGGTCGCAAGCGTCTGAGCGCGTGATCTCGGATTGCACTTGCCCCATCAGGACTTTCCCCGGTCGCTGCGCCTGCTGAACGCCGGGGAATACCGTCACGTCTTCGACCATGCGTCACTCAAGGTTCACGGCAGGGGACTGCTGGCACTCGCCTGCGACAACTCCCTGGGCCACCCTCGAGTCGGCATGGTGTTCAGCAAGAAGACCGTGCGTCGAGCCGTCGACCGCAACCGTCTTAAGCGCCTAGTGCGTGAATCCATTCGTCACCAGCAGCATCGCCTGCCCGCCGTGGACATCATCGTCCTGGCTCGGCGCGGGGTTCACGAGCTGGATAATGACACTCTGCATCGCCAGCTTCATGGCATGTGGCGGCGTCTGGAAAAAGACGTTCGCAAGCAGTCGACCTCGCTGTCCTGATCGGACGTCCTCGCGATCCTCGGAGCCTGCCCTCGGCAGGCTTTCGTGTGTGTTGACGGGGCCACAAGCGCTGCACTGCAGAATGTTCATTTTCCATCGGGCAGGACCCTCATGGACGTAAAACGACTCCTCTTGCTGATTCCTCTCGCCGTGCTGGCCTACCTGCTGGTCGTGCAGTGGAACCAGGACTACGGCCAGGTCACCGCTGAGACCCAGGCGCCCACGGTCGCCACCAGTAGCCAGAACACGGGCCAGGCCAGCAACGACGAAACGTCGGGGCTGTCGGTTCCGACCACCTCGAACGGGGCATCGGAACTCAACGGCGACATGACCCAACCGGCCGCCGCCAACGGCAACAGCCGCGCCCTGGTCGCCGTGACCACCGATGTGCTCGATGTGCGCATCGACCCGCAAGGCGGCGATATCGTCTATGCGGCCCTGCTCGATCACAAGCTCACCAACACCTCCGACCAGCCGTTCGTGTTGCTCTCCGACAACATGAATCGCAGTTTCGTCGCCAAGTCGGGCCTGCAGCTCGAAGGCCACGAGGGGCGGATTGCCTTCACCCCGAGCCAGACCGACTATCGCCTCGATGAAGGCGAGGACAGCCTGACGGTGGAGCTGGGCGCCGTGGTCAACGGCGTCGAGGTCACCAAGCGCCTGACCTTCCAGCGCGACACCTACGCGGTCGATGTCGACTACTTCCTCAACAACGATCGTGAAGAGCCCGTCAGCGCGCGCTTCATCGGTCAGCTCGCCCGGGACAACAGCGCCGACCCGAGCACCGGCTCCGGCCTCGGTATGCAGTCCTACCTGGGGGCCGCCTACTCCTCGCCAGACAACCACTACCAGAAGGTCGACTTCGAGGACATTCAGGACGGCAGCTTCAACAACCGTGATGTCGAAGGTGGCTGGGTCGCCATGATTCAGCACTACTTCACCACGGCCTGGGCCCCCCAGCAAAACCAGCAGAACCTGTACTACGCGGCCACCGATTCGCGCGGACGCAATGTCGCCGCCTTCGCCGGACCGCTGCAGACGCTGGCACCGGGTGGTGAAGCCGCTCTGGGCGCCACCGTCTACATGGGGCCGAAGGTGCAGGAACGCCTCGAGGCCGTGGTGCCCCACCTGGAGCTGACCGTGGACTTCGGCTGGCTGTGGTTCCTGGCCAACCCGCTGTTCTGGCTGCTCGACCACATCCATGACCTGCTCGGCAACTGGGGGTGGTCGATCGTGGTCCTGACCGTGGTGGTCAAGCTGGTCCTGTTCCCGCTGTCGGCCAAGGCCTACAAGTCGATGGCCCGCATGCGCAAGCTGGGGCCCGAGATGCAGCGTCTCAAGGAACAGTTCGGCGACGACCGCCAGAAGATGTCCCAGGAGATGATGAAGTTCTACCAGAAGGAGAAGATCAATCCTCTGGGGGGCTGCCTGCCGATCCTGATCCAGATGCCGGTCTTCATCGCCCTGTACTGGATGCTGATGGAATCCGTCGAACTGCGCCACGCGCCCTTCATGTTCTGGGTGCAGGACCTGTCGGTGAAGGATCCCTACTTCATCCTGCCGATCCTGATGGGCCTGTCCATGTTCGTGCAGCAGCAGCTGAACCCGACGCCGCCGGATCCCACCCAGGCGAAGATCATGAAGATGCTGCCGGTGATCTTCACCTTCTTCTTCCTGTGGTTCCCGGCGGGCCTGGTGATCTACTGGGTGGTCAACAACACCATCTCGATCCTCCAGCAGTGGTTCATCACCCGCAACATCGAGAACGACCCAAGCGTCGGCAAGGGCATGAAGACCAAGGAGTGATCCTGGTCATCGCCACGCTTCCAGACCCCCGCCCCGGCGGGGGTCTGGCGTTTCTGCCCCCGTCACGGGACAATTCTCAGCCCCTGTCATCGGAGTCATCATGGCCGCCAGTCGTCTCTATACCCAGGACACCATCGCCGCCCTCGCCACCCCGCCGGGGCGTGGCGGGGTCGGCATCGTGCGCGTCTCAGGGCCGCTGTGTGCGGCAATCGCCCGCCAGATGCTCGGCACCCTGCCCAGGCCTCGTCAGGCGCACTATGGTCCCTTCCAGGGCCAGGACGGCATCATCGACGAGGGCATCGCCCTCTTCTTCGAGGGGCCGCATTCCTTCACCGGCGAGGACGTGTTGGAACTGCAGGGCCATGGCGGTCCGGTGATCATGGACCTGCTGCTCGAGTGCTGCGTGCAGCAGGGCGCACGGCTGGCTCGCCCCGGCGAGTTCTCCGAGCGCGCCTTCCTCAACGACAAGCTCGACCTGGCCCAGGCCGAGGCCATCGCCGACCTGATCGATGCCAGCTCGCGCAGTGCCGCAGAGAACGCCCTGCGCTCGCTGCAGGGCGAATTCTCGAGCCGGGTCGAGGCGCTGGTCCAGCGGCTGATCGAGCTGCGTATGTACGTCGAGGCGGCCATCGATTTCCCGGAGGAGGAAATCGACTTCCTGGCCGATGGCAAGGTCGCGGCCATGCTGACCGCGGTCAAGGAAGAGCTGGCCCAGGTCCGCGCCAGCGCCGGCCAGGGGGCACTGATGCGTGAGGGCATGAGCGTGGTCATCGCCGGGCGCCCCAATGCGGGCAAGTCGAGCCTGCTCAACGCCCTGACCGAGCAGGATACCGCCATCGTCACCGATATCGAGGGCACCACCCGGGACGTGCTGCGCGAGCATATCCACCTGGACGGCATGCCGCTGCACGTCATCGATACCGCGGGGCTTCGCGATACCCCGGACGCCGTCGAAAAGATCGGCGTCGCCCGCGCCTGGGCGGAGATCGAGAAGGCCGACCGGGTGCTGCTGATGGTCGATGCCAGCGCGAGCGAGGCCACCGACCCGATGGCGATCTGGCCGGAATTCGTCGCCCGCCTCGCCGATCCCGCCCGGCTGACCCTGGTCCGCAACAAGGTCGATACCAGCCAGGAAGCGCCGGGGATCGACTTGTCCACAGCCACCCCGGTGGTGCGTCTCTCAGCAAGAACCGGAGAGGGTGTGGATAACCTGAAGGAGCACCTGAAGACGGTGATGGGCTTCTCCGCCAACACCGAGGGCCGCTTCTCGGCCCGCCGGCGCCACCTGGATGCCCTGGATCGCGCCACCGCGGCGCTTGAGAACGGTGAGGCCCAGCTGGCGGGCTTCGGCGCGGGCGAGCTGCTGGCCGAGGACCTGCGCGAGGCTCAGCAGTCCCTAGGCGAGATCACCGGCGAATTCAGCGCCGACGACCTGCTCGGCGAGATCTTCGGCAGCTTCTGCATCGGCAAATGACGTCCCGGCGTCGAGCCTGCCTCTCGGGCAAGCGGCAGGCTCGGCCATCCCGCGGTGTTTCTGGCAGCAGAGGCGCGCTCACCTCTTGAACACCGCACCCTCCTGAATAGTTAACGCTTACTCACCGACCCACCAGCCGCTCTCGTGGCGGCCCTGTGGTGCCAAGATCGGGCGAATCCGGGCCATCGCTTCACCCAGCGCCTGTTCGAGCCCCCAGGGCGGATTCATCACCAACATGCCACTGCCGTACATCCCGTGGGCGGCCTCTCCGGGGTCCTTCAGGATGAATTCGCTGCGCCACAGCTTGCGCAGCCCGGCCCGCTTCACCTCTTCGAGCAGCAGACGGTGGCGCCCCGCCGGCAACAGCGGATACCAGATCATCACCACTCCATGGCGCGCCTTGCGGCCGACCTCGGCGAGGGTAGACGCGACCTCGGCATATTCCTCCTTGCGCTCGTAGCTTGGGTCGATCAGCACGCACAGGCGTGGTGTCGCCACCGGCAGTTGCTTCCTGAGCCCCTCGAGCCCATCGCCATGGATGCGCCGGGCGTTGCTCGGCAGAGCTTGCGCGCCCAGGTGCTCGTGCTCTCCCGGGTGCAACTCGAAGAGGCTAAGCCGGTCCTGTGGGCGCAGGGCCTGAGTCAACCACCAGGGCGAGCCGGGATAGACCGCCAGCCGGGATTCGCCCTCGGGCCGCGTCTCGCGCTGAGCCTTGGCAAGCGCATCGAGCCATTCCTTAAGCAGAGCATCACTGTCGCCCAGCCTTTCCCTCGTCTCCCAGAGCGGCGCCACCCCCTGACGATATTCCTGCAGCTTGCGGGTCTCCTGAGCATCCAGAGGATAGCAGCCGCGACCGGCATGGGTATCGACATACGTAACAGGTGATTTTTTACGTAATAAATGACGTATGACGGCAAGCAGCGTCAGGTGCTTGTGAACGTCGGCGAAATTGCCGGCATGGTAGGCATGCTGATAGGCAAGCATAGGCGGGTCCATGAAAAAGACCCGCGGGCTCGAGGAAGCCCGCGGGTCAGGATGCGGCCTGCCGAGGCAGGCGCAGGATGGTGTATTACTGCTGCTGCATCGGGCTCAGCGTGATTTCGACACGACGGTTCTGGGCACGGCCCTGTTCGCTGTCGTTGCTGGCGACCGGCTGATTCTCGCCATAGCCGGTCATCGACAGACGCATGCCGGGCACACCGGTCTGGGCGAGATAGTTGCCGACCGCCGAGGCACGCCGCTCAGACAGACGCTGATTGTAGTCGGCGGCACCAGTGCTGTCGGTGTGGCCGGCGATGTTCACGCGGGTCTCCGGGTACTGCTGGAGCACGTTAGAGACATCGTTCAGCGCCGAGCGGGCGGCAGTCGTCAGGTCGCTGGAGTCGAAGGCGAAGGTCACACTGCTCGGCATGTTGAGGATGATGTTGTCACCCTGGCGATCCACGCCGATGCCGGTGCCCTGCATGCTCTCACGCAGCTCGGCTTCCTGCCGATCCATGTAGGCGCCGATGCCACCGCCGGCGGCAGCACCGACCGCTGCACCGATCAGCGCACGGTCACGGCTGCTGGAACCACCGCTGCCACTGACCATGCCTGCCATGGCACCGACAGCAGCACCGATTGCGGCGCCGGTGCCTGTGTTGCTGCGCTGGGTTTCACCGGTGTTGGGGTTGGTGGTCGAGCAGGCAGCCAGCGTCAGGGCGGCAGCCAGCGGCACAGCAAGGCGGAAATAGTTGGTCATGCGGTTCACACTCCTATGGGTCACGAGCCCGTCAACTTGGTTAGTCGTCACTGACCATAGCCAAGAGATCATTGAGAAACAACAAACCCTGTGCAGAGGCTCGCAGATGCGAGGGATCTTCCACAAGTAATCCTTTATTGCGGGCCTCAAGCAGGCGTCGTTCCAGCATCTCCAAGGGGCGGCCAGTATGTCGGATCCAGGTATCGAGAGAGACTCCATCGACCAGACGAAGAGCATTCATGGCGAACTCCAGCACCAGGTCCTGCTCGGGGATACGCTGATGGCCGGCCACAAAACCGCGTGGATCCTTCAGGCGCCGCAAGTAAGACTCAGGCTGGCGGCTCTTCCAGCGACGCTCGATCTCAAGGCTCCGCTCTCCAGGGCGACTCAGCTTGCCATGGGCACCGGCACCGATACCCAGATAATCGCCGAAGGTCCAGTAGTTGATGTTGTGGCGCGCCTCACGCCCCGGCCGACCATAGGCCGAGATCTCATAGCGATGAAAACCGGCGGCCTCGAGCCGGGCATGCCCCTCGTCCTGAATGTTCCACAGCGTCTCTTCCTCGGGCAGCACCGGCGGATGAGAGTGAAACTCGGTATTGGGCTCCAGGGTCAGCTGATACCAGGAGAGATGCTCGGGCGCCAGGGCCAGCGCCCGGTTTAGGTCATCCAGCGCGAGCGCCGAACTCTGGCCAGGCAGGCCATGCATCAGGTCGAGGTTGATATTGTCAAAGCCCGCGGCCCGGGCCTGCGCAAAGGCGCGCTCGGCGTCGTCGCCACTATGGATCCGGCCCAAAGCGGCCAGTTGCGGGGCCTGGAAGCTCTGCACGCCCAGCGACAGGCGGTTGATGCCCGCCTCTCGATACCCCTCAAAGCGGTCATGCTCGACGGTGCCGGGATTGGCCTCGAGGGTGATCTCGATGTCCTTGGCGAAGGGCAATCGCGTGCGAAGTTCCTTAAGGAAGCGCCGATAGAACGCCGCCGACATCAGGCTCGGCGTGCCCCCTCCGATGAAGATACTGACCAACTCCCGTCCCGCGGCCAGCGGCAGGTCGGCATCGAGATCGGCGAGCAGGGCCTCTAGGTAGGCCTCCTCGGGGAGGTCGGCGCCATAGCCCACTCCATGGGAATTGAAATCGCAGTAGGGACACTTGCGCACGCACCAGGGCACATGCACATAGAGCGCCAGAGGCGGCAGAACACTCATACGGAGAGCTTCTCGAGCAGGGCCTGCATGGCCTGGCCACGGTGACTCAGGCGGTTCTTCTCATTGGCCTGCAGCTCGGCGGCCGACCGGTTGAGTGTGGGCACCCAGAACAGCGGATCATAGCCGAATCCGCCATCGCCGCGCGGCGAGGTGAGAATCTCGCCCTCCCAGCTGCGCTGCACGATCACCGGTACCGGATCCTCGGCGTGACGCAGGTAGACCAGCACGCACCAGTAGCGTGCCGTACGTTGGCCTGCCGGGACATCGACCAGGGCCTCGAGCAGCTTCTGGTTGTTGGCGGCATCACTCTTCGGCTCTCCCGCGAAGCGGGCCGAGTAGATGCCGGGAGCACCCTGCAGGGCATCCACTGCCAGGCCGGAATCGTCGGCGAGTGCCGGCAATCCACTGACGCGACTGGCTTCCCGCGCCTTGAGCAGCGCGTTCTCGACGAAGGTCAGCCCCGTCTCCTCTACCTCGGCGACCTGATACTCGGCCTGGGGCCTCACGGCGTAGCCCAGGGGAGCAAGCAGCTGATCGAACTCCTGCAGCTTGCCACGATTTCCGCTGGCCAGAACCATCTGTTGCGTCGTCATCATTACCCGACTCCTTGATGGGAAAGGCAGCCATTTTACCTGTCGTGACGATTCGGCGACATGTGGCGAAGGAAGGCATCCAATGACGCAGAACTAGAAGTATCACTAAAAAACATGGCTTCAAGAACGCAAAAAAAAGGTTGAGAGCTGAAAATTGGCTCAACACAGTACAGTAGACGTACCGACTCACTCATCAAAATATTACGTAACCACAAGATTATTAATGATTTTTTATAATCCCGGAAGAAGGCTTGGCCAGAGACGGGGAGGTGAGGAATGCCGTTTACTGTAACGCAACTTTACAAAATAGGAAGAACAGACAACGCTTAGACGAGATTAATGACCCCGCATCAGCTCAGCCTTCACCGGACCGGATACTAGATATTTCGTCGGAGTACAGATCATGAGTCATCCAGGCATCGCCATCCTGCTCGTCACGGACTGCAGTCCGCAGTCTCAACTCTTCATCGAATATATTCATGAACAGCTGGATGAGACCGTCAGTGCCCTGCCGCCGGATGCCTCTACCATTCCGGAAGGCAGCACCAAGAATATCGTCCTGTTGGATACGGACCATGTCAGTGAGGAAGCCATTCAGCAGTGGCACAACCTCTCCTTGGAAGATTCCACCGTTATCCTGGCGGCCTTGAACCTCCGCGATGAAGACCATGCAGCGGACCTACTCGCCGCCTACCACTTTCACGGCGTCTTCTATCGTAACGATAGCCTGATACTGACCTGCAAGGGAATCGGTCGGCTCATCGAAGGCGATCTGTGGATGTCACGCACCCTGATGGCGCGACTGATCAATTTCTACCGACAACAGCAGCGCAATGCCTATCGCCCGGTATGCGGGCTGACCCATCGCGAAATGGAGATCATCAGCCTGCTGAGTTCGGGCGCCTCCAACACCGATATCGCCGATAAACTTTTTGTCAGTGAGCATACCGTCAAATCACACCTGTACAACATCTTCAAGAAGATCAAGGTGCATAACCGCATTCAGGCCATGAACTGGGCGCGACAGAACCTGGCCACGACGCCTGCACCATTAAAAAAAATTCTCAAAGGGGCTTGAGAGACAAACCTGATTAACCATGAATTGTCACCCCTTAGGATAGGTGAGGCTAATGGTATCACCTGACTATTTTTTGTTTCCTCAAGAGTGTCATCCACACTTTCAACAACATCTTAGTTCCCTGGAAAAAAAAGGATGGAAAGGGCTGTCAGCTGACGAGGTCACCCTGAAAGAAGCTAAGGAAACGAGTTCAATTACCGTCGGGCTAGTAGCCATTTACAGCATTGACGACAATGTCTTTTCAGGAATCGAAAATCTGATTGGTCACTGCAAGGATATCGAGTGGGTCGGGTGGCAACTGTCTCCATCATCAAGAGAGGAAGAAGATGAAACTCTAGATAACTTCATCACACGTAATATCTACTGCTTTCATGGATGCGATGCCTCTGTTGACGAAATCGTCGAGTCACTGGTTCGATGCAGAAATATCTCGGAAATACGCAAGAGGCAACGAAAAAGAAATGACCAGAAGATAAGCAAGCTAGGCACCTCGGTAAAGATGTTGGGCAACACACCTTCCATGAAGACCCTTTTTTGCACAATCCAAAAAGTGGCGGCCGTGGATGCCCCCGTTTTTATCCGTGGTGAATCAGGGACAGGGAAAGAGCTAACCGCAAGGAGCATTCACGATCTTTCTGTACGTTGTGACGGTCCTTTCACGGCAGTCAATTGCGGGGCCCTGCCTACCCACCTGATTCAGTCCGAACTTTTTGGCCATGAGAAGGGAGCCTTCACAGGAGCAGTACAACGCAAAATCGGGCGTATCGAAGCGACCGAGGGTGGCACCCTGTTTCTCGATGAAATTGGTGATCTTCCGTTGGAGATGCAGGTCAATCTGCTGAGATTCCTTGAGGATCACAAAGTGCAACGTATTGGCGGCGTGGGCGATATCCCGGTCGATGTCAGGGTGTTGGCGGCGACTCATGTCGATCTGGAAAAAGCTGTCCAGGAAGGCAGCTTTCGGGAAGACCTGTATCATCGACTCAACGTACTTCAGGTATCCGTCCCTTCCTTAAGAGAGCGTAGCCAGGATATCGAAGCGATAGCCGAACATTTCTTGGAGAAATTTTCTCATGAGTCTTCATCAAGGGTACGAGGATTCGACCAGGATAGCAGGGAAATGATGAAGAGATATGAGTGGCCCGGCAATGTCAGGGAACTCATCAATCGTGTCAGGCGCGCCACTGTCATGTGTGAGAACCGCTTGATATCTCCTGAAGATATGGGACTCGAACGCCGCAGTAATGACTTCCGACAACCGATCACCCTGGAGAAGGCGAGGGACATAGCCGATTATGATGCGATCAACGCGGCCTTGGTCAGGAACAAGTTCAAGGTGCAAAGAGCCGCCAAGGAGTTGGGTATCTCGCGTGTGACACTCTATCGGATGATGGAAAAACATCGGCTTCACCGACACCCAGGAGAAGATGTAGATGGAAAAGGAAAAGGCTTAGCGCCAACGCCACTTAATATAGCAAATCTATCTCCTGGCTAGATAGATAAGAAGACCTCAATCAAGGATACCGGCCTAGCGTAAATTCCTTGAGGCCGACCCCGGATCAACTAAGCTGATGGCGAGGGAAGCATGATGACTGATCCGCCATTATTAGTTGGCAATTAATACTACTCGATGCTTACGACGCTGCTGGCATCACAAGGGATGAAAGGTAAGGGGACTACTATGATCAGTATGACCAAGAAGGTGTTCATGGCACCTAGCCTGCTATCCATGATGGTGGCCAGTGCCGCCTATGCACAGACATCGAACGACGAGAACATGGAGCAGGTGGGCCAGCCCCCTCCTCAGCAAGCCGCTCAGCCAGAGATTCAGGCGATTCCCGATATTGGAGGGGTGTTGACTCCGCAAGGCAGGCTAGTACTGGAACCCGAGCTCCAGTACTCGCACTCCAGTGTCAATCGACTGACATTTCGAGGTTCGGAAATCGTTCCAGCATTTCTTGTTGGTGTCATAGACGCAGAAGATGTCGACCGTGATAGCTGGACTGCATCGCTGACAGGTCGCTTAGGAGTAACCAACAGGTTTGAACTTGAACTAAAGGTCCCGTATGTGTATCGCGATGACACCTATGGGAACACCTCTAATTTGGGCGGTGCAACGAGGTATAGCGACAGATCACTTTCCGGCGATGGGATTGGTGATGTCGAGGTTGCAGCACACTATCAGCTCAACAGAGGGGGGAATGGATCCCCCTTCTTCATTGGAAACCTTCGCTATAAATCAACAACAGGTGAAAGTCCTTTTGATATTGATCGTGACAGCGATGGAATAGAATCTGAGTTAGCTACGGGGTCTGGATTTCATTCCATTGAACCGAGCCTGACTATTCTAGCCCCGTCAGACCCGGCAATTTATTTTGCCAACATTGGCTATCTATACAATATGAAGGATGATGTTAATAAATCAATAGGCGAATCATTTGTTGGAGAAGTTGATCCTGGAGATGCCGTCAGGCTGAGTTTCGGTATGGCTTACTCGATCAATCAAAAATCATCCTTCACTTTGGGCTATAAAAACGACTTTATTGGAGAGACAGAGACTGAAGTGAATGGTGTGACATTTCCATCTTCTTCATTAAATATTGGCTCAATGTTGCTTGGATGGTCGTATCAACTAGATCCGGATGTCGCTCTAAATCTCAATCTAGAATTTGGCATTACAGAAGACGCTCCGGATACCACTCTCACCCTTCGCTCGCCCTTTGGATTCAATGTTTTCTAATAGAGAAAAGAAAAGACAAGGAGCTCGATGATATCGAGCTCCTTGCCATTTTACAGCACCTCCAATCCGGTATAATCAATAATTATGAAGAGAACGTATAAATGAAGCACGCTCCCGAGCAGACCGGATGTCTCCAATATTATTAACCTTGATATCAATATTTATGCTTTGAGATATATCCTGCCCCGAACCATTACTGACGACAGCGCTTACGATAGCATTTCTAGTTATTTTATATAGCGCCGCTGTAAAGCTCTCAGCGTCGGACATTGCCAACCCGGAAAAACTGGCGAGGCCCGATAGATTGAATGAATCAGGTGCTATCTGTGTAACTGGATTAGCACTGGGACTCACGCTGGTAACACCCGGCGATAAGCCTGATACCTCTTGCGAGACGATATTGATACCGGCTTGTGTAAAAGCCAACTGCGTCTTCATGCGTACCATGCCATCGATCTTGGTCTGCAAGGTGGCACCGAAGTCCATGTCGACGCCGCCAATCGAGAAACCTCCACGCAGTTCCTGCATGTCGTCCATCGGAATGATGGTGGCATGTGCAGTGGTGTAGATATCTTCCTGAAGTGGTGCCATGGCGGCCTCTTGCAGGAGCAGGCTCTCGGTACCTGCAGCCGCCGATACAGTGGTCGCCCCCAGCAGCAATACGGCGAGGAAGCTATGTCTTGATACGCTCCGACAAGCGACTATCTTACTGATGTTTCTTGACGCTTTCATGGTTTGCCACTCCTGTAGTGATAAACCGTATAGTGATAAATCTTTGATCCCCGGTTCATATGAGCGCAGCAATTAGCGCCCCAGTTCATTGCGTCCCGGCAGTGGCAACATGGCCGAACCGGTGGCCGAGCGCTGCATGCCCTGGTCGAGTGGAGATTCCGGACGAACCTGCCAATCTCGATCATTGTTGAAGTACTGTTGCGCCAGGAGCATATCCTCACGAGCTCCCAACACACTTCCCGTCCATAGGGTCTCGAAATGTTCCTTGGGCACCACGACAGTGCCGACGGCCGGGTCCCCGACCAGCACATTGCCGTCATCCATGCCCTTGATCACCACGAAATGCTTGTATCCCCCCGTATTGATCAGAGTGATGGCGGGCAAGCCGATATTGATGAAGTCCTCGAGCTTGACGCGAAAGCCATCGGAGTCGAGTCCCCGCGAATCCAGGTACTGCTTCATGTCCAGCATGGAAAAGCCGTAGATACGAATCTTCTCCACATCCCCCTTCTGTATCATCGACTCGAAGACGGCCGCTTCCGTGGTGGGGCGCTCGTAGTGGTAGGTCAGAAGAGTCGCGACGGCTGCCGAACCACAGCTGAAGTCGTATTGCTGACGGACCACATTCTCCCAGCGCAGCTCATTCAGGCTCTCGGCCTTGACCTGAAAGGAACCAAAGGGGTTGGCGATCGTCACGGGGCCTGCTGCTGCAGGCTGAGCCGACAGTCCCAAAGTGACCGAGATGACCGCTACACGAAATAACTGCGACATCAGATTCGTGCCTCTTGTCGTTTCACCGGCGCCTTAATCGAGCACCATCATTGTGGATTGACGATATAGACACTGATGCCCACCGCCCCACTCACGGCATTGGCGTTACCTGTGGTGATATTGAACACCCCGACCCCTCTGAAACTGTTCAGTGAATCCGCCTCGATCTTGACGTTCCCGGTTCTCACGTCTCCTCCAACATTGAAGGACGTGGTTTCAACCGAGGTATCGACGTTCTGGATGCTCTGCACATTGGTCAAGTTGATTCCTTCCTTGCCTCGCGCCTCCTCCATCTCACTCATATCGAGACTGTTCTGATCACCGAAGCCGCTGGATACAATGGACTCGTCGGCATGGCTTGACTGACTTATTCCCACAGCAACTACTAATCCTGCGCCGATGAGAATGGCTCTGTACCGAGGCGAGCAAACACTTGTTGCAAACATGGCCTGGCACTCCTTGCTTTGAATACTCTTGATGAGCAACAGGCTGGCGGAGCAAGCTCCGCCAGCCGTTCACAATTACTCCTCAGGATGAGATCGTTCCGATATCACATCGGTCGAACTCTTCCATCAGTTGCCGATGTTGACGTTGCTGTGAGCAGCAACGTTGGTACCGGCCACCTGGGAGTTGTAGATGCCAGTGGAGACGTTCATGTTGGCGATACCGCCGAAGTTACCGGCCGCCACGCTAACGTTGGCCGCACCGGTGCTCAGCAGAGCAGCTCCGCCAGCGCCACCGGCACCACCGGCACCGCCATTGCCGCTGGAGGCAGTCACAGCACCACTGGTGGCACCACCGCCACCACCGCCGTTACCAGCCCCGCCGTTACCGCTATCGGCTGTGGCATAGGCGCCGTCACCGCCATCACCGGCATTCGCCCTACTATCACCGGTACCTGCGCCGGTTCCGGCGCCGCCGGTTCCAGTTCCGCCATTGGCACGAGCGGTTGCGTCGGCATTGGCATCCTGGTCGACACCACTACCGCCGCCGCCACGACGACCGCCGCGGTGTGCCATTCCACCGCCAGCACCTTCACTGTTATTCAGTGCAATGGCGCCTGCATCGGAATCGGCATCGGCATCACCTTCGCCACCTACCCCAAAGCCCAATCCAAGGCCGAGGCTGCCGGCATCACCGCCATCATCGCCATCACCACCTCTGGCTTTGGCCTTGCCACCATCGCCGCCGTTGCCGTTGCCGCCATTACCCGCAACGGTAAAGTTCAGCGCAGCGGCATGCCCACTGTCGCCACCATCGGCACCACGAGCACCGTTACCTCCATTCACATTGATGGCGGCACCACTGACATGTGATTTCATCTCCTGCATGGAGATCACGCTGGTGGAGGTATTGAAGGATTCGCTGTAGGCCCAAGCATCGCCGCCTCGACCGGTCGAACCACCTGCAGCGCCAGCACCATTACCGGTACCAGCGGCACCGCTGCCATTACCCCCGGTACCGCCGTCACCGCCATAGTTGCCGTCGTCATCTCCACCCCGACCAGGGCGACCGCGAGACGCATGCTGGGCCCCCCCTTGACCTCCACTTTCTGCATCACCGCCGTTGGCGTCACCGCCCCAGCCAGTGCCACCGACTCCCAGGCCCAGACCGCTGCCACCATTGGCGTTACCGCTATTTCCGCCGGTAGCAGAGGCGCTCGAGTCGACTCTTTGAGTGGTATTGTCGTCGGCAACACCGACACTCGGGTTGGCGTGCGCAGCGGAAATCGCCATCACCAGAGCCAGCAGCGAAGTACCCGCGATTACATAGTTTTTCATGACCGTTTCTCCAGTCTGGATAGAATCCCTTGCCTCAAGCTGCGAACCGTGACTCGTCAGTGAACCGGTAGCGGTCAATGGCTGGCGGCATCCAGTCGCAGTCGATATTCACTGGGCATAATGCGTGCCAGCTTTTATGAAACGGTTTGTAAATCACTGTAAGTTTCAGGAAATAAAAACGGGGAGGGGGAGGGGCAAGCCTTTGGCTGGTAAAGGCGGTTAACCGTCGGCATGGAAACTGTTTCATCCATGTAACTCAGCCAGAGGAAGCGGATCAGTGAAAGTGCTCTATAACGTTGTAATTCAATATATTAAGGCGGGAAAAGGAAATGGCTCAGCAGTGATACAAGAAAGGAGAAGATGGGAGAGAAGACGTGGAATGGCGCCAAATGGAGAGGGGAAAACCGCATGGAAACAAGGGGGTTAATGACGCCGTATACTCTTGTAAACCAGCACACGACGTCTTTATTAGAGGTGGGGAAATCAGGCGTGATTCATGTGCTGATGGATCAGTTCGGCCAGCGTCTCGCTGGCATTGTCGGCGGTCGTATCCAGGTGGACCAGGTGGCGTCGTTCCTCATCGCTGAAGGGCTCGAAATGCGCAAGCTGTCGCTCGAGTACGGCGAGGCTCGCCTCGGAGGGATCGCCACCCAGCCGGGCACGCTTCTCGATCCGTGCTCTGAGGGTGGCCGCGTCGGCCTCGAAGCTGATGATCATCACCGCCAGCCCTCTCGCTTCGGCCTGATCGGCCAGCAAGTCACGCTGTGAACGCTTCAGGCAGGTGGCATCCACACACACCGACAGTCCCGCCTCGAAGAGGAGGCCGCAGAGCCGGGCCAGGTGCTGATAGGTACGCTCGGTCGCCTCGGGGGTATAGATATCCACACCCCCCTGGCGGCTATCGGCCTGTGGAGCGAAGCCATACAGGCGCTTGCGCTCGACATCCGAGCGCAAGCGCACGCCCCCCAGCCGCCTGACCATTTCGCCGGTGAACCGACTCTTGCCACTGCCGGATACCCCGACCCCGATCAGCAGATAAGGGAAGCGGAACTCGCTATAGCCTTCCGCCAAGGCCAGATAACGCTGATATTCGGACCAGAGCGACGTGCGCTCATCGGCCGGGAGCCCCGGCTCGGCATGACGCAGCATGGCGACCTTGGCCCGCACCAGGGCACGATAGATCTTGTAGTAGTCGAGCACCCGCACCAAGGCGTAGTCGCCGGAGAGCTCCAGGTAACGGTTCAGGGCATGACGCGCCAGCATCAGCTCGCCCCGGGCCTCCAAGTCCATCAACAGAAAGGCCAGGTCACAACCGATATCGTTCCAGCGCAGGGCGTCATTGAACTCGATGCCATCGAACAGCAACGCCCGGCCCTGATGACGCACCGCGTTACCCAGATGGATGTCGCCGTGGGTCTCGCGAACGAATCCCTCGCGATGGCGCTCGGCAAATACCGGCGTCAGTCGCGCTTCCATCTCGCCCACCCGTTCCTGAAGCTCCTCCAGCCGCTCACGATCTTGTGAACCGGGCAAGCGCTCGCCGATCAGCGAGAACTCCCGGGCGACGATGCCACGAGTCGAGTCGGCGCTGCCATGATGACTCGTTGCCTCGACCCTGGCCGCCTGCTCGTGGAAATCCACCAGCTGATCGACCAAGTCATCGAGCAGCTCCAGCGACAGCTCGCCATCGGCCTGCAGGCTGCTGAACAGATGGCGGTTGCTGAACTGGCGCATCTTAACCGCATACTCGAAGGGGGCGCTGTCATCATTGAGCCGAGGTGCCTCCGGCGAGCCGGAGATCGGCACCACATCCAGATACAGGCTCGGCGCCAGGCGTCGGTTGAGTCGCACCTCCTGTTCGCACAGGCCGCGGCGCTTCTCCAGCGTCGAGAAATCGAGGAAACTGCCGAAATCCACCGGCTTCTTGATCTTGTAGGCATAGTCGCCGGTCAGCAGGATCCACGAGATATGCGTCTCGTGGAGCTCGATCTCGCCCACCGGATGGTCGTAGCAGGCCGCCTCGCGCAGGGCCTGGATCAGGACGTCGCTCACGATGATGTCTCCTCGTCAGGCCGGTCGCATGGCGGCGAAGGCACGCTCGGCGCCATCCAGGGTGGCCTGGATGTCTTCCGGAGTATGGGCGTTGGACATGAAGCCGGCTTCATAGGCCGAGGGCGCCAGGTAGACCCCCTCGTCGAGCATCAGCGAGAAGAAGCGACGGAAGGCCTCGGCGTCACAGGCGGTCGCCTGGGCGAAGTTGTCGACCCGCGACTGGGCGGTGAAGAAGAGCCCAAACATGCCGCCGGCCCGCTGGGTGATCATCTCGATTCCTGCGGCATCGGCCCGGGCCTGGAGGCCATCGCAGAGGGTCTCGACCCGCTGGGTGAGGGCGTCGTGGAAGCCCGGCGCCTGAATCTTGGTCAACAGGGCGATGCCCGCGGCCATGGCCAGCGGATTGCCGGCCAGGGTGCCGGCCTGATAGACCGGCCCCAGCGGCGAGAGCTGCTCCATCACCTCTCGCTTGCCGCCGAAGGCGCCGACCGGCATGCCACCGCCGACGATCTTGCCAAGGCAGGTAAGGTCCGGCGTCACGCCGAAGTGCGCCTGGGCGCCGCCCTTGGCGACCCGGAAGCCGGTCATCACCTCATCGAAGATCAGTACACTCGAATGGCGGTCGCAGGCCTCGCGCAGCGACTCGAGGAAGCCCTCCCGCGGCGGAATGCAATTCATGTTGCCGGCCACCGGCTCGACGATGATGCAGGCCACCTGATCGCCGATCTCCTCGAAGCAGGCTTCCACCGCGTCGATATCGTTGAAGGGCAGGGTCACGGTGTGCTCGGCCAAGGAGGCCGGTACACCCGGCGAGCTCGGCTCGCCGTGGGTCAGGGCGCCGGAGCCGGCCTTGACCAGCAGCGAATCGGAATGGCCGTGGTAGTTGCCCTCGAACTTCACGATCTTGTCGCGCCCGGTATAGCCCCGCGCCAGGCGGATCGCCGACATGGTGGCCTCGGTGCCCGAGTTGGTCATGCGCACCAGGTCGATAGACGGCATGATCTCGCAGATCAGCTCCGCCATGCGGGTCTCGATGGCCGTCGGCGTGCCGAAGGACAGCCCCATGTCGAGTCGCTCGCGCACCGCCCCCAGCACGTCCGGGTCGGCATGCCCGGTGATCATCGGCCCCCAGGAGCCCACATAGTCGACGTAGCGCTTGCCCTCGACATCATGCAGGTAGGCGCCCTGGGCGCGCTCGATGAACACCGGCGGACGGTCCATGCCCTTGAAGGCACGAACCGGCGAATTGACGCCGCCCGGGATATGGCGACAGGCCTGTGCGAAGAGCTCTGCGGAGGTGGTCATGGAAGCCTCTCGGGTCTGATGCAGCGAATTTTGTGGATAAGTCTCTGGACACTGCGGATAACTTTCGGTGAGTGCCCTGTGGATAAGCTATGGGTTGGCGGTGTCCGCGGCCAGCTGCCGATTCAACGCGACGACGCGTACCTCGGGATCCTCGCTGCCGAACACCGCCTCGACGGTAGCGGCCAGGTCTGCCCCCGCCTCGCGCACCTCGGCGATGTTATCGAGCGAGATGCCGCCGATCGCCACCCGCGGCAGGCCGAACCGCCCAGCACCGGCGAGCAGCGACAGGTCCGCTGGCGATGCCGTGGGCTTGGTGCGCGAGGCGAAGAAGCGACCGAAGGCCAGGTAGGAGGCGCCCTCGGCGGCGGCCCGCTCGGCGAGCTCCAGCCGATCATGGCAGGTGACGCCGATGATCGCCGTGGGTCCCAGCCGGCGCCGGGCCTCGCTCACCTCGCCATCCTGCTGGCCGAGGTGCACACCGACCCCCTCATGGCCCGCCCGATGCAGGCGCGCGGCCAGCGCCACATCGTCATTGATGATCAGCGGCACCCCGTGGGCCGCGCAGCGCGCAGCAAGCGCACTCGCCTGACGCCAGCGCTTCTCGTCATCGCCGGACTTGTCCCGGTACTGCAGGAGGGCCAAGCCACCGCGCAGCGCTGCCTCGCAGGCGTCCAGCAGCCGCGCGTCATCGGGCAGCAGGCGGGCGTCGGTGATGGCATAGAGGCCACGGGTCCAGTCGGGCTTCAACATCGTCACTCCGAAGTGATGGCGGGGCTCGGGTGGCGCCACAGGCGGCGTGGCAGGGCCTGGCCATCGGCCGGGCGCCAGCCGTGGCGCAGTGTCTGCCAGGTGTAGGCCTGGGCCAGCTCGCAGGCCTGGATCAGGCTCTCCCCCGCGGCCAGGTGTGCCGCCAGGGAGGCCGCCAGGGTGCAGCCGGAACCGTGGAAGGTGCCGGCCAAGCGCGGCCATTGCCATTGACGCCCATTGTCTGGCGTATGCAGGGTGTGAACAACCTTGTCCTCGGCGCTGCCCGCCGCCGGCGTATCGGTGCCGGTGACCAGCACCGCCTGACAGCCCTCGGCCATCAGCGCGATGGCGCGATCGGTGTCATTCTCCCAGCGCGCATCGGTGAGCCGGGCAAGCTCATCCCGGTTAGGCGTCAGGATATCGACCCGTGGCAGCAGCCGGGCATGGAAGGCATCGATCAGCTCGGCGGAGGTGAGCTCGCGGCCACCGCCGGCCTTGAGGACCGGGTCGACCACCACCGGCACCCCGGGATAGCGACCCACGATGTCGACCACCGCGTCCAGGCTCTCCAGATCCGCCACCAGCCCGACCTTGATCGCGGCCACCGTGAACTCATCCAAGGCCGCAGCCATGGCGCGCATCTCATCGCCGCGACAGGGCATCACGGCACGCACGTCACAGCTATTCTGCACCGTCAGGGCGGTGGGGATGGTCAGTGGCCAGGCGCCGCAAGCGCCGATGGCCTCGGCATCGGCGGTCAGCCCGGCCCCGCCACTGGGGTCGTGGCCGGCCAGCACCAGCACCACCGGCAGGCGACGGGTATCGTGCATCGGGGAGTCGTGGGCATGAGGCATCAGAACGGCTTGACCACCGCCAGGATCACCACCAGCACCAACACCAGCACCGGCGCCTCATTGAACCAGCGGAAGAACACATGAGACTTGTGACAGGTACCCACGGCCAGCTTCTTCAGGTACGCCAGGCACACATGGTGGTAACCGATCAGCAGTACCACCAGCGCCAGTTTGGCATGCAACCAGCCCTGGCTCATCAGTCCCGGCACCATCGCCAGCATGCTCACCCCGAGCACGATCACCGCGATCATCGAGGGCATCATGATGCCGCGATACAGCTTGCGCTCCATGGTCAGGAAGTAGTCGATGGCCTGGGTGTCGCCGGCATCGCGCGCCATGGCGTGATAGACGAACAGCCGCGGCAGGTAGAACAGCGCGGCAAACCAGGTCACCACGGCGATCAGGTGCAGGGCCTGAATCCATAGGTACATAACCACTCCTCGGGCATTCGGCGGGATGGAGACGCCGCTCTGCGGCCATCCTGGCCTCAGGGCGTGTAGCGATAGTAGTCCTCGATGCTATCCCGAGTGATGATACCGGAAATTCGGCGCTTGATCGGCCCCGTCGAGGTTTCCACATAGAGGGCATCGACCCGCGCCTCGTTAAGACGATCCAGCGCCTCGCTGAGGGTCGCCTCGAGATGGATCGGCGCCATGTCCAGGCGCTGGCCCGGTACCTCGAGCAGGTCGATATGCTGCTCCTTGGCCCAGACCTCCTCGTCGAGCAGCACCCGGGCCAGATCAGCGGCCTTCAACGCCAGGGTCGGCTTGTCGTCCCGGGAGCGCACGATCACCACCCAGGCAGGCTTGGCATGCAAGAGCGCCTCGGCCTCCTCGCGGCCCACCAGCCGCTGGCTGCGCACCAGGCTACGCTCCATCACCGCCGGCACCGAGACCCGCGACAAAGCCTGTGCAAGCGGCTGCTGCAGCGGATGCAGGCCATGGCGGGTCAGGTTGATGAAGAAGCCCTCGCAGCGACACAGGCGCCGCGCGGTGAGCCCGGAGATCACCACCGCCAGCATGCCAGGTAGAATGATGTTGGGGTTGTGGGTCAGCTCCAGCAGCGCCATCAGGGCCGCCAGCGGCGCCTGCAGCACCGCCCCCATCATCGCCGCCATGCCGAGCATGGCGAACAGGGCCGGCTGTGCCGCCATCTCGGGCCATAGCCAGTGGCCGAGCAGGCCACACAGGGCGCCGGCGGCGGTGCCCGAGACCAGCACCGGCCCGATGATGCCGATGGGAATGCCGCTGGCCACGGTGATCGCGGTCAGCGCCAGCTTGGCCAGCGCCAGCGCCACCAGCACGTCCACCGCCAGGCCGCCATCGAGGGCGCTCGCCAGGCTGTCATAGCCGATGCCCTGCACCTCGGGGTACCACCAGGCCACCAGGCCGGTGACGCCCCCCACCGCGGCCAGGCGCACCGCGACGGGCCAGGCGGCGAAGCCGGTGGTGAGCTTGGCCAGGCGAATGAAGCCCCCCGCCAGCAGGCCGATCACCAGCGCACTGACCAGGATCCAGGACAGGTTGAACCAGGAATTCAGCGCCACGCTCGAGCCCTGAAAGGCGGGTTCGGTGGCATAGACCAGCTGCGCCACCACCGCCCCCATGCTGGCGGCCAGAATCACCGGCATGAAGCCGGCGATGGTGTATTCCATCATCACCACTTCCATGGCGAAGATCACCCCGGCGATCGGCGTATTGAAGGACGCCGAGATGCCCGCCGCGGTGCCGCAGGCCACCAGCACCCGCAGGCTGTTGTGGGGCAGGCGCAGGCGCTCGCCGATGCCGCTGACCGCCGCCGCGCCGAGATGGATCGCCGGCCCCTCCCGGCCGGCGGAGAGTCCGCCGAGCACAGAGGACACGCCGACCCACCACTGGTTCAGCCAGTTACGCAGCGGGAAGCGCCCCTGGTGATAGGTCAGGCGCTCGATCACATGGCCGACGCCGAGCTTGCGAGCCGCCGGCGGCTGGCGCCATAGGCCCACGCCGATCAGCGCCACCGCGGCCAGCGGCAACAGCGCCCGGCTCCAGGTCGGCAGCCCCTCGAAGGCTTCCGAATCCCCTCCCGGCATGAAGGCCAGCGCCCCCAGGTCCAGCAACAGGCGAAAGCCCACCATCAGGCTGCCGGTGGCGAGCCCGGCGATCGTCCCCAGCACACACAGCTGGGGCAGTGCATCGACATTGGCCAGTTTGCGACGGAAGGTCGCGAGGCTCAGGTCGGGGAAATGAAGGCGTGGCACGTTGGCGCGTCCTTGACCAAGGGCCCATGAGGGAGCCGTGAATCCACCGATGATTGCCTGACATGTGTATCATATCGGAACCATCTCTTCAGACTCGACCCCGCCGAGGGTCGGCCAGGCACCTTAGGAGGGACATCGTGATCAAGGTGGGCATTGTCGGTGGCACCGGGTATACCGGCGTCGAACTGCTGCGGCTGCTGGCCCAGCATCCTCAGGTCGAAGTGGCGGCCATCACCTCCCGCTCCGAGGCGGGCCTCGCCGTGGACGAGCTCTATCCCAACCTGCGCGGTAACTACCCGGGCCTTGTCTTCAGCGCCCCGGACGCCGACCTGCTGGGGCGCTGCGATGCCGTGTTCTTTGCCACGCCGCATGGCGTCGCCCATGCGCTGGCCGGCGATCTGCTCGCGCGCGGCACCCGGGTGATCGACCTCTCCGCCGACTTCCGCCTGGAGGACGCCGAGGAATGGGCTCAGTGGTACGGTCAGCCCCACGGCGCCCCCGAGCTGCTCGAGGAGGCCGTCTACGGGCTGCCCGAGGTCAACCGCGCGGCGATCCGCGAGGCGCGTCTGATCGCGGTGCCGGGCTGCTACCCCACGGCGGTGCAGCTGGGGCTGCTGCCGCTGCTGGAGGCCGGCCTGATCGATCGCGAGCGGGTGATCGCCGACTGCAAGTCCGGCGTCACCGGGGCCGGACGCGGCGCCAAGGTCGGCTCGCTGCTGGCCGAGGCCAGCGAATCCATGAAGGCCTATGGCGCCAGCGGGCATCGCCACCTGCCCGAGATCCGCCAGGGCCTAGCGCGGGCCGCCAAGGCGCCGGTGGGCCTGACCTTCGTGCCTCACCTGACGCCGATGATCCGCGGCATCCACGCGACCCTCTACGGCCAGCTGACCGGAGAGCCCAGCGATTTGCAGGCGCTGTTCGAGGCCCGCTTCGAGAATGAACCGGCGGTCGACGTGATGCCCGCGGGCAGCCACCCGGAGACCCGTAGCGTCAAGGGCAGTGACATCTGCCGGCTGGCCGTGCACCGGCCCGGCGACGGCGACACCGTGGTGATCCTTTCCGTGATCGACAACCTGGTCAAGGGCGCCTCCGGCCAGGCCATCCAGAACCTCAACCTGATGTTCGGCTTCGACGAGATGGCGGGCCTCCAGGCGCCGGCACTGATGCCCTGAACTGCCCCCTCTGGGTTATCCCCAGGAAGTCGGAGGCAGATCACAGCGAAGGTCCTCTGCCATGGATGGCAGAGGTAGCGCCCAGGGAAGGGTTCATAGCGCCTTCGCACGTGACCTGCCCCCGGCTTATCCTCCTCCAAAGTTGACCCTTTTGCTGGGGATTGGGGATAATCCTCGCATGAACCCCATTCCATCAACCGCGGGAGTGTCTCCATGAGCGGTGCCGAATCCTTCGACCCCGGATCCCTCAAGCCGATGCAGCTGTCACCAAGCGCCCAGCGGCGCCTGCGCGGACTGATCGCCGAGGAGGGCAACCCGGCGCTCAAGCTGCGCGTCTACGTCACCGGTGGTGGCTGCTCGGGCTTCCAGTACGGCTTCGATTTCGCCGATGATGCCAGCGAGGACGATACCCTGATCGCCTTCGATGACGTCGCCATGATCGTTGACCCGCTGTCCTATCAGTACCTGGTGGGCTCCACGGTCGACTATGAAGAGGGCCTCGCCGGAGCACGCTTCGTGATCCAGAATCCCAACGCCACCAGCACCTGCGGCTGCGGCGCCTCCTTCATGGTGTGAATCGCCGCCAACCTGGCGCATTTTGCTTCAACTTGACGCTTCCCCGGGAACTCGCCATTGTTAAAGGCGCGTTCCATAAACAAAATTTCCAAACGGGGAACCTCATGAAACAGCTGCATAAGAAAGCCTCCCTGCTTTCCTCTCTCGCCCTCGGCCTTGGCATGTCCACCCTTGCCAGCGCCGATAACCACGTGCTCGACGTAGTCACCGACCCGAGCTTCGTGCCCTTCGAGATGATGGATACCGAGTCCGGCGAGATGGTCGGCTTCGATATCGACATCATCACCGAAATCGCCGATCGCGCCGGCTTCGAAGTCAACCTGAACACCATGGACTTCAACGGTATCATCCCCGCGATCCAGACCGGCAACGTGGATATCGCCATCGCCGGCATCACCATCACCGACGAGCGCAGCGAGATCGTCGACTTCTCCGATCCCTACTACGATAGCGGCCTGCGCATCATGGTCGCCGCCGATAACGACAGCGTCAGCACCATCGACGACCTGGCCGGCATGACCATCGGCACCAAGATCGGCTCAACGAGCTATGACTACCTCACCGAGAACCTCGGTGACGAGGCCACCATCACGCCCTATCCGGGCAGCTCCGACATGTACATGGCCCTGCTCGGCGGCAGCGTCGATGCGGTCTTCTACGACGCGCCCAACGTCGGCTACTTCTCCAAGACCCGCGGCGAAGGCCGGGCCAAGGTCGTCGGCCCGCTCTACGAAGGCCAGCAATACGGCATTGCCCTGGTCAAGGGCAGCGAGTGGGTGAAGCCCGTCAACGAGGCCCTCGCGGCCATGCGCGAAGACGGCACCTACGACGAGATCCACGAAAAGTGGTTCGGTAGCGCCGAATAACGCGGCACGCCGGGGCTATGTCTGACACGTCAGCGCACGCTGGCCGTTACTCCAGACATGGTCCAGTCGCACGGGGTCGAGTCACCAGGCTCGACCCCTTTGCGTGGTGCCCTTTGCACCCCCTCTAACTGACGAAGCTTCTGGACGGGAGATCCCTCGTGGACGTCACCTTTCAATTCGACTGGCAGGCCGCCATATCCTCGATTCCCTACCTGCTGACGGGGATTCCCTACACCCTGCTGATCTCCTTCGGTGGTCTCGCCATCGGCTTTCTGATCGGCATCCTGTTTGGCCTTCTGCGCATCAGCCCGCTCGCCTGGCTGCGCATTCCGGCCATCGCCTACATCGAGATCTTCCGCGGCACGCCGGTGCTGGTACAGGTCCTCTTCATCTTCTATGGCCTGCCGCAGATCATCGGCGGCCCGGTCAATGCGCTGGTCGCCGGCATCGCCGCCATCGCGGTCAACTCCGGCGCCTACATCTCGGAAATCGTGCGCGGCGGCGTGCAGTCCATCGAGCGCGGCCAGCGTGAGGCCAGCCTGTCACTGGGCCTGTCGCGCACCCAATCGTTCCGCTACGTGATCTGGCCCCAGGCCTTTCGCCGCATGATCCCGTCGCTTGGCAACCAAGGCATCATCAGCATCAAGGATACCTCGCTGTTCTCGGTGATCGGCGTCGGTGAACTGGTCCGCCAGGGTCAGATCTACATCGCCACTACCTTCAGTGCCCTGGAGGTCTACCTGATGGTCGCCATGCTGTATCTCGCGATCACCCTGAGCCTCTCGCTGGCCTTGCGCCTGCTCGAGCGCAAGGGACTGGTAGGTCAATAAGCCGGGAAAACGAACGCCGGTACAACTAGGGAACCGATCATGACAGATATCAAGACAGGGCCCGGCGCCGAGCCGATCGTGCGCATGGAGAAGGTCAACAAGTTCTTCGGCAGCCTGCACGTGCTGCAGGACATCGAACTCTCGGTCAGCCACGGCGAAGTGGTGGTGATCATCGGCGCCAGCGGCTCGGGCAAGTCCACGCTGATCCGCTGCGTCAACGGCCTCGAGGAGTTCCAGAACGGCCATATCGATGTCGATGGCAACGAGCTGCTGCCTCACGGCAAGAGCAGCAAGTCGCTGCAGACCATCCGCACCGAGGTCGGCATGGTCTTCCAGCAGTTCAACCTCTTCCCGCACCTCAGCGTGCGCGACAACGTCACCCTGGCACCGATCAAGGTGCGTGGCACCAACGAGGCACAGGCCATCGAGAACGCCAACCGGCTGCTGGAACAGGTCAACATCGCCGACCAGGCCGACAAGCTGCCAGGCCAGCTCTCAGGCGGCCAGCAGCAGCGCGTAGCGCTGGCACGCGCATTGGCCATGGAGCCGCGTCTGATGCTCTTCGACGAGCCCACCTCGGCCCTCGATCCGGAGATGATCGGCGAGGTGCTGGATGCCATGCGCGAGCTCGCCAAGGCCGGCATGACGATGATGATCGTGACCCACGAAATGGGCTTTGCCCGGGAAGTGGCCGATCGCGTGATCTATATCCACAAGGGCCAGATCGTCGAGCAAGGCAAGCCGGAAGACGTGTTCGACAACCCTCAGAACGAACGCACCCAAAGCTTCCTGGGGCGCGTGCTCAAGCACTGACGCTGCGGCTTCACATGCTTCCCAAACCTCTCCGGTGCGGCTTCATGTGACCGGATCTGGCACCCCAAAGGGCCTGTCGACTTCTCGACAGGCCCTTTTTTTGGGCTGTGGACAAGTTTTTTGCCAAGGCCGTCCAATCTCTCCATGACCGGCAGCATCAGCGCCTTTTGCCTCATACCCCTTCATGTTGATCGTCGCGGTAACAACCCGCGCTGGGCTCGGTGGATAACCTTGGGTCATTCTCGGCTGTGGACAAGGCGCGCTTTCGTCCACAGGCTCGCGACAGGCTGTACGCATGCCCTCCGCCGTTTTTCACACGACTAGTCAACATTTCATGATGTTGATAAGAAAAGGGGAACAACGGTTTTCCACAGAAAGTGTCCACACCAGTAGTTACTACTACAACAGAACTTCTTCTTTATTTAATCTGTTTTTTATATTGAACCCCTCACTCAGCCTCACGGCTGAGAACCCGGGTGTGGAAAACCCCTGACGGTTACCCACAGGAGGTTTATACTGTGCGGCTGATTTCTCACCCCGTCGGCTGACGACGGCTATGGACACGGCGCCATCGGCGCCATTCGAGGTGCAACGTGGATTACCCCGACCGTTTTGACGTCATCGTCATCGGCGGAGGCCATGCGGGAACCGAAGCCGCCCTGGCCTCTGCTCGCATGGGTGCCAAGACCCTGCTGCTGACCCATAACATCGAGACGCTGGGCCAGATGTCCTGCAATCCGGCCATCGGCGGGATCGGCAAGAGCCATCTCGTCAAGGAGATCGATGCACTCGGCGGCGCCATGGCGCTGGCCACGGACATGGGCGGTATCCAGTTCCGCCGGCTCAATGCCCGCAAGGGCCCTGCCGTGCGCGCTACTCGTGCCCAGGCCGATCGGGTCCGCTACAAGGCGGCGATCCGCGGCATGCTGGAAAACCAGCCCAACCTGACGATCTTCCAGCAGGC
This sequence comes from Halomonas sp. YLGW01, assembly GCF_014840935.1. Lineage (NCBI taxonomy): Bacteria > Pseudomonadati > Pseudomonadota > Gammaproteobacteria > Oceanospirillales > Halomonadaceae > Halomonas > Halomonas sp. YLGW01. The sequence goes on along the minus strand of NZ_CP062005.1, from coordinate 3,425,642 downwards.
GGCCGGCGATCTGATCGTCGATGGCGACACCGTGCGCGGCGCGGTGACCGAGACCGGCATCCGCTTTCTCGGTGAGAGCGTGGTGCTGTGCACCGGGACCTTCCTCGGCGGCGTGATCCATATCGGCCTCGACCAGAGCCGCGGCGGTCGCGCCGGCGATGCGCCGTCCAATGCCCTGGCGGAGCGCCTGCGGGCACTGCCGTTCAACGTGGCCCGCCTGAAGACCGGCACGCCGCCGCGCATCGATGCCCGCACCGTCGATTTCACCGACCTCGAGGAACAGCCCGGCGACAGCCCGACGCCGGTGATGTCATATCTCGGCAACCGGGAGATGCATCCTGATCAGGTCAGCTGTCATATCGCGCATACCAATGAGCGCACCCACGAGATCATCTTCGCCAACCTCGACCGCTCGCCGATGTACTCCGGCTCTATCGAGGGGGTCGGCCCGCGTTACTGCCCGTCCATCGAGGACAAGGTGCATCGCTTCGCCGACAAGGCCAGCCACCAGATCTTCATCGAGCCCGAGGGCCTGGATACCCACGAGCTCTACCCCAACGGGATTTCCACCTCGCTGCCCTTCGACGTGCAGCTCGAGGTGGTGCGCTCGATCAAGGGGCTGGAGAACGCGCATATCACGCGTCCCGGTTACGCCATCGAGTACGATTTCTTCGATCCCCGCGATCTGAAGCACACCCTGGAAACCAAGTTTGTCCACAACCTGTACTTCGCCGGCCAGATCAATGGCACCACCGGCTACGAGGAGGCCGGCGCCCAGGGGTTGCTCGCGGGCCTCAACGCCGCCCGTCGTGCACAAGGCCTCGATGGCTGGTCGCCGCGTCGCGATCAGGCCTACCTCGGGGTGCTGGTCGATGACCTGATCACCCTGGGCACTCAAGAGCCCTATCGCATGTTCACCTCGCGGGCCGAATATCGCCTGCTGCTGCGCGAGGACAACGCAGACCTGCGCCTGACCGAGATCGGCCGCGAACTGGGGCTGGTCGACGACGCCCGCTGGGCGGCCTTCACCACCAAGCGTGAGGCCATCGAGCGCGAGTCCGCCCGTCTCAAGACCAGTTTCGTGCAGCCGGGCAGTGCCGCGGCCAAAACACTCGAGGCCAAGACCGAGAAGCCGCTGACCCGTGAATACAGCCTCACCGAGCTGTTGCGCCGGCCGGAGTTCGAGTACGCCGATGTCGCTGGGCTTCCCGGCATAGCCGGCGAGCCGGTCGATGATCCGGCGGTGGCCGAGCAGGTGCAGATCCAGACCAAATACCAGGGTTACATCGAGCGTCAGCAGGACGAGATCGACAAGCTCAAGCGCCACGAGGCGACCCCGCTGCCGGCCGACCTGGACTACCAGCGCGTCGAGGGGCTCTCCCATGAGATCCGCCAGAAGCTCGAGGCCGCCCGCCCGGAGACCCTGGCCCATGCCGGCCGCATCTCCGGGGTGACGCCTGCCGCGGTGTCGATCCTGCTGATCCACCTGAAGAAGCGTCGCCTGCTCGACGACAGCCAGGCGGTAAGCGCATGAGTCACGTCCTCGCCAACACGGTCCCCGAGGCCGTGGCCGCCCGGCTCGACGCGGGGCTCGCGGCGCTCGACATCGCCCCCGATGACGCCCAGCGCGAGCGCCTGCTGGGCCTGCTGGCGTTGTTGCACAAGTGGAACCGCGCCTATAACCTCACCGCGGTACGCTCGCTCGATGACATGGTCACCAAACACCTGCTCGATAGCGCCTCGGTACTTGCCCAGGTGCGGGGGCCACGGCTGCTGGATGTCGGCGCCGGGCCTGGCCTGCCGGGGCTGGTGCTGGCGATCCTCAAGCCCGAACTCGATGTCACCCTGCTCGACAGCAACGGCAAGAAGGTGCGCTTCCAGCGCCAGGCGGTGTTCGAGCTGGGATTGACCAATGTCACGCCGAGCCAGGTGCGGGTCGAGGCCTTCGAGGCCACGCCCTTCGACCAGGTGATCTCCCGGGCCTTTGCGAGCCTTCAGGACTTCATCGGCCTGACCGAGCCCTTGCTGGCGCCGGGCGGGGAATGGTTGGCCATGAAGGGCAAGGCCAGCGACGAGGAGCTCGCGGCCCTGCCCGACGGAGTCGCCCTCATCGAGCGCCGCGCCCTGGCCGTGCCCGGCGAGGAAGGCGCCCGCCACCTGCTGACGCTGGCCCGCCGTACCGACTGAGACAGCGCTGCAACGCGATCACCAAGGCTGCCCCCGCTTTCAGGGAGCCGGACCCAGGAAGGATGCCGCTCGTGACCAAGATCATCGCCTTGACGAACCAGAAGGGCGGGGTGGGCAAGACCACCACGGCCGTCAATCTCGCCGCCAGCCTGGCGGCCCTCGACCGCCGGGTGCTGCTGGTCGACCTCGACCCGCAAGGCCATGCCACCATGGGCAGCGGCGTCGACAAGCACGAGCTCGACGGCAGCGTCCTCGACGTGCTGCTCGGCGACCAGCGCCCCGCCGATGTGATCCTGGACTGCCCCGAGGCCGGCTATGCGCTGCTGCCCGGCAACGGCGACCTGACCGCCGCCGAGGTCGCGCTGCTCGATCGTGACGAGGGCCGCGAGCGCTGCCTGCAGGAGGCCCTTGAGAGCGTGGCCAGCGAGTACGACGTGGTGCTGATCGATAGCCCGCCTTCGCTCAACATGCTGACCGTTAACGCCCTGACCGCCGCCCACGGCGTGTTGATTCCGCTGCAGTGCGAGTTCTATGCCCTCGAGGGGCTCTCGGCGCTGCTCGACACGGTCGAGCAGCTGCAGGCCAGCGTCAATCCGCGCCTCGAGGTGCTGGGCATCGTGCGCACCATGTTCGATGCCCGCAACAGCCTGACCCGTGATGTCAGCAAGCAGCTGCACGACTACTTCGGCGATGGCCTGCTCAAGACCACCATCCCCCGCAACGTGCGGGTCGCCGAGGCACCGAGTCACGGTCTGCCGGTGACCAAGTACGCCCGCCTCTCTCGCGGCAGCCAGGCCTATCGGGTGCTGGCCAAGGAGCTGATTCGCCGTCAGCTGATCTAGTCGCCCCGCCGATCGGGCGGGACCTGTAACGTTGGATCGATTTCGAGGATTGCAGATGACGCGTAAGCGAGCCCTGGGACGAGGCCTGGATGCCCTGATCGGTGCCGGTTCACGCCATCGTTCCCTCCAGCCGGACGAGAGTCTCGACGGTGCCGATGGCGAGGCCTTGGTGGCGATCGACGCTGCGGACGACCTCGCGCCCAAGGACCAGGAACGCCTCGAGCGCCTGCCGCTGGGCCAGCTCAGCCGTGGCAAGTACCAGCCGCGCCGTGACATTCAGCCCGAGGCGCTCGAGGAGCTGGCCGACTCGATCCGTGCCCAGGGGGTGATGCAACCCATCGTGGTGCGCCCGATCGATGAGGAGCGCTACGAGATCATCGCCGGCGAGCGGCGCTGGCGCGCCGCCCAGCTGGCCGAGCTCGACGTCATTCCCGCGGTGATCCGCGAGGTCAGCGACCAGGTGGCCCTGGCCCTGGCGGTGATCGAGAACATCCAGCGCGAGAACCTCAACCCGGTCGAGGAGGCCATGGCCCTCAAGCGCCTGCAGGACGAGTTCGAGCTGACTCAACAGCAGGTCGCCGATGCCGTGGGCAAGTCCCGGGCCCAGGTCGCCAATCTGATGCGCCTGCTGGCGCTGGATCCGGAGGTGCAGACCCTGCTCGAGCGCGGCGATCTGGACATGGGTCATGCCCGCGCCCTGCTGGCGCTGTCCGGTGCCGCCCAGCGCAGGGCGGCGCACGAGGTGGTCGACAAGGACCTAACGGTGCGCGCCACCGAAGCGCTGGTGAAGCAGCTGCTCGAGGGGACGCCGGCCAAGCCGTCCGCCGAGCCCCGCTCGACGGACGTGGTGCGCCTCGAGACTCAGCTCGGCGAGCTGCTCGGTGCCCCGGTGAAGATCCAGCACGGGCGCAGCGGCAAGGGTCGCCTGACCATCCGCTACACCAGCCTCGATGAGCTGGATGGCATCCTGGGACACATCCGTTAGGTGCGAGGCTAGGGCCGTTGCGCACCCGGGCGGGCCGCGGCCTCATTTAGCAAGCTAACGTAATTTGGCGACGTTTAGCGGGCTATTGGTCGTAGACTGGCGGAATATCGAGCAAAATCGCGATGGCTTCGGTTGAAGCCGACAGGGTGCTTCCCTATAATCGCGCCGGAGTCTGTCGCCGGTATGCGGCGACAGGAATGGGCAGACGAGGCAAGGCAGGGACGACGGTGGCAGCCAAGCTCAAGCGACCCCCCATTGCACGCCTGCTCGTGATTCAGGGCCTCATTCTGGCCGCGATCGGCCTTGTTACCGCCCTGATCGCCGGTATCGAGAACGGCAAGGCGGCGCTGGTCGGCAGTGGCGTCGCGACCTTGCCCGGTGCCTATTTCGCCGTGCGCGCCTTCCGCGTGCAGGGCGGGAGTCGCGCCCGAGCGGTGGCCCGGGGGCTCTATCGGGCCGAGGCCGGCAAGTTTGGTTTGACGGTGGCATTGTTCACGCTGGTGTTCCTGACAGTGCCTCTCTCAAATCATGCTTTATTCTTTAGCGCTTATGTGGTGACGCTGATCGCCCACTGGCTGGCCTCCTGGCTGGTGATGCGACAGACACCCAACTGAAATCGAGGCGGCTCATGGCAGGCAACAACCCCACTCCGACGGAGTATATCCAGCACCACCTGCAGAATCTGACCTACGGCTATCATCCGGAAAACGGCTGGTCGATCGCGCATTCTGCCGTCGAAGCTCGTGAGATGGGCTTCTGGGCGATTCACCTGGATACCATGGGCTGGTCCCTGGCCATGGGCGCGCTGTTCATCTGGCTGTTCCGCAAGGTCGGCAAGGCCGCCACCACCGGCGTGCCGGGCAAGCTGCAGAGTGCCATCGAGATGATCTTCGAGTTCATCGAAGGCACCGTGCGCGGCGCCTTCCACGGCAAGAACTCGCTGATCGCGCCGCTGGCTCTGACCCTGTTCGTCTGGATCTTCCTGATGAACCTGCTCAAGCTGGTGCCGGTTGACCTGGCGCCCGAGCTGTTCGCCCGCTTGGGCGTCGAGTACATGAAGCTGGTGCCGACGACGGACCCCAATGCCACCCTGGGCATGGCGCTCGGCGTCTTCTGCCTGATCATCTTCTACAGCGTCAAGGTCAAGGGCCTCGGCGGTTTCGCCAAGGAACTGTCGCTGACGCCGTTCAATCACTGGCTGCTGATCCCCTTCAACCTGGTGATGGAAATCATCGGCCTGTTGGTCAAGCCGCTCAGCCTCGGTCTGCGTCTGTTCGGTAACATGTTCGCCGGCGAGGTGATCTTCATCCTGATCGCGCTGCTGCCGTTCTGGGTGTCCTGGACGCTGAACGTACCCTGGGCCATCTTCCATATTCTCGTCATCACCCTGCAGGCATTCATCTTCACCGTGCTGACGGTGGTCTACCTGAATGCGGCACACGAGCATCACTGATTTACGCAGTCACCAATAACGCAGTACCCATTAACCCCTTGCACTTTAATCTCAACTCGATAGGAGCATCACCATGGAACTCGTCTACATTGCTGCCTCCCTCATGATCGGCCTCGGCGCACTGGGCACCGGCATCGGCTTCGCCCTGCTGGGCGGCAAGCTGCTCGAAACCACCGCGCGTCAGCCGGAGCTGAGCGACCAGCTGCAGACCAAGACCTTCCTGATGGCCGGCCTGCTCGACGCCGTGCCGATGATCGGCGTGGGTATCGCGATGTACCTGATCTTCGTCGTCGCCGGTTAACGATTGGCATGCCGAGCGCTCTGCGCTCGGTTTGCTTGTTTCCGGTCGCCACGAATCTGTCAGAGGTACGTCCCTGTGAATATCAACATGACGCTAATCGGGCAAATGATCGCCTTCGCGATCTTTGTCTGGTTCTGCACCAAGTACGTGTGGCCGCCGATCAGTAATGCGCTCCATGAGCGTCAGAAAAAGATCGCCGATGGCCTGGATGCCGCCAGCCGTGCAACACGCGACCTCGAGGTGGCCCAAGAAGAGGCCAACGAGACGCTGCGTGCGAGCAAGGAGCAGGCAGCCGAGATCCTGGAACAGGCGCATAAGCGCTCGAGCCAGATGGTCGAGGAAGCGCGCGAGCAGGCTCGCCAGGAAGGCGAGCGCATGATCACCGCGGCCAAGTCCGAGATCGACCAGGAAATCAATCGCGCGCGGGAAGATCTGCGTGCCCAGGTCTCGCGTCTCGCCGTTGTCGGCGCCGAGCGGATCCTGGAATCCTCCATCGATGAGCAGAAGCATCGCGATCTCGTCGACAAACTCGCCAACGAGCTTTGAGGAGGTGACCCATGGCGGAAACGTCTACCGTCGCACGTCCTTACGCTAAGGCGGCCTTCGAGCACGCGCTTGGCAAGGCGGCGCTCGACGACTGGTCCGGCATGCTGGCAACGCTTTCGCAGGTCGCCCGTCAGGGCGACGTGCACCAGCGGGTCCTGAGCAATCCTCAGCTGACCAGCGCGCAGAAGGTGGACCTGCTTCTCGAGCTCTGCGGCGACGCCGTCAGCGACGAGATCGGCAACTTCCTGCGTCAGATCGGCGCCCAGGGCCGTCTGTCCGCGCTGCCGGCTATCGCCGAGCAGTTCGAGCTGCTCAAGGCCCAGCAAGAGAAGCGCATGGACGTGCAGATCGTCTCTGCCTTCGCGCTGGATGAAGCGCAGCAGGACAAGCTCGCGAGTGCACTGGCCAAGCGTCTGAACCGCGAAATCTCCATTACCACTCAGGTGGATTCCACCCTCCTGGGAGGCGTCATCCTACGCGCCGGCGATACCGTCATCGACGGGTCGGTGCGTGGTCGACTGAACCGCCTCCACGAGGCCCTTTCCGCCTGAGTCTGAGGGACATGGCATGCAGCAACTGAATCCTTCCGAGATCAGCGACATCATCAAGCAGCGTATCGAAAAGCTGGATGTCGCATCCGAAGCCCGTAACGAAGGCACCATCGTCAGCGTGTCTGACGGTATCGTGCAGATCCACGGTCTGGCCGACGCGATGTTCGGCGAGATGATCGAATTCCCCGGCGGCATCTACGGCATGACGCTGAACCTCGAGCGCGACAGCGTCGGTGCCGTGGTGCTGGGCGACTACCAGCAGCTCGAGGAAGGCATGACCGCCCAGTGCACCGGGCGGGTACTCGAAGTGCCGGTGGGCCCGGAGCTGGTCGGCCGCGTGGTCGATGCCCTGGGTAACCCGATCGACGGCAAGGGCGACATCGACGCCAAGCTGACCGACGCGGTGGAAAAGGTCGCCCCGGGCGTCATCACCCGTCAGTCCGTCGACGAGCCGGTCCAGACCGGTCTCAAGTCGATCGACGCCATGGTGCCGATCGGTCGCGGTCAGCGTGAGCTGATCATCGGCGACCGCCAGATCGGTAAGTCGGCGATCGCCATCGACGCGATCATCAACCAGAAAGGCAAGGGCATCACCTGCGTCTACGTGGCCATCGGCCAGAAGCAGTCGACCATTGCCAACGTGGTGCGCAAGCTCGAAGAGCACGGCGCCATGGAACACACCATCGTGGTGGCGGCCGGCGCAGCCGACCCGGCCCCGATGCAGTTCCTCGCCGCCTACTCCGGCTGCACCATGGGCGAGTACTTCCGCGACCGCGGTGAAGACGCCCTGATCGTCTACGACGACCTGTCCAAGCAGGCCGTGGCCTACCGCCAGACCTCGCTGCTGCTGCGTCGTCCGCCGGGCCGCGAAGCCTTCCCGGGTGACGTCTTCTATCTCCACTCCCGTCTGCTCGAGCGCGCCGCGCGCGTCAACGCCGACTACGTGGAGAAGTTCACCAACGGTGAAGTCAAGGGCAAGACCGGCTCGCTGACCGCGCTGCCGATCATCGAGACCCAGGGCGGCGACGTCTCCGCGTTCGTTCCGACCAACGTGATCTCGATCACCGACGGTCAGATCTTCCTCGAGACCAACCTGTTCAACTCGGGCATCCGCCCGGCGATCAACGCCGGTCTGTCGGTCTCCCGTGTCGGTGGCTCGGCCCAGACCAAGATCGTCAAGAAACTCGGCGGCAGCGTGCGTCTGGCCCTGGCTCAGTATCGTGAGCTGGCGGCGTTCTCGCAGTTCGCTTCCGACCTCGACGACGCGACCCGCAAGCAGCTCGAGCACGGTCAGCGCGTCACCGAGCTGATGAAGCAGAAGCAGTACTCGCCGATGTCCGTGGCCGAGATGGCGCTGTCCCTGTACGCCGCCAACGAAGGCTTCCTGGACGACGTCGACGTCAGCAAGGTGCTGGACTTCGAGCAGGCCCTGCATGCCTACATGAAGGCCGAGCACGGCGATCTGCTCGACAAGATCAATGCCAGCGGCGACTACAACGACGAGATCAAGTCAGGCCTCAAGGCCGGTCTCGAGACGTTCAAGGCCACTCAGAGCTGGTGATTCCCCGGCCCGGTCAGGGCGTGCCCCTGGCCGGGTCACGGATGTTTCTGAGGGCCACGAACGAGAGGTAGATCGCTATGGCAGCTGGAAAAGAGATACGCACCCAGATCGGGAGCATCAAGAATACGCAGAAGATCACCAGCGCCATGGAAATGGTCGCTGCGTCGAAGATGCGTAAGGCTCAGGAGCGCATGGCGGCCAGCCAGCCCTATGCGCGCCAGATCCGCAATGTCGTTGGCCATCTCGCCGACGCCAACCCCGAGTATCGCCATGACTACATGGTCGAGCGCGAGGTCAAGCGGGTCGGTTATATCGTGGTCTCCACCGACCGCGGCCTGTGCGGTGGTCTGAACGTCAACCTGTTCAAGGCCGTGCTCAAGGATGCCAAGGCGTGGCAGGACAAGGGCGTCGAGCTCGACTTCTGCGCCCTGGGCGCCAAGGCCAGCGGCTTCTTCCGCAAGTACGGTGGACGCCTGGTATCGGCGACCAGCGGCATGGGCGAAGCCCCCGCGGTGGAAGACCTGATCGGCAGCGTCAAGGTGATGCTGGAAGCCTACGATGCGGGTCAGCTGGATCGGCTCTACGTGGTGCACAACCAGTTCGTGAACACCATGACCCAGAAGCCGGCCGTGCGGCAGCTGGTGCCGCTGTCTCCCGACATGGGTAGTGACGACTCGCAAGACGAAGAACACAGCCGTCCCGCAAGCTGGGACTACCTGTATGAGCCGGATGCCAAGGTGCTGCTGGACCGGCTGCTGGTGCGCTTCATCGAATCCCAGGTCTATCAGGGGGTGGTCGAGAACGCCGCCTGCGAACAGGCCGCGCGAATGATCGCGATGAAGAGTGCCACCGACAATGCCGGCGACCTGATCGACGAGCTTCAACTGGTGTACAACAAGGCCCGTCAGGCCGCGATTACCCAGGAAATCTCCGAGATCGTTGGCGGCGCGGCAGCCGTATAGCGCCACTGGGCCGGGCCGTCGCGCGGCGACTGGCCGCCCAGGCACACAGGTTTCATTTGCAGGTATCTAAGAGGAACCAAGATGAGCGGACGTATCGTACAGATCATCGGCGCGGTGATTGACGTAGAGTTTCCGCGGGACGCAGTTCCCAAGGTCTACGACGCGCTGAATGTCTCGCAGAGCGAGACCGTACTCGAGGTCCAGCAGCAGCTGGGCGACGGCGTGGTGCGCACCATCGCCATGGGCTCCACCGAGGGCCTCAAGCGGGGCACCGAGGTCGAGAACACCGGTGCAGCCATCTCCGTGCCGGTCGGCAAGGAGACCCTGGGCCGCATCATGAACGTGCTCGGTCAGCCGATCGACGAAGCCGGCGAGATCGGCGAGCAAGAGCGCATGCCGATCCACCGCAAGGCCCCGGGCTACGCGGATCAGGCGGCGACCAGCGAACTGCTCGAGACCGGCATCAAGGTCATCGACCTGGTCTGCCCGTTCGCCAAGGGTGGCAAGGTCGGCCTGTTTGGCGGTGCCGGTGTCGGCAAGACCGTCAACATGATGGAGCTGATTCGCAACATCGCCACCGAGCACAGCGGCTACTCCGTGTTCGCCGGCGTGGGCGAGCGTACCCGTGAGGGTAACGACTTCTATCACGAGATGACCGAATCCAACGTTATCGACAAGGTATCGCTGGTCTACGGTCAGATGAACGAGCCGCCCGGGAACCGCCTGCGCGTGGCCCTGACCGGCCTGACCATCGCCGAGAAGTTCCGCGATGAAGGCCGTGACGTGCTGCTGTTCGTCGACAACATCTACCGTTACACCCTGGCCGGTACCGAAGTGTCCGCGCTGCTGGGTCGTATGCCGTCGGCGGTGGGCTATCAGCCGACCCTGGCCGAGGAGATGGGTGTCCTGCAGGAGCGCATCACCTCCACCAAGACCGGCTCGATCACCTCCGTGCAGGCCGTCTACGTGCCCGCGGATGACCTGACCGACCCGTCGCCGGCGACCACCTTCTCGCACCTGGATGCGACCGTGGTACTGGCGCGCTCGATCGCCGAGCTGGGTATCTACCCGGCCATCGATCCGCTCGACTCCACCTCGCGTCAGCTCGATCCGCTGGTGGTCGGTGACGAGCACTACGATACCGCTCGCCGCGTGCAGGGCGTGCTGCAGCGCTACAAGGAGCTCAAGGACATCATCGCGATCCTGGGCATGGACGAGCTGTCCGATGAGGACAAGCTGGCCGTGAACCGGGCGCGTAAGATCCAGCGCTTCCTGTCGCAGCCGTTCTTCGTGGCCGAGGTCTTCACCGGTGCGCCGGGCAAGTACGTGTCCCTGAAGGAAACCATCCGTGGCTTCCAGGGCATCCTCAATGGCGATTACGACGAGCTGCCGGAGCAGGCCTTCTACATGGTTGGCACCATCGACGAAGCGGTCGAGAAAGCCAACTCCATGCAGTAAGGTCGTCCACCCTACGGGAGCCCCAGAGGGGACATAGCTATGGCGAAAAGCTTCAAGTGCGAGATCGTCAGCGCCGAGGCTTCGATCTTTTCCGGTGCCGTCGAGCAGGTGATTGCCGCGGGCGTGATGGGTGACCTGGGTATTCTCCCGGGTCACACGCCGCTGCTCACCGAGCTCTCGCCGGGCCCGGTGCGGGTCATTCATGATGGCGGACAGGAAGAGCACTACTACATCACCGGCGGCTTCCTCGAAGTGCAGCCCAAGGTAGTGACCATCCTGGCCGACACCGCCGTGCGCGCCGATGATCTGGATGAGGCGGCCGCCGAAGAGGCCCGCCAGCATGCACTGAAGGAACTCAACGACAGCAACGCCGATCTCGACTATTCGCGAGCCGCTTCCGAGCTCGCCGAGGCCGTTGCCCAGTTGCGGACCATTCAGCAATTGCGCAAGAAGGCCGGCAGGGGCTAAGCCTTACCCCTGGCCGTCCGTGACGCCCCTTGGACCCCAGGTTCAAGGGGCGTTTTCGTGTTGGCGATGCCCGTTTCTTGCTCTTCGGTGCGTCGCCGCCGGAGGGCCGGCGCAGGAAACCACCGGTGTCAGGAGGATGCCATGGCAGTGTCAGACAGCCTCGAGACCGACAAGGCGCGGCTCGAGACCGCCCTCGCGCAGCAGGACCGAGCCTGTGTGGAGGCGCTGCTCGACAAGCGGCGCTCCGCCGATGTGGCGGAGCTGCTCGAGGCCTTCGTCGATGAGGACGACGACGAGGCGACCGCACTTGCCCTGCTCGAGGCGTTGTCGCTCGAGCGGGGCGGCAATGTGTTCAGCTACCTGCGTGACGAGACCCAGCAGCGGCTCGCCGACGGCATGGCTGACCAGCCGTTGGTGATGCTGCTGGAGGAGATGGGCTCGGACGAGCGCACCGACTTCTTCAACCTGATCGGCGAGGATCGCCGCGAGGCCCTGCTGCGCCGCATGGCGCGCCTCCAGCGTGAGGAGGTGCTGCACCTGGCGAGCTATGAGGAAGGTACCGCCGGGGCCTTGATGACCGCCGACTATGTTGCGATCCCGGTCGGCCTCAGCGTCTCGCAGGCGCTGATGCGGGTGCGTCAGACGGCACCGGACGCCGAGACCGTCTATCAGGTCTATATCCTCGATGACGCCGGGCGGCTCAGCGGTACCCTGTCGCTGCGTCAGCTGATCGTGGCGCGGCCCGGGGCGGCGGTGGCCGAGCTGATGATCCGTGACGTTATCCACACCCGAGTGGATGCCGAGCAGGAAGATGTGGCCAAGCTGGTGGCTCGCTACGATCTGCTGGCGGTGCCGGTGGTCGATGACGCCGAGCGGCTGGTGGGCATCGTCACCCACGACGATGCCCTGGATGTGGTGGAAGCCGAGGCCACCGAAGATATCCACAAGGGGATGTCGATCGGTCAGCTCGAGACCGGCGTCAGCCGGGTGCCGCTCCTGAGCCTGTATCGCAAGCGCATCGTCTGGCTGGTGCTGCTGGTGTTCGGCAACCTCTTCTCGGGCGCCGGCATCGCCTTCTTCGAGGACACCATCGCCGCCCAGGTGGCGCTGGTGTTCTTCCTGCCGCTGCTGATCGGCAGCGGCGGCAACGCCGGTGCCCAGGCCGCCACCCTGACGGTGCGCGGCATGGCCACCGGCGACGTCGGGGTGCGTGACTGGGGCAAGCTGATGGGCCGTGAACTGCTGGTGGCCGGCGCCCTGGGCCTGACCATGGCGCTGGCCGTGGCGCCGATCGGCATGATGCGCGGCGGTGAAACAGTCGCCATGGTGGTGGCGGTGAGCATGATCACCATCGTGTTGTTCGGCAGCCTGCTCGGCATGTGCCTGCCCTTCCTGCTCGATCGCCTCGGCTGGGATCCGGCCACTGCCTCGGCGCCGCTGGTCACCACGGTGATCGATGCCTGCGGGGTGGTGATCTACTTCGGCATCGCCCGCTACCTGCTGGGGCTTGGATAGAGGGCTCGCCTAGAGACGAGGACAAGGGCCGGCGAGGACAAGGGCGGCCGTGACGTGTATCCTCAAGCCCCGCTTGGCAGGCGCAGGGGGCGCCTGGCGATCTCACTCGAACAGCGAAAGTGAACTGCATGGATTGGCTACAGGTCATCGTTCTGGCCCTGGTACAGGGCATCTCCGAATTCTTGCCGGTATCGAGTTCCGCTCACCTGGTGTTGGTGCCGGCACTGACCGACTGGCCCGATCAGGGGCTGGCCTTCGATGTGGCCCTGCATGTCGGCAGCCTCGCGGCGGTGGTGCTCTACTTCCGCCGCGACCTGGTGAGGATGGTGACCAGCTGGTGCGGTTCGCTCGCCGGACGCGGTCAGGACGAGAACTCCCGGCTCGCCTGGTGGGTGATCCTGGCCACCATTCCGGTGGGGCTGGTCGGGCTCCTGTGCAAGGACCTGATCGAGGCCAACCTGCGCTCCGCGGTGCTGATCGGGGCGAGCCTTGCCGGCTTCGGGCTGTTGCTGGGCTGGGCCGACGCGCGTTGTCGCGGTGCCCGCAGCGAGTTCGAGCTTAACTGGAAGGGTGCCCTGCTGATCGGCCTGGCCCAGGCGCTGGCGCTGATCCCGGGCACCTCGCGTTCGGGAATCACCATGACCGCAGCCCTGATGCTGGGCCTGAGCCGTGAGGCCTCGGCACGCTTCTCCTTCCTGACCTCGATTCCGGTCATCGTGCTGGCCGGTGGCCTCAAGACCCTGGACCTGCTCGAGTCCCCTGCGCCCGTGGACTGGGCAGCGCTGGCCGGGGGGACCCTGCTGTCCGGGATCAGCGCCTATCTGTGCATTCATTACTTCCTGATCTTCATCCACCGCATCGGCATGCAGCCCTTCGTGATCTATCGCGTGGTCTTCGGGCTGTGGCTGGTGTGGTTCTTCTGGTAGGACCACGATCATGACGCGCCGCCTTTCCCTGTTCGCGCTTTTCATGCTGCTGCTTCCGGTTATGCTGGGAGGCTGCAGCGAACCCTTGCGCGAGGCGCCGATCACGCTAAAGGGCCAGATCTTCGGCACCTACTACCAGGTGATCCTGGCCGAGCCGATGCGCCGTGATGAAGTCGCGGACCTCGAGGCCGGCATTCGGGAGGCACTCGAGGCGGTCGATGCCTCGATGTCGACCTACAGGGAGGACTCGGAGCTCTCGGCCTTCAATCACTCCCCGATCGGCGAGTGGCAGAGCCTCTCGCCCGAGCTGATGCAGGTGCTCGAGATCAGCCGGCGAGTCTCGCGAGCGAGCGATGGCGCCTTCGACATCACCGTAGGGGGACTCGTGAACCTGTGGAGCTTCGGCCCCGAGGCACGCCCCGAGACGGTGCCGCCCGAGAATCTGCTCGAGGAGCGCCTCGCCCAGATCGGCCCCGACAAGGTCGAGCTCGATACCGAAACCGGCCGTGCTCGGCGCCTCGGCGATGTCTATGTGGATCTCTCGGCGGTGGCCAAGGGCTACGGCGTCGATCGGGTCGGCGCCTATCTCGAGGCCCAGGGTGTCGAGCATTTCCTGGTCGATATCGGTGGCGAGCTCGTGCTGCGCGGCTATCGGAACGGCGAGGCCATGCCCTGGCGGGTCGGCGTCGAGGTGCCCGACGAGCATCGCCAGGTGGCGCAGTACGTGCTGGCCCTGACCGATCTCGCCCTCGCCACCTCCGGCGACTATCGCAACTACTTTGAAGAGGATGGGAAACGCTATTCCCATACCATCGACCCCCGCACCGGGCGCCCGGTCGAACATGCACTGGCCTCGGTGACGGTGCTCGATGATACCGCGGCCGAGGCTGATGCCTGGGCCACCGCGCTCAGCGTGCTGGGGCCCCGAGCAGCGCTCGACACCGCCCGCCGTGAAGGACTCGCGGTGCTGACTCTGGAGCGCGACGGCGAGGGCTGGCGCAGTCGGGTCAGCCCGGCCTTCGCCGAGCGGGTCGGCGAAGGCGCTCTCGACAAGTTAGGCATCAATCGACCGGGCCAGGCCCCGGCGTCAGACAACGAGGAGACATGATGACACTCGACGTGGTGATTCTCGCCGCCGGCCAGGGTACGCGGATGCGTTCCCGCAAGCCCAAGGTCCTGCATACCCTCGCCGGTAAGCCGATGGTGCGTCATGTGATCGATACCGCGGCGGGGCTGGGCGCCGACAAGCTGCATGTGGTGATCGGCCATGGCGGTGATGCCATGCGCCAGGCGCTTGGCGATACCGGCGTGCATTTCGCGGTGCAGGAGGAGCAGCTCGGCACCGGCCACGCCGTGGCCCAGACCCTCGACCAGCTCGGCCACGACAAGGTGCTGGTCCTCTACGGGGACGTACCGCTGATTCGCCGCGAGACCCTCTCGGCCCTGCTCGAACGGGTCGACGAGGAGCACATGGGATTGCTCACCGTGACCCTTGATGACCCGTCGGGTTATGGCCGTATCCTGCGCGACGATCAGGACCGGGCGGTGGCCATCGTCGAGCACAAGGACGCCTCCGAGCGCGAACGCGCGGTCAAGGAGTGCAACACCGGCATCATGGCCATGACCGCGGCGCAGCTGAAGCGCTGGCTGCCGCGGCTGTCCGCCGACAACCAGCAGGGCGAGTACTACCTGACAGACGTGATCGCCATGGCCGCCGCCGAGGGCGTGGGCATCGTCACCGCCCAGCCGGCCGCGCCGGTGGAGGTCGAAGGGGTCAACAATCGCCTGCAGCTGGCCCGCCTGGAGCGGGCCTACCAGCAGGGCATCGCCGAGCGGCTGATGACCGAGGGCGTGGCCCTGGCCGACCCGGCACGGCTCGACGTGCGCGGCACCCTGACCTGCGGCCATGACGTCGAGATCGATATCGGCTGCGTCTTCGAGGGCGAGGTGACCCTCGGCGAGGGGGTTCGCATCGGGCCCTACTGCGTGATCCGCGACAGCCACCTCGGTGCCGAGACGGTGGTCGAGGCCCACAGCGTGCTCGATCAGGCGGTGGCCGCGGGGCACAATCGGGTCGGTCCCTTCGCGCGGCTGCGCCCCGGTACCCAGCTGGCCATCAAGGCCAAGGTCGGCAACTTCGTCGAGACCAAGAACGCCCGGGTTGGCGAGGGCAGCAAGATCAATCACCTGAGCTATGTCGGTGATGCTCACCTGGGCGAGGGTGTGAACGTCGGCGCCGGGACCATCACCTGCAACTACGACGGCGTCAACAAGCATCGCACCGAGATCGGCGATGGCGCCTTCATCGGCTCCAACACCGCTTTGGTGGCGCCGGTCAGCATCGGCACGGGCGCCACCATCGGGGCCGGCTCGACCATCAGCAAGGACGTGGGCGACAACGCCCTGGCGGTATCCCGGGCACGCCAGATCAGCAAGGCCGACTGGCCGCGCCCGAGCAAGGTCGTCAAGGACTGACGGCGTCTCAGACAACAGTGACACTATCCGCCCCGGGCGTGCGACGCTGATCAGCGCCCGGCCGGGGCGCCACGACGGCTCGACATGACGGTCCGGCCGTCGGCAAGAATCGAGAGGAGAAGGGCATGTGTGGAATCGTCGCAGGGATCGCCGAGCGTAATGTTCAGGGCATTCTGCTAGAGGGCCTGAAGCGCCTCGAGTACCGGGGCTATGACTCGGCCGGGATGGCCGTGTTGACGGCCGAGGGGCGCCTCGATCGTCAGCGTGCCGCCGGCAAGGTGGCGGCCCTGGAGGCCTGTCTGGATGCCTCGCCGCTGGTCGGCAGCGTGGGTATCGCCCATACCCGCTGGGCGACCCACGGCAAGCCCAGCGAGCACAATGCCCATCCCCACCAGTCCGGCGACAGCCTGGCGGTGGTCCATAACGGCATCATCGAGAACTTCGAGACCCTCAAGGCCGAACTTGAAGGCCAGGGCTATGCCTTCACCTCGGACACCGATACCGAGGTTATCGCCCACCTGGTCGGCCGTGAGTACACCCTCGGCCAGGACCTGCTGGCGGCGGTGCAGCGGGTACTGGCGACGCTGGACGGCGCCTATGCGCTGGGCGTGATCCACCGGGGCGAGCCCGATACCCTGATCGGCGCCCGCAAGGGCAGCCCGCTGGTGGTCGGCGTGGGCATCGAGGAGGCCTTCCTGGCCTCCGACCCCCTGGCGCTCTTGCAGGTCACCGACCGCTTCATCTACCTGCAGGAAGGCGACGTGGTACGCCTGCGTCGCGGTGGCAGCATCGAGATCTTCGATGCCGCGGGCGAAGCCGTGGAGCGGCCGATCCAGGTCTTCGAGCACGGTGACGGCGCCGCCAGCAAGGGCGAGTACCGTCACTTCATGCTCAAGGAGATCTACGAGCAGCCCCAGGTGTTGGCGGCGACCCTCGAGGGGCGGCTGGGCGAGCGCAGCGTGCTTATCGAGAGCTTCGGCACCGGGGCCGAGGCGCTGCTGTCGACGGTCAAGCAGGTGCATATCGTCGCCTGCGGCACCAGCTACCACGCGGGCCTGGTGGCGCGCTACTGGCTCGAGCAGTACGCCGGTATCCCCACTCAGGTCGAGGTGGCCTCGGAATTCCGCTATCGCCGGGTGGTAGTGCCCGAGGGCACCCTGTTCGTGACCCTGTCCCAATCCGGTGAGACCGCCGACACCCTGGCCGCGCTGCGCTTCGCCCGGGACCTCGGCTATGTGGGCAGCCTTTCGATCTGCAACGTGCCCGGCAGCTCCCTGGTGCGCGAGTCCGACCTGACGCTGATGACGCAGGCCGGCCCCGAGATCGGCGTGGCCTCGACCAAGGCCTTCACCACTCAGCTCGCCGCTCTGATGCTGCTAAGCCTGGGCCTTGGCAAGGTGCGTGGCATGGACGAGGGTCGTCAGGCCGAGATCGTCCAGGCTCTGCGTGGCCTGCCCTCGGTGGTGAGCCGGGTGCTGGGGCTGGATGGCGAGATCGAGGCGTTGTCCACGGCCTTTGCCGAGAAGCACCATGCGCTCTTCCTGGGACGCGGCGCTCATTTCCCGATCGCCCTGGAAGGTGCGCTCAAGCTCAAGGAGATCTCCTACATCCACGCCGAGGCCTATCCCGCCGGCGAGCTCAAGCACGGCCCGCTGGCACTGGTCGACAGCGAGATGCCGGTGATCTCGGTGGCCCCCAACGACGCCCTGCTCGACAAGCTCAAGTCGAACCTGCAGGAGGTACGCGCCCGGGGCGGCGAGCTCTACGTCTTCGCCGACGAGAGCGTGGGGCTCGAGGAAGCCGAGGGGTTGCATGTGCTGCGCTTGCCGCACATCGACGAGGCCCTGGCGCCGATCCTCTATACACTGCCGCTGCAGCTGCTGTCCTACCACGTGGCGGTGCTCAAGGGTACCGACGTCGATCAGCCGCGTAACCTGGCGAAGTCGGTGACCGTGGAATAACGCCATCGGCCTGCTTGCCTCTAGTGTGGGAGGAAAATAAAGGGCGGTCTCAATGACCAGGCGCAACACATGAACCATCAGGTACGGTGTTGCCATGCCCCATTGCTACCGCCATCTCACCGCCGAAGACCGAGCTGCCATTATGATGATGCGAGCGACTCATTCGATCCGGTCCATCGCCATTCATCTGGGCCGTGCACCGAGCACCGTGTCGAGAGAAATCGCGCGCCACGTGGTCGATCCCATCAAGGGCTAGGATGCCGGCCTGGCAGGATATCGGGCTCGTTTGACGCGACATCGGCCACGTCAGCGTCCCAAGCTGTACCCTGACGGTGATCTCTTCGAGGTAGTGGTCTACCTGTTGCGCAAGTACTGGTCACCGGAACAGGTAGCCCGCACACTGAAGCGCATGACTCCCAACGATTCACGTCGACAGGTCTCGCATGAGGCCATCTACAACGCGCTCTAATGATGCCCCGTGGCAGTCTCAAGAAGGAGCTCATCGCCTGTTTGCGGCAGGGCAACGGCAAGTGCCGGCCACGCAGTCGTGGTAAGGATCGACGCCAGCAGATTCCCGAACTGGTCAGCATCCATATACGGCCGTCTGAGATCGAAGACCGCACTGGGAGGACGATCTCATCATGGGCGCCAACAATCGCTCTGCCGTCGGTACGCTGGTGGAGCGCACTACGCGTTTTGTGATTCTGGCGAAAGTGGATGGCACCACGGCCACGGCGGCGGCCGTTGGCTTCAGCGATAAGCTCAATGAGGTGCCGCGAGCCTTGCGACTCTCCATGACCTACGACCAAGGCAGAGAGATGGTGAAGCATGCCGAGATCACCCAAAAGACCGGTACGGCGACCTACTTTGCTGACCCGCATAGCCCATGGCAGCGGGGTTCCAACGGTAACACCAACGGGCTGTTGCGGCAGTACCTGCCAAAGGGCACGGATCTCTCCGTCTACAGTCAGGAAGAACTCGACGAGATCGCCGACTCACTGAACACGCGGCCGCACAAGACACTGGGGTGGAGCGCACCGCTGGAAGTTTGCGCCGAGGTGCTCAAGAAATCCGTCGGTGGACCGAGCACCCTTCAATAGCGTTGCGCTGGACGACTTCGGGACCGGCTACTCCTCGCTGAGGTACCTGCAGTCCCTGCCACTGGATATCCTTAAGATCAATATCGCCTTCGTACGTGACCTGAACCGCGAGATGCAGGCGCACCCGATCGCCGTCATCATTATCGCCCTCGCCGACAGTATGGGGCTGGCGGTGGTTGCCGAAGGGGTAGAGACACCGGCTCAGCTCGCGGTGCTGGCGGATCTGGGCTGCGCGATCTATCAAGGCTACCTCTTCGCCGCTCCCATGCCCCTCGAGGCATTTCACCAGCTACCAAACTGCTTTGTCATCGAACAAGAAAGCAGCAGTAGCCCACCATTTGGCTAACGATGCATTCCCGTTAGAGTAATTTCCATCAAAGCGCATTACTATGCTAAGCATTCAGCACCGCGTAGCGACGCGGTGGTCTTGGTGTCGCGCTTTGGGAGCCTCATGGATGGCGCTAAAAACCTTATGCAGTCGACTCGTCTTGGCAGTCGTGGTGCCGAGCCTCTTGTTGACTGCTCTCTTGTTTCCGCTCTCCCAGGCCTATCTTGATGCCCGCTTCGACGGGGAGAAGGCCAGCGCGGAGGCGATGCTGGAGGCGGGCCAGGCCACTCTGCGCCGAGGGATGAACGAGAGTTTCAACGACATCCTGGCCATCGCGCAGCAACCCCTGCTCAGACGCTACCTCTCCTACCTGGGCGACTCCCGCGGCGGGAACCCCACGCCGGCGCCCGCATGGGAAGCTCGCCAGCTCGCGGCGCAGTTTCGAACGCAGCTGATCCATGCCCCCCACTACACCAAAATGGTGTTGCTGGACTCACAGGGAGAAGAGCTCTTTCGTATCCACCATGGGTCGCCACTCCCCCCGGTCGCACGGGGCATGTCACACGCCGATGCCGTCTATTTTCAGGCGGCCATGCAACTGCACTCTCGCGATCTCTATATCTCGCCTCCTGGCCATGAAATCAGCTACGAAAACACCGCTGATGGCCTCGCTCCTGTTATTGATATCGCCACCCCCGTCTTCGATACCCGCGGGGAGAAGAAGGGCGTCCTATTGTTCAGCCTGGATTGGCAGTACCTGACCGCCGCCCTCCATCAGGATATCGCCCGCGACCAGGCCGCTCAGCTGATCCTGGTCGATGCCAGCGGCCGTTCGCTGCTTCCCGGACCTAGTAGTGTCATTCCATTCGGGCGCCCCGCTGCATCCCACCTCCCAAATATCTGGGAGTCTCTCTCCCAAGAGGAACCGGGCCCCGCGAGCCTGAGTGATCGTCTCTTGCTGTCGCAGACTCTCGATATGCGAACCCAGAATTACCGGAGCCTGGTGGAAAATGTGGCGAGTCTGCCGTCCTCTCACCCCTGGCACCTGGGACTGCTGTTACCCAAGCAAAGCATTGTCGCCCTGGTGACGGAGAGTCTCGCCTTGCGGCTGATGCTCTTGCTCTATGTCCTTGCCCTTCTCCTAGGCGTGTCCTGGGCCGTAAGCAGTCACCGTCAGCAAATACTAAAACGGCAAGCTCAGCGGTACGCCAATGAGGTGCGGGACCTCTATGAACGTGCGCCCTGCGGCTATCATTCGCTGGATGTCGACGGTCGTATCGTCAAGATGAACCACACCGAACTCGACTGGCTGGGCTATCGCGCCGACGAAGTGATCGGCCAGCGGTATTATCGGGACTTCGTGACATCGGCCACTCGTGAGGCCTTTGGGGCCGCCTTTCAGGGGGTCCTCGGGCCACAGCAAGAAGGTACGGCGGAGTGCGAGCTGGTCACCCGCGACGGCACCACCTTACCGGTCGCCATTCAAGCCACGGCCTCGATCACCCCCCGTGGCTTCAAGTACACCCGTGCCACGGTCTTCGACCTGACCGAACGCAAACGACTGGAAGCGACCCTGGCGAAGCAGGCCATGACCGATCCGCTCACCGGTTTAGGCAACCGACGGCATCTGGAAAACCAGGCAGCCATGGAGATCGCTCGCGCCAAGCGTAGCGGTGCCCCCTTATCGTTGATTGCCATCGACTTGGACCACTTCAAGCACATCAACGATACTCACGGCCACGACGTGGGTGACAGGGTACTGCAAGCCTTCGCCGATTTGGCTCGCGGCATGCTACGTGACGGCGATGTACTGTGCCGCATGGGAGGCGAGGAGTTCGCGATCCTGCTTCCTGACACTGATCGGGAGCAGGCCTTTTGGGTTGCCGAGAGGCTGCGCAAGGCAGTCGCCACCACCCCTGCCAAGGTTGGTCAGGATACGAAGGACGACAGCATGCTAGGCTACACCGCCTCGCTGGGTGTCACATTGGTTATTGCTAGAGAGGCTTCGCTAAAACCCGCGATCAAACGCGCCGATCTGGGGCTATATGCCGCCAAGCAAGCGGGACGCAACCGCGTGCAGTGGCAGCCGGCCTGAGCGGCCGCTAGCATGCAAAAAAATGAGTCACTTGTAACAAGCAAGCTAGCCCCTACTCACTCACCGACAAACGGTATTAGGCAAATTGATCACATTCAAAGTGATAAAAAGCCTATAAATTTAAGCAACTTATATAAGTGAAAGTTTTTTTCATTCTCAGGTGATTAATTTGGCTATTCCGGCTCAGTCCTCCAACCCTTCGGCAGCAGTGATTCACTCACTGCTGCAACACACCCATGAGGTGTCAGTATATGCGAAGGACATGGCCTATCCGTTGAGGGCAGAGGTGCACCATCTCGATCTGAGTAGCGGGCAGCTGGTACTGGAAGTGGCATACGCTGGTTCTGACATCGAGCAATATCTGACCAATGGCGGAATCAACTTCGATCTGGAAGCTATCAAGAGCAACCAGATCATGGAGCGCGAAACCTACAGCCTCAGCAATGTCCCCACCAAGCTGCTCAAGATCGACAGTTCGCTTTATCACCTAGATTGCCAGCTCCCGGAGTCGGTATTCGTGCCCGAGCAACGAGGGGCAATCCGCATCCCTTTTCTCCTTGGGATGCATGCAAGGGTCAGCATCGAAGTCTACCTTCACGAGCTCAATATGCCGGCACGGCTACGCAACCTGTCGGTGGGAGGGTGCATGGTGGATATAGACTTGGCCGAAAGTGTGGCGATCAACGTTGATCAGCATATCCCCGGTATCACCATCGAGTTTCCCAATGGAGAACGGTTCTTCGCCGAGGGTAAGGTTCGTCACATTCGTCCCTTCGGCAATCACGGCTATGCCGCGGCCGGTATTCAGTTCATCAACCTGAACACGCTTCAGTCAGAGACCTTGTTCCGCTATGTGGCCGAGTCGGAAAAAGAAGCGGCCTATCGTACAGGGAGCAACAACAAACTGGACCACCACTCCCCGCTCTTCATCCCCGGAAACAAGGAGAAGAAGATCCGGCAGCGTGAAACCCAGGCGCGAGCGAAGCGCGCCCGCCAATCGCCCATGGAACGCGGTGTGATGGACCTTGCCCACCAGCTTCAGGTGGGGCTGATGTACATCAAAACCCGTGATCTGTTCCCCGAGCAGCTCTTCTACGATTGCGTCGACACTCTGCGCCACCTGGTGGAGCAGGACCGTAAGGCCTTTCTCTACGCCCTCTCCTCTTTGCGCGACGAACCGGATTGGGTCCGCCACGCAGTGCAGGTAGCAGGCCAGCTGGCCGACATGCTGCTAGCGCGTGACCCATACGACCCCAGGGTGCGTGAAGCCGTGCTGGGAGCCCTGATGCATACCCTTGGCAAGCCGCTGCTGGTCGGCCCGAAAATCCCGTCACTCAAGGTCAACATGAACCCTGGGCAGAAGGAAATCCTCAAGGGTCACGTGGCCGTGTTGTGCCATAAGTTGCAGGGGCTTGACTGGTCCCCCAGTCCCATCTGTCGCGCCGTGATCGAACAGGCCAACGAGCGTTTGGACGGTTCTGGCTACCCTGCGGGCAAGCACGGTAGGCAGCTCTCAGCCCTGGTTCGCCTGGTCTCTGTCATCAAAGTGGTCAATAAACTACGCAATGTGCGAAACGGTGCGCCGCCTCGCTCGCCGCTAGACGCCTACCGCATGGTCCATGGGGCGAGCGCTGCCTATGATAAGACGGTGTTAGTGGAGTACATCCAAACCTATGGGCTCTACCCAATCGGCAGCCTGGCCAAGTTCTCGGGAGGCTTTCTCGCTTGGGTAATGGACATTGACCGAAAGGGCATGCCGACCCAGGTGCATATCATCAAAAACTTGCGTTTTCCCGACACCAACATCAGCAGCGTAATCACCCAAAGTGATTTCGCACAGATCGGTAAGCTCGAAGACATAGTCAGTCCCTCTACCTACGGGGTGAAGGTTCTGAAGATGTAGAATGCATTGAAATAGCTGCCAAGTGTGATCTGGCTATAGATTTTTTATCCGGGACCCTACATCTGAATATAAAGTATGAAACATACGTTTTATTGACAAGCAGTCCATTATGCTATGGTCGGTTTTTCCTGGAGGAAGCAATGGAATCTTCCCATGCCCCAAGCTGACGCTAAAACCACCGCTTTGCTGGATTGCCTGGCAGGCACGCCAGCGCCAAGCGAAAAACTGGAAGCGCTGATCTATCCCCTGCTCGACTTGTTAGCGGACATCACAGGGCTAAGCTCGACCTACTTCACTCTGATCGACGAAGAGAGGCAGGTACAAACGGTGGTGTATGCCCGCAATATCGGTAACCTGATTATCCCGGAGGGTCTCTCAGTGCCGTGGTGTGACACACTATGCCGCCGCGCCATCCTGGAAGGTCGCCGCTACAGCCAAGACGTGGCAACGCACTGGGGAGACTCTATGGCTGCCCGTGAGCTCGGGCTATGCACCTATCTCAGTGAACCGGTTTACCTCCTCGACAGCACTTTGTATGGCACCTTGTGTGCCGCCAGTGACGAACAGGTCACGCTGTCGCCTGAGGTGATTCACTATATGTCGCTGTTTACTCAGCTGATCTCACGTTACCTTGAGAGTGAGCGGCTGCTTCAGCTAGTGACCACTGAAAACCGCATCCTGGCGCACCACGCCAATACCGATCCGTTGACCGGGATTGCCAATCGTCGAGCCTTGGTACAGGGACTGGAGGCGCGCCTTCAGCACGCGGCGCTCAATGGGCAACATTTATATGTCGCCTTTATTGACCTGGATGGCTTCAAGGCCATCAACGACCGTCATGGCCATGACGCCGGTGACCGATTTTTGATCGAATTGGCCCAGCAGCTGACCCGACACTGCCGCAAGGATGATCTGATCGCACGCTATGGCGGCGATGAGTTTGTGGTCGTACGGGAAAGCCACACAGACACCAGCGAACAAGCCTTCCGGCAGTATCTGGAAGAGCTCACAGCCGGGCAGTTTCACATCTGCGACGACATCATCGACTACTCTGGCGCGAGTGTGGGAACGATCACCGCCAAACCGGAACAGCATGACGCAGCGATGCTACTATCGTTGTGCGATGCGGCCATGTACGAGCAAAAGAAAGCACGCCGCCACGACATCACCTAATACTTTCGTCTTGCGATATGACGATGCTCGGTGTCGCCCTTCCTTAAAGAGCTTGCCCACGTTTAGGTAGGTAAGCTAGGCATCACTCTATGGCTCACGATATTTCTCTACTGGAAGACCAGCAGAAAATTCATGACATGATTGCGCACGAGGCGCCACTCGAGGAGGTACTCGAGGCGATCACATATTGGGCAGGCCACCTGCTCTCGGACGCGCTAGTGTCCATCATGCACTATGAGCCAAAACGCAAGACGTTAAGCATGATTGCCGGCTCCCAGTTCTCGTCACGTTACTTTAAGGCCATGCAAGGCCTCGAGATCGGTGATGGCGTTGGCACCTGCGGAACGGCGGCCTTCTTACGCCAGATGGTCATATCCGAAGATATTATGACGGATACCTACTGGGAAGCCTTCCGTGCCGCCGCCCGGTT
Organism: Halomonas sp. YLGW01; assembly: GCF_014840935.1. Lineage (NCBI taxonomy): Bacteria > Pseudomonadati > Pseudomonadota > Gammaproteobacteria > Oceanospirillales > Halomonadaceae > Halomonas > Halomonas sp. YLGW01. The sequence continues at coordinate 3,400,422 of NZ_CP062005.1, read as the reverse complement.
AGAGGGCCTACGCGCTTGCTGGTCGATGCCCATCCTGACACGCGAAGGGCAGCTGCTGGGCACTTTCGCTACCTATTACCGTCACCCGGCAGAGCCGTCTCCTGCTAGCCAAAACACCCTGAAAAAAGCCGCATCACTGGCGGCTCTAGCCATCATTCGAGACCAGGACACTCAGGAATTAAATAGCCTGACGGCGTGGCATACGTCATTGTTCACCAATCATCCGGATGGGGTCTATAAGTTCAGCCTGGATGGCCGCTTACAGCAGGCTAACCGGGCACTGGAGAGCCTCACCGGCTATGCCGAGGACACGTTAGTCGGTCGCCATTTCTTGGACTTGCTCGATCCCAGCTGCCATGTAAAAGCAAAGGCTACCTTCGAAGCGGCTTTAAATGGCGAAGCGCAGCAACAAGAAATGCTTGGTCGCCACGCCGGTGGGCGCACCCGACAGCTGACAGTGACCAGCTTCCCTGTGACCACGGATGCAGGTGTTGTCGGTGTATATGCCATTTGTCATGACATCACCATGCGCAAGCGTCAGGAAGCGGAACTGAAGCTTCTGGAACGTGGTATCGAGGCCACTCCCGTCGGGGTCGTCATGGCCGATGCGCGCCAGTCCGGCATGCCACTGGTCTACGTCAATGAGGCCTTCTGCCGTATCACTGGCTACTCCCAAGATCAGGTTCTTGGCTTAAATTGTCGCTTTCTGCAGGGCGAAGAAACGGATCCTGATGCCGTCACGAAGATTCGCACGGCAATCGAGGCCCGTGAAGGTGTGCAGATCACGTTGCTCAATTATCACCAGGATGGAACGCCTTTCTGGAATCGTCTGCGCATCAGTCCTGTCATGGATGCCGATGGACAGTGCACCCACTTCATCGGCACCCAAGAAGACATCACGCAACAACGCCAGCAAGAGGCTCAAATTGCCTATCAGGCCACTCACGATCAGCTCACTGGTTTACCCAATCGAAATGCTCTAGAGGGCCATCTCACCAAGGCGTTCCACGACCATCAGGAGCAGCGCCAAGGGTTATTGACGCTGATGTATCTCGACCTGGATGGGCTACGGGGGATCAATGAAGCCTTGGGCCACGTTGTCGGCAACCGGCTATTGGTTGCGGTGGCGAGCCGGCTTCGTCAGTTGCTCGGCCCAGATCACACCCTGGCTCGCATCACGGGTGATGAGTTCGTCCTGCTGATGCCGGAGCTACAAGACGACCAAACGATCATCAATATCGCGGAGCAGGTGCTCCAACTGTTTGATGCACCTTTCGAGTTCGACGAGAATGTGCTGTACATCAGCGCAAGCCTAGGGGTCGCCTACGACGACAACACCGTCCACTCACCCCATCAACTGCTTCAGCGGGCCGACCTGGCCATGGTTGAAGCCAAACGCCAGGGACGTCATACCTGGCAGTGGTACACACCACGCGTAGAGAAGACGACGCGAGATCAGCTGCTACTTCGGCATGAATTGCAACAAGCCTTGCGGCACAATCAGCTTGAGCTCTACTACCAACCAGTGGTCGACGCCAGTAGTGGAAGGATTCGCAATACTGAAGTCTTACTACGTTGGCATCACCCCCAGCGCGGGATGATCTCCCCCGGGGTGTTCATTCCGCTTGCCGAACAAACGGGCCAGATCATTGCCTTGGGGCACTGGGTGCTTCGACAAGCCTGCCAACAACTGGCGGATCGATTGCACAGGGGGGAGCGAACCTATCCGATCGCAGTCAATATCTCATCGCTGCAGTTCCATCGCGACGGCTTCTTAAGAGAGGTCGTTACCACCCTGGAAGAGACTGGCTTACCTGCAGAGCTACTCGAGCTGGAGATCACTGAAAGCATCCTGATGGACGGGGGCTCACAGGCCATAGGCGTGATCGAAGAGCTGCGTGCAATTGGAATCACCATCGCACTCGATGATTTCGGGACCGGTTTTTCTAGTCTCAGTTATCTTCGCGACTTGCCGATTCACAAGGTTAAACTGGATCGCACTTTTATTCAGGACGTCTTGGAAAGTCCACGCAATGCCGCCATCGTGCAAGGCGTCATTACTATGGCGCACCACCTGGATCTAGTCGTGGTCGCTGAAGGCATCGAGACGGTTGCACAGCAACAAGACTTGGAGCGTCGCAACTGTGACCTGCTGCAAGGATTCTATTTTTCCAAGCCCATGCCACTTGATGCATTACTGAAATTGCCTGGCATCCTTCCGCCCTAACTCTAGATGTGTAGCTGTTTATTCTCTGATGATTCGATGCGTCATGGAAATTACCTTCTGTTGACTTCGTGGTTACGTCCACAGGTGATTCTATATCCCGGTACCCAACAGGTAAGGATGAAACTTTATTCTCATCCCACACCCGGTGGGGTGAACCTCCTGTGCCATCCCACCTTCCTCTTTCCCTCTCCCTTCCTCAGTCTGTGTTGGTGCGGGCCAGGGTCTTGAAGACCCTGGCCTTCGAGGCGGCCTCGCGCTCGGCGTAGAGCGCGAGTTCATCGGTAACGGCGGCCCCCAGCGCCGACTCGAAGGCCTCGCGGTTGGCATGGCCGGCATAGGCGTCGTTCTGTGTCCCACCGAGGTTAGACTGAAAGATGCCCGCCGCGCTGACCGGCAGGAAGTCCTCATAGGTGATCGGCCGCGCCTCGACCAGCCCCTGTTCGATCAGCGCCTCCAGGTCCGTCTCCATGCCGGCATCGGCCGCACGTCCGGCGTCGGTGAGCCGGTACTCGAAGAAAGCCAGGCCCCGGCGGCGCAGCTCGGCCTCGTCATCGGGGAAATCGGCGAAGGCCTTGGCCAGTGCTTGCTGGTGCGCCTCGTGGGAGAGTCCCTGAGTATTGTCCCGTGAGGCATCGAGCAGGCGATCATAGAGTGCTCGCCCCTTGCCGGTCAGTGCCACACCCCGCTGCTCGATCTCGCCGAAGCGGGCCGTGTGGGTGCCCTGGCGCTCGCCCTGAAAGCGTGTCGGCTCCTCCAGCGCCTTGAAGCTGGTCTGGCGCAGCAGGATTGGGCAGTCGCGACGGGGCGGCCCCTCGATGACCTCCTTGGGGGTCATGCCGGCCGCCGACATGCGTTTCTGGACCTCGTCGATGTCCAGGGTGCGCGGGGTCAGGTGATTTATGTGCGGGCCGCGGAAGCAGACCACGTCGGCGATCAGCCGGTGCTCGGCGTGCAGCGCCTCGTAGGTGGGGAGATCCACGGTGGCGTCTCGGTGCCAGCGGAAGGTCTCCAGCGCCTCGGTGACGAAGCGGTCCGCCTGGGCGTCGCTGAGACCGCCCTGGGATTCGCTGAGCGCGATCAGCTCCCGAGCGTTGGCGGTGAAGATGTCGCGCTCGGCGAGTATCGCCGCGGCACGCTCACGAAGTGCCGGGCTCTCGATCAGTTCCAGGCGCAGCAGCGAGGTGAAGACCCGGAAGGGGTTGCGGGAAAGCGCCGCTTCATCGACGGGGCGAAAGGCGGTGGAATGCACCGGCACTCCGGCCTGGGAGAGATCGTAGTATCCGACCGGGTGCATGCCCATCACCGCGAACAGCCGGCGCAGCATGGCAAGCTCCGCCGGGGTGCCGACCCGAATGGCGCCGTGGCGCTCGACGCCGAGGCGATCAAGCCCGTCATGGGCCGCAAGTCGCTCAGCGAGCACCGTGTTGCGCTCGAGAGTCTCGCGATTCACCTGCGCCACCAGCTCGAGCAGGGTCTCGTACTGGGGCACCTCGGCCTGGTACATGGCCGACATGGCCGTCGAGAAGCGATCGCGAATCTCATCGGATGAAACGAGAGCTGGCGTATTCATGGGGCATGCCTCCTGAGTGTCTTGGGGCCAGCCGCATCGCTCCTGGCTCTGCGTCAGGAGCGCACGGACGTGGAAAATCGCTCGCGTCGCTGGCGGCTGAGCGTGATCAAGGAATGACCTGATCAAAGCAGTCACCCGGCGAAACGGCAAACGAAAAAAAGCGCGCTATTCATTCCATCGAGTCATGCCATGGCGGCACCGTGAGCGTCATCAGGGGCGATGTCAGGCGGTTTTCATGGGATCGCTTGGGCGGAGCAGGGAGCCTGTCATGCCTGTAATGAATGACTTGCCAGCACCAGATATCAGGCACTAGACATCAGGCACCAGGTCCCATGATTGGCTAGAATGAGCCTTTTGTTCAGGAACCGCATCGCCATGACGGCCCGCCATCTGCCCTCGACCACCACCATGCAATGCTTCGAGGCGGCGGCCCGCCACATGAGCTTCACCCGGGCGGCCGAGGAACTGAGCCTGACTCAGAGTGCGATCAGCAAGCAGGTCGCGCAGCTGGAACACTATCTTCAGCACAAGTTGTTCCGCCGCGTGCGGCGCACGCTGGTGCTGACGCCCGAGGGCTCTCTGTACCTCACCGAGGTACGCAAGATACTGGCGCAGATCGAGATGTCGGCGAACACCATCATGACCTACAGCGGGCATAGCGAGGTGTTGCGGGTGGCGACCCTGCCGACCTTCGGCACCGCCTGGCTGACCGCTCACCTGCCGGCCTTCTTCGAGGCGTATCCGAGCATCAGCCTGAATGTCACCGACCGGGTGCAGGCCTTCGATCTCGAGCAGGAAGACATCGATGTGGCCTTCTTTCACGGCCATGGCCGCTGGCCCAATCTGGAGTGTCACAAGCTGTTTGACGAGGAGGTGGTCGCCGTCGGGGCACCTGACTATCTCGATCGGCTGCGGCTGGCCTCGGCCACGGACCTGATCGAGGCTCGCCTGTTGCATCTCTCCACCCGCCCTGACGCCTGGCACCGCTGGTTTGCCGAGCAGGGCATCACCACCCATCGCAGCTATCACGGCACGCGCTTCGAGACCTTCCAGATGTTGCTGCGAACCGTGATCGCAGGGGGTGGCCTGGCGCTGATGCCGCGTTTTCTCGTCGAGGATGAACTCGCCGCAGGGCGGCTAGGCTGTGCGTGGCCTCATGTGCTACAGGGGCCCGACGCCTATTACCTGGTCTATCCCGAACCCTTGGGGGAACTCGCCAAGGTGCGTCACTTCGTGTCGCATGTCCTGGCCTGTGCCGGGAGCGCCTGAGCGTCCGCGCTGTTCTGCACTGGTCACTGGCTGGGGAGACAGGGATAATCCGCTCCCTTCATTCAGCTTGGCATCGACGAGAGATCTGGACCGGTGACCGATTCCTGCCTCCCACCCACCGCCCGCGCGGAAGACCTTCACCTGGGGCTCGCCATGTGGGCCAACGAGGACTGGCGAGGTGGCCTCTATCCGCCGCATGGCGGCCAGGGCGAACGCCTGCCGGATTATGCTCGGGTGTTCTCCACGGTGGAGGGCAACACCACCTTCTATAGCGGCACCCCGCGTCCCGATACCGTGGCCGCTTGGGCGCGCCAGGCCCCGCCGGGCTTCCGCTTCTGCTTCAAGCTGCCAGGTGGGCTGACCCATGAGCGGCGCCTGGCTGGCGTCGAGGCCGAGGTCGAGGACTTCCTCGCCGCTCTGACGCCACTGCATGATCGCCTCGGGCCGGTGATGATTCAGCTGCCCCGGGATTTCGGCGTGGACGAGCTGCCGAGACTCGAGGCATTGCTGGCGCGCTGGCCTGCCGGGATTCCGGCCAGTGTCGAGGTCCGCCACCCCGAGTTTTTCCACAAGGGGAGCGCCGAAGCGGCCTTGAACCGATTGTTGATAACTCACGGGATAGATCGGGTGATGCTTGACGTGCGCGCCCTGTTTGCTACGCCGCCAAGAGAGGACTCGCGGTTGGCCAAGGCTCAGGGCGAAAAGCCCAAACGCCCGTTACACGTGATCTCCACGGCACAGCGACCGGTGGTGCGCTTCATCGGCCACTTCGATGACGCCATCAATCAGGCCCGCTTTACGCCCTGGGTCGAGCGGCTCTGCCTGTGGATAAAACAGGGGAAAACCCCTTTTCTCTTTGTGCATACGCCCGATAATCGCCAGGCGCCCGCCCTGGCGAGGGCCTGCCACGCGCGCCTCGCCGACCGGCTGGCTCTCCCTTCTCTGGCGGCCTTTCCCGGCGAGCGTCAGACGCGTCTCTTCTAGTGCCTTCCGGCGAGGCCCTGTCCTCCCTTAAGGGTCTCCTTAAGGGGCAATCCGTTCTGGCTATCACGATCATGATCGGATAGTTTTATGGCCCGCATGCCGTTCACCATTCGATATTGTGGGGTTTTGTGTGAAACCCGCACGGATCTTCGCAATATCACGGCATGTGAGCCGCGTCTCGTGCCCCGACCAGGGAACGAGGCGCGGCGGCTAGCGGCGGCGATCCTGCCCGGATCCTGTCATGCCCTTGATTGGCATCGTGTGATCCATGATGCCGCGGACGTGGCAATAACAAGCACAAGCCGTCATCGCATCCGACCGATCGATGATGACACGCAACCTCAAGGTGAATCATGTCCAAACTATCCCACGCACATTGGTCATCCAAGCTGACCTTTATCCTCGCGGCCACCGGGTCCGCGGTCGGCCTTGGCAATATCTGGAAATTTCCCTACATGGTGGGCGAAAGCGGCGGCGCCGCCTTCGTGCTGGTGTACCTGCTGTGCATCGCCCTGATCGGGCTACCCATTCTGGTCGCCGAATGGCTGATCGGGCGGCGTGGCCAGGAGAACCCGATCAACTCGATGGCTGAGCTGGCCAAGAACGCGGGACGCAGCAAGGGCTGGGTGATGGTGGGGATCAGCGGTGTGCTGGGCGCCTTCCTGATCCTGTCCTTCTATAGCGTGATCGGCGGCTGGTCGCTGTCCTATACCCTGAGCTCGGTCACCGGTGCCTTCACCGGCCAGGACGCCGACGCCGTCGGTGGACTCTTCACCGGCATGCTGGCGAGCCCGGGGCAATTGCTGCTGTGGCACTCCGTCTTCATGCTGCTGGTCATCGGCATCGTCGCCCGTGGCGTGACCAAGGGGCTCGAGGGCGCGGTACGCACCCTGATGCCGGCGCTCGGCGTGCTGCTGGTGGTGCTGGTGGGCTATGGCATGACCACCGGTTACTTCGGCCAGGCAGTCAGCTATCTGTTCAACCCCGACTGGAGCAAGCTCTCCGGGGAAGTGGTGCTGGCGGCGCTGGGCCATGCCTTCTTCACCCTGTCGCTGGGCATGGGCATCATGATGGCCTATGGCTCGTATCTGGGTGAGGAGGTCAACCTGCTCAAGACCGCCCGCACCGTGGTGATCATGGACACCGTCATCGCCCTGGGCGCTGGCCTGGCGATCTTCCCGATCGTCTTCGCCAACAACCTGGACCTGAACTCCGGGCCGGGGCTGATCTTCGTCACCCTGCCGCTCGCCTTCGGCAACATGACCGGCGGGATGCTGCTGGGGCTGATGTTCTTCCTGCTGCTGACCTTCGCCGCCCTGACGTCGGCGATCTCGCTGCTGGAGCCGGTGGTGGAGTTTGTCGAGGAGCGCACGCCGCTGTCGCGGGTCGGCGCGACCCTGGTGGCGGGTATCGCGACCTGGGCGCTGGGCATCGCCGCGCTGCTGTCGTTCAACGTCTGGAGCGAGGTGCTGTTCTTCGGCCTGAACATCTTCGACCTGCTCGACAAGCTGACCAGCAAGTTCCTGCTGCCGCTGACCGGCCTGGGCGTCATCCTGTTCGTGGCCTGGGGCTTGGACAAGGAAGGCGTGCGCAAGGAGCTGGGGATGGATATCTACGACTTCAGCCTGTGGAACCTGATCACGCGCTATGTCGCGCCGATCGGCGTGCTGGCGGTGTTTGTCACCAGTCTTTGAGAGTGACTTCTGAGGGTGACGCCACCCTGGACCGGCATCGGATGCCGGTCCTGCCAGACTTTACCAAGCCCTGCCAGATCCTGGCATTGCCCTGCGAGCCCCGGTCCTGCCGGGGCTCGCGGCGTTTGGGGGAACGTGGCGGAGTGAGTCTACTGAATCAGATCATCGTCGAGGTCGGCATCCAGGTCGGCGAGATCCTGCTCCAGCCGCTTGAATTCGTTGTGCAACTCGATGCCGCGACGGGCACGCAGGTTGCGTAGTGCAGCGGACTTGCGGCGCTGCTGATGCTCGACCACTTCCATGCTCATGAAAATATCGAGGAGTTCGCTTTTGACGGAGGACACCTGTTCGACATTGCGCATGATCGACTCTCCTGACGGGCGATGACTGCGCCGGCCGCCCTTGAGTGCTGCCTAACGACCGGCACCTCCTTGTTTACTATAACCCACTTGACAGGATGATGACGTTCAACGCTCAAGCAACGCGGAGCGGGAACGTGACATCGTCCCCCCCGGCTGGGGCATACTGTGACCAGCCATGACCCGGTGTGCGGGCCAGCATGCTCTAATTATCCACACCCCGGTTTGCGCCGCCCCTTATCCACATCCCCTGCCAAGGAGCCTGCCCGTGAGCCGTGCCCTGTTCGATGAATTGAGAAATCGCATGGAGCACTTTCGCCGCTCCGAACAGAAGGTGGCGCGCTTCGTGCTGCGCAATCCGGATGAAGTCATCCACATGCGCATCGTCGATCTGGCCACCGAGGCCAAGGTCAGCGAGCCCACGGTGGTGCGCTTCTGCCGGGCGCTGGGCTGCAACGGCTTCCAGGATTTCAAGCTCAAGCTGGCACAGATGCTGGCCTCGGGCAGTCAGTTCGCCCAGTTCTCGATGAACGACAGCGATACCGTTGCCGAGTTTTCCCACAGCATCTTCGATTCCACCGTCGGCACCCTGCTGTCGGTACGCGACCGGCTGGACAACGAGGCGCTGAACCAGGCGATCAATGCGCTGGCCATGGCCAACCGGGTCGAGTTCTACGGCTTCGGTGCCTCCGGTGCGGTGGCCGCCGATGCCCAGCACAAGTTCTTCCGCCTGCAGATCTCCACCGCCGCCTACACCGACCCGCACATGCAGAACATGTCCGCGGCGACCCTCAAGAAGGGCGATGTGGTGGTGGCGATCTCCCAGACCGGGCGTACCCGGGCGCTGGTGGATAGCGTGCGGCGAGCCCGCGAGGTCGGCGCCACGGTGATCGGCCTCTGTCCCAGCCACTCGCCCCTCGCCGACGAGGTCAGCCTGCCGCTCTACATCGACGTGCATGAAGACACCGAGATCTATACGCCGATGAGCTCGCGGATCGCCCATCTGGTGCTGATCGACGTGCTGGCGGTCGGTGTCGCCAAGACCCGCGGCCCCAAGCTCGCCGAGCAGCTCAAGGCGGTCAAGAAGAGCCTCAACCCGCTGCGTTACCCCGAGGAAGACGCCGAGTCCGAAGGCGAAGACGACCCATCGCTCTAGCCTGTGAGGCGCCGCCTGCCGGCCAGGCGGAGGCCCACCCGCGGAAGCCGGCAGACGGCCCGCCCCGAGGGCCGGATATGCTACGCTAGGCGTCCATTTTTCGACCCCGAAGTGCCCCGCTATGGATGACGTCACGGCGATTCTCGATCACCTCAACGCGGCCCAGCGTGAGGCCGTCAGCGCCCCCCAGGGCAATATGCTGGTGCTGGCGGGCGCCGGCTCCGGCAAGACCCGGGTGCTGGTGCATCGCATCGCCTGGCTGATGCGCACCGAGGGTCTGTCACCCTATGCCATCCTCGCCGTGACCTTCACCAACAAGGCGGCCCGGGAGATGCGCACCCGCCTCGAGGCGCTGCTCGGCCAGTCGCTGCGCAATGTCTGGGTGGGCACCTTCCACTCCATCGCCCATCGCCTGCTGCGTACCCACTGGCAGGATGCCCGCCTGCCCCAGCACTTCCAGATCCTCGACAGCGACGACCAGCTGCGCCTGGTCAAGCGCCTGCTCAAGGACCACCACATCGACGACGAGCGCTTCCCGCCGCGTCAGGTGCAGTACTTCATCTCCGGCTGCAAGGAGGAGGGCCTGCGCCCCCACCAGGTAAAGACTCAGGGCGATGCCTACCTGGGCCAGATGGTCGAGCTCTACGAGCGCTATCAGCTGACCTGCGAGCGCGGTGGCCTGGTCGACTTCGGCGAGCTGCTGCTGAGAAGCCTCGAGCTCCTGCGCGACAATCCGGCGCTGCTGGCCCACTATCGGGAGCGCTTCGCCCATGTGCTGGTCGACGAGTTCCAGGACACCAACACCCTGCAGTACGCCTGGCTGAAGCTGCTCACCGGCGAGCAGGCCGGGATCACGGTGGTCGGCGACGACGATCAGTCGATCTATGGCTGGCGCGGCGCCCGGGTCGAGAACATCCGCCGCTTCGAGGACGAGTTCACGGCCACCAGGACGGTGCGCCTGGAGCAGAACTACCGTTCGACCAGCGCCATCCTCGAGGCCGCCAACGCCCTGATCAGCCAGAACACCGGGCGCATGGGCAAGGAGCTGTGGACCGACGGCGAGCGCGGCGAGCCGATCTCGCTGTACGCGGGCTTCAACGACCTGGACGAGGCGCGCTACATCGTCGACACCATTGCCTCTCAGGTGAAGCAGGGCACCGCGCGGCGCGAGATCGCCATCCTCTATCGCTCCAACGCCCAGTCCCGGGTGCTCGAGGAGACCCTGATCCGCCAGGGCATGCCGTATCGCATCTACGGCGGTCAGCGCTTCTACGAGCGCCTGGAGATCAAGAATGCCCTGGCCTACCTGCGCCTGCTCTTGAACCGGGAGGACGACGCGTCGCTCGAGCGGGTGATCAACGTGCCGGCTCGGGGCATCGGCACTCGCACCGTGGAGATCCTGCGTGAGCGGGCGCGAGTCACCGACGTCTCGCTGTGGCAGGCCCTGCACGACTGCCTCGCCGATGCCACCCTCAAGGGCCGTGCCGGCAATGCGGTACGGGCCTTCGCGGAGCTGATCGAGCGCTTCGACAACGACACCGCCGGCATGGCGCTGCACGAGATCATCACCCACGTCACTCAGCAATCCGGGCTCGTGGAGCATCACCGCAGTGAGAAAGGCGAGAAGGGCCAGGCCCGGGTCGAGAACCTCGACGAGCTGGTCAACGCCGCCCGAGCCTTCACCCAGGGCGATGCCCTGAACGACCAGGCGATCGGCGAGGGCGCCGCCGCCATGGAACCCTTCCTGGCCGAGGCGGCGCTCAATGCCGGCGATCACGAGGCCGACGACTTCGAGGACTGCGTGCAGCTGATGACCCTGCATTCGGCCAAGGGCCTCGAGTTCCCGGTGGTGTTCATCGCCGGCGTCGAGGAGGGTCTGTTTCCGCACAAGATGTCGATGGAGGAACCCGGTCGCCTCGAGGAGGAGCGCCGGCTTTGCTACGTGGGCCTGACGCGGGCGATGACCAAGCTCTACCTGACTCACGCCGAGCTGCGTCGCCTGCATGGCAAGGAGACCTTCCAGCGGCCCTCGCGCTTCCTGCGCGAGATCCCGGCGGAGTATCTCGAAGAGGTGCGGCTGCGCGGCCAGATCTCGCGGCCGGTCACCGCCGGTCACGGCCCACGCCAATCGTCGGTGGACGGCGGCGACGACCTGCCGTCGCTTGCGCTTGGGCAGCGGGTCAGCCATCCGGTGTTCGGCGAGGGGGTGATCCTCAACGCCGAGGGCTCGGGCGAGCGCGCCCGGGTTCAGGTCAGCTTCGAGGGCGAGGGTGACAAGTGGCTGGTACTGGGCTTCGCCAAGCTGACTCCGCTCTAGGCGGGCCCTCCTGGGCGCCGCCGCCGGGGCGAAACGGCACGAGGCGGACTTGCCCGGCAAAACGGGCCTCAAGCATACTTTAGGGCGGACACAAGCCACACCATACCGATAATCCGCCAACCGGAGCCCGCCCCTTCATGTCACGTCCCCTGCATCGCCGTCACTTCCTCACCGCCCTGGGCGCCGGCGCCGCCGGCCTCGCCGCGGCGCCCTTCGTATCCACCGCCCGCGCCGATGAGCCCATCACCTGGAAGATGGTCACCTCCTGGCCGAAGAACTTCCCGGCGCTAGGCACCGGCGCCAACGACCTCGCCAGGCGCATCAACGAGCTGTCTGGCGGGCGCCTGCGCGTCGAGGTCTATGGCGCCGGCGAGCTGGTGCCGGCCCTGGAGGTCTTCGATGCGGTCTCGTCGGGCACCGCCCAGATGGGGCACTCGGCCTCCTACTACTGGCGCGGCAAGGTGCCGGCAGCGCAGATGTTCACCGCCGTGCCCTTCGGCATGACCACCCAGGAGACCAATGCCTGGCTGTATCAGGGTGAGGGGCAGGCGCTGTGGGACGCGCTCTACGAGAAGCACAACCTGAAGCCCTTCGCGGTCGGCAACACCGGCACACAGATGGGCGGCTGGTTCAAGCGCGAGGTGAACTCGCTTGCGGACATGCAGGGGCTCAAGCTGCGCCTGCCGGGGCTCGCCGGCGAGGCCATGAACGGCATCGGCGTGACCACCCTGAACCTGCCGGGTGGCGAGATCTTCACCTCGATGCAGACCGGAGTACTGGACGCCGCGGACTGGGTGGGGCCCTACAACGACCTGGCCTTCGGCCTGCATCAGGTCGCCGACTACTACTACACCTCGGCCTGGAACGAGCCCAGCGCGATCCTCGAGGGCACCATCAACCTGGATGCCTGGCGGGCGCTGCCGGACGATCTCAAGGTGGTGGTGCAGGAAGCGGCACGCTCCGCCAACCAGGCCATGATCGACGAGTTCACCCTGCGCAATGCCGAGGCCCTGAAGACCCTGGTCGAGGAGCATGGCGTCCAGCTGCGCCAGTTCCCCGATGACGTGATGCAGGCGCTTTACGACTCGTCCCGGGCGGTGCTCGCGAAGCAGACTGAGGCCGATGAGGATTCCCGCCGGATCCTCGAGTCCTACCGCGCCTTCCAGGCGCTGGTGCGGCCCTTCAACGACATCGGCGAGTTCGCCTACCTGAAGAATCGGGAGATGGTCAGCGGTTGATCAGCGGGCCTCGGGCACGGCGCGGATGCGGCCGTTGTCGTCCATCGCCACCATCACGAAGCGGGCCTCGGTGACCTTGTGGAGTTCATCGGGGCTGCGCTCGTGGGGGGGCCGGATCCAGACCTCGACGTCGATCTTGATCGAGCTGCGGCCGATCTCACGCACGGCGGTGAAGACATTGACCACCGACCCCACGCGCACCGGGCACAGGAAGTCCATCGCCTCGATCGCGACGGTGGCGGTGCGACCGTGGGCGATGCGGCCCGCGGCGAGCTCCGCGGCCTGATCCATGTGCCCGACCAGCCAGCCGCCGGGGATATCGCCGTAGAGGTTGGTGTCCTGGCGCGTGGCCAGCAGCTTGAGAGTCAGCTGGCCCTGGGGGGTGGGCGCATCATCGAGATCGGTCATGGCGGCGTTTCCGGTGAGCTTGTTGTTGTTGAAGGTGTAGTAACATGAAGGCAAGCGGTGGTCCACGCAGAGGGGCCGATGGCGCCATCTTAACCGTCGGCTCCAGGTGTCACCACCCGGGGGCCGGGCGTCATCTGACTGCAATCTGACTGCGTCATCATCTCAGGGCACGCTGTCACGCCCCGGTCTGTCGGTCGCTGACCGGGCGTCACGCACCGCGGCTCGCGCGGACCCAAGCATACGAACCGGGCGCAGGTCAGGCCGTGCGTCCTCAAGGAGTGTTCCCATGGATATCACCAGCGATAGCCACAGCCAGCATATTTCCCGCCAGTTCAATCATGAGCTCGAGGACCTGAAGAACCACCTGATGGCCATGGGCGGCCTGGTCGAGAAGCAGGTGCAAGATGCCGTCACGGCCCTGCTCGAGGGCGACTCGGCGCTGGCCGAGCAGGTCTCCCGGCAGGATGAGGCCGTCAACGACATGCAGGTCAAGATCGATGAGGAGTGCACCCGGGTGCTGGCGCGGCGTCAGCCGGCGGCCTCGGACCTGCGCCTGGTGCTGGCGGTGACCCGTGCTGTGTCCGATCTCGAGCGCATCGGCGACGAGGCCACCAAGATCGCCCGCAACGCCCTGGCGCTGCTCGAGGCCAATCACGGCAACAAGGGCTTCGTCGAGGTGCGCCACCTGAGCGAGCGGGTGCGTAACATGATGCGCGACTCGCTGACCAGCTTCGCCCGCTTCGACACCGCCCTGGCCCTCAAGGTCGTCCACGAGGACGAGGGTGTCGACAGCGAGTACGCCACCGCCATGCGCTCGCTGATGACCTTCATGATGGAAGATCCCCGCTCCATCACCTCGGTGCTCAGCGTGATGTGGGTGCTTAGGGCCCTGGAGCGGATCGGCGATCATGCCAACAACCTGGCCGAGTACGTGATCTACCTGGTCAAGGGCCTGGATATCCGCCACGTCGATCCGGACAAGCTCGATGAGGATGCCCTCACGCGCAAGCGCTGAGCCTCACTGGACCCGTCCCGACGGCGCCGCCGCCCTCTGCGGCGGCGCCGTCGTTTCCGCATGGGGCGGCAAGATGCAGATGTGAAAGAAAGGGAGAGACGAGACGATGCTCAACGCCTTGACGGCGCTGACCCGCGGGACCCGGCTGGTGTTTAGCCCGGGCCTGAGACGCTATGTGTTCCTGCCGATGCTGGTCAATCTGGTGGTCTATGCCGCCGGGCTTCACTATGTGCTCGGTCATTTCGGCGGCTGGCTGGACGGCTGGATGGCGCTGGTACCGGGCTGGCTCGGCTGGCTCGAGTGGCTGATCTGGCCGCTGTTCGTGGTGACCCTGGTGCTGATGGTGTTCTTCAGCTTCACCCTGGTCACGCACCTGATCGCCGCCCCCTTCTATGGCTTTCTGGCAGCCAAGGTCGAAGCGCAGCAGACCGGTCGTGCCCCCCAGGACGAGCGTGGTCTTATGCGCGCCGGCCTCGACGCCTTGGGCAGGGAACTGGTCAAGCTCGGTTATATTCTGCCGCGCATGGCGCTCCTGTTCGTGCTGGGCTGGGTGCCGGTGGTCAACCTGCTGGCGCCGCCGCTGTGGCTCGCCTTCTCGGCCTGGGTGATGGCCATTACCTATCTGGACTACCCGATGGACAACAACGCCGTCAGCTTCGCCGAGATGCGTCGCCGACTGCGCCGCCGCTGGTGGCCGACCCTGACCTTCGGTGGCTGGGTCACCCTGCTGACCTGGATCCCGCTGGCGAATCTCTTCCTGCTGCCCGGCGCGGTGGCCGGCTCGGTGCTGATGTGGGAGCGCCACTATCGCGATCAGGGCCCCGCCGGCGAGGCGCTGGCGCCACGCCGCTGAGCCCGTTTCGGGCACGTCGATGCCAACAGGCAGGCCCCCGCCACCAGTGGCGGGGGCCTTTTCGTTTCAAGCCAGTACGTTTCAGGAGGTGCCTATTGGAAAGTGCGTCTCAACGAACGCTCTGCCACGAGACACCTTCCAGGGCGGAAGGTGCCAGGGCCTCGGGCGCGCGTCAGGCCAGTGCGGCCTGATCCTCGGTCAGGCGCTGGGTGGGGAAGACGCAGCGGAACAGGGCCCCTTGGCCGGGGTAGGAGGCAATCTCCAGACGGGCATCGTGGCGCAGCAGCACGTGCTTGACGATGGCGAGGCCCAGGCCGGTGCCGCCGGTTTCGGTGCTGCGGCCCTTGTCGACCCGGTAGAACCGCTCGGTGAGACGCGGAATATGCACGGGATCGATGCCCTCGCCGTCGTCCTCGACCTCCAGGGCCGCGCCGGCCGGGTGGTCGCGCCAGCGCAGCACGATCTGGCAGCCCTCGCCGCTGTAGCGCACGGCGTTGAAGGTCAGGTTGGAGATGGCGCTGCGTAGCTCCTTGGGATCCCCCAGCAGGGCGCGATCCGACTCGACGGCGATGCTGACCCGATGGCGCCCGTCTGACAGCGCCAGCGCGTCCCGGCGAATCGTGTCCAGCAGCGGGGGCAGGGAAACCCGCTCCCGGTGCGGGTTGGGCTGATCGATCTCCAGCCGTGACAGCATCAGGAGATCATCGACTAGGTTCTGCATCCGGGCGGTCTGGTCCTGCATCTGGCCAAGGCTCCTGGCCAGGCGCGGCGGCATCAGCTCGGCATGATCGGCATAGGTCTCCAGGTAGCCGCTCAGCACCGTCAGCGGGGTGCGCAGCTCGTGGGAGACGTTGGCCACGAAGTCGCGGCGCATCTGTTCCAGGCGGTGCAGGCGAGTGATATCGCGAGCCATCAGCAGGCGTTCGTCATCGCCATAGAGGGTCAGCTGGAACTGCAGGACGCGGCGATCGTCGATGGGTGAGGTCAGCGTCAGCGGCTCCCGGTAGGCCCGCCGATCGAAGTAGTCCACGAAGCGCGGGTCGCGGATCAGGTTGGTGATGTGCTGGCCCCGGTCCTGAGGGGGCCTCAGCCCCAGCATCGCCTCGGCCGAGCTGTTCCACCACTCCAGGTCGCCGCGGCGATCGAGCATTACCACGCTGTCGCTCATGGCCTCCGAGGAATCCTGGATGCGCTGCAGGGTGTTGCGCAGGCGCTGTTGAGTCTTGGCCTGGGCCTTCTGGTGGGTGTGCAGGCGATCGAAGATCGCGCCCCAGATGCCGCTTGCCGATGGCGGCTCGCTCTGGGGCATTCGGGTCAGCCAGCGGTGCAGGGCGTGCAGCTGGCGCAGGTGGAGGGTCAGATAGATCCCGAGTCCTAGCGCCAGGCCGACGCCGGGGGCGCCGAAGACCAGGCCCGACAGGGTCAGGACGATGCACAGCCAGGCCAGGCGTCGGAGTTCCAGAAACCAGAGGTCCATCGTGGGGTCAGCCCTTGGCGGAGAAGCGATAGCCCGTGCCGCGCACGGTCTGGATCAGGTGCTGATGGGCCTCGCCCAGCGCCTTGCGCAGGCGCCGGATATGCACGTCCACGGTGCGCTCCTCGACATAGACGTTGCCGCCCCACACTTGATCCAGCAGCTGGCTGCGGGTGTAGGCGCGCTCCGGGTGGGTCATGAAGAACTGCAGCAGGCGATACTCGGTGGGACCGATCTCCAGCGGGGCGCCATGGGTGCTGACCCGGTGGCTGGCGGGGTCGAGCATCAGCCCTTCGATCTCGACGACCTGCTCGACGCCCCTGGGGGTGGCGCGGCGCAGCACCGCCTTGAGCCTGGCCACCAGCTCCCGGGGCGAGAAGGGCTTGGTGATGTAGTCATCCGCCCCGGCCTCGAGGCCCTGGATCTTGTTGTCCTCCTCGCCCTTGGCGGTGAGCAGGATGATTGGCAGTTCGGCGGTGGCCTCGTCGCGCTTCAGGCGCCTGGCCAGCTCGATGCCGCTGGTGCCGGGCATCATCCAGTCGAGGACCAGCAGGTCGGGCTGATGGTCGACCACCATGGCATGGGCGGTCTGGGCATTGTCGGCCTCGAGGACCCGGTAGTCGGCCATCTCCAGGGCAATGGCGATCATCTCGCGAATGGCGGCTTCGTCATCGACGATCAGGACGGTCTTGGTGCTCATCTGGCTGGCCTCGCAAGGACAATGACAAGATGATGACGATTGCACCACGCTAACATGACATTGCCATGACAGGGGGCTCATACCAAGGTCGCTGACCCAGGGCGTGCCGCCACGTCCCGTCATGGCGGGCACGCGCCGGTTATCCAGCGTCAGAAGCGATAGAGTCGGCTCAGGGCGATGGCCATAGCGACAGCGCCAGGCCCGCGAAGAGGACCAGCCCCGCCCAGTGATTGTTGAGGAAGGCCTGGAAGCAGGGCATCCGGTCGCGGCCTCTGATCAGGCTGTGCTGGTAGACGAAGATCGCCGCCATGGCACCCAGTCCCAGCCAGAAGAAGCCACCGAGGCCCAGGCGGGCCCCGACCAGGCCCAGCAGCGCCAGAGTTAAGAGCTGCAGCAGCCCGATCATGACCCGGTCGGCGCGGCCGAACAGCACCGCCGTGGACTTGATGCCGATCTTCAGATCGTCGTCCCGGTCGACCATGGCATATTCGGTGTCGTAGGCCACCGTCCAGGCCAGGTTGGCCGCGAACAGCAGCCAGGCCTCGAGGGGCACTGCGCCGGTCACCGCCGAGAAGGCCATCGGGATGGCCATCGAGAAGGCGGCCCCTAGCACCACCTGGGGCAGGTGGGTGTAGCGCTTCATGAAGGGGTAGACGGCAGCCAGGGCCACGGCGGCCACCGACAGCAGCACCGTCAGGCCGTTGGTGAAGCACACCAGCACGAAGGCGGCCACGACCAGGGTCGCGAACAGCGTCTTGGCTTCGCGTTCGGTGATGCGCCCGGTGGCCAGCGGGCGCGCCTTGGTGCGCTTGACGTGGCCATCCAGGTGACGGTCGGCGTAGTCGTTGACCACGCAGCCCGCGGCGCGCATCAGGTAGACCCCGGCAACGAAGATCAGCAGCAGCCCGCGTTCGGGCGGACCCTCGGCGGCGAGCCACAGGGCCCACAGGGTCGGCCACATCAATAGCCAGGTGCCTATCGGGCGATCGAGGCGCATCAGCGCCAGGAAGTCGGGCAGGCGGGCCAGGCCGCGGGGGCGCTCGGCGTGATCCATCTTGGTCTCCAAGTGGGCTCTCCAGGTTCGGTCATGGGGCGGTCCTCGCCTGCCGGCCCGGCTAGCGGGGCGGCAGGCCCTGATCGGCGGCCATGGTATCGAGGAAGAACTCCTGCACCAGCACCGCGAAGCGCCCGTAGCGCAGCACCGAGCGGCGCCCCCAGGGGCCGCGTCCCGGGTGGAAGGCCGCCGCGTCGCGGCTGATCTCGATGGGGCCGCGTTCGAGGTCCGGCTGGCGGAACAGCCAGTGGCCCAGGGAGCGCTCGCCGAGCCGGTCCAGGCGCTGGCCGTGGAGGCTCTCGAGGGGTGCCACCGAGCGGGCCAGCACCCAGGGCCGCTCCTCGACGCACAGCGCCACCTCTCGCAGCCAGGCATGCCGGCGCGGCGCGAGGCCCAGTGCCTGCGCCTCGTCGCGTCCGGGACGGCCGATGCGCTGGTCGATCAGGTGCACCCGGAAGGGCCGGCCATCCGCGGCGGCGATCAGCCGCGCGGTCAGGGAGTCGCGGCTGGCGACCCAGCCCCACCAGGCGGGGCTCATCGCCGGCCGGGTCGCGGAGGCGGGATGCCAGCGCCGCCAGTGGGCGATGCGTCGGGGAGATGTCGGGTGATCGCGCACCGGGCGCCTCCAGGCCAAGTTCGGGGCGCATAGTGTACCATGAGGCCTTCATGTTATTGGCCGTCGGACTCCCCATGACCGCACCCTTGACCATCCTCGGCACCGGCATGGCCGGCATCCAGCTGGCCCGGCAGGTACGCGCCCGAGATGCCGCGCGATCGATTACCCTGATCACCGCCGACAGCGGCGACGACTATTCCAAGCCGCTGCTCTCCACCGGCTTCGCCAAGGGCCTGCCGCCGGAGCGGCTGGCCAGCCGCTCGGCGCTGGCGCTGGCCGAGGGCCTCGGTGCCGTGGTGCGCACCCATACCCGGGTCACCGGCCTCGACCCCGAGGCGCGTACCCTGGCGATCGGTGCCGAGACGCTGCCCTATGGCGAGCTGGTGCTGGCCACCGGGGCGGCACCGGCGATGCCCTTCGCGATCCCCTCGACGCTGGCCGGCCGGGTCTTCACCATCAACGACCTCGACGACTATCGCACCTTTCACTCGGCCCTCGAGGGGCTCGGCCGCCCGGCGCGGGTGGCGATCATCGGCAGCGGCCTGGTGGGCTGCGAGTATGCCAATGACCTGGTCGCCGGCGGTCATGGCGTGACCCTGATCGCCCCGGAGCCGACGCCGCTGGCGCGGCTGCTGCCCGAGCCCCTGGGTGCGGCGTTGGGAGCGGCCTTCCGGGAGGCCGGCATCGCCCTGGAGAGTGGTCGCACCCTGGCGGCGCTGGGCGAGGACGGCGATGGGGTGGCGCTGGCCCTCGACGATGGCCGGGGGCTCGAGGCGGACCTGGTGCTGGTGGCCACCGGCCTTTCGCCACGCACGGCACTCGCCGAGGCCGCGGGCCTGGCTGTGGGGCCCGAGGGCATCCACACCGATCGTTACCTGGCCACCTCGGCGCCGGGCATCCATGCGCTGGGGGACGTGGCCTGTGTCGATGGCGTCAATGCCATGTACGTGCAGCCCCTGCAGGCCGGTGCCAAGGCTCTGGCGGCCACCCTTACAGGCACCCCGACGCCGGTGGCTTACGGCCCTTGGCCGGTGCTGGTCAAGACCCCGCTGTTGCCGGTGGTGGCGCTGCCGCCGCGCCAGGCGCCGGCCCGCTGGCGCATCGAGGGCGAGGAGCGTGACTGGAGCGCCCTGGCGGAGGATGACGAGGGACGCCTGGTGGGATTTGCGTTGACAGGTGCCTGCGTGCGTCGGAAAGTCGAACTGGCACGAGCCGCCCCGGCGTTGCTAATCTAGGGTGGTTGATGGTGTCGCGGTGATCTCGATCCCCTCGGCATCTTGGCCAATCACCGGCTGGGTCTCGTCCATCTCCGATTCCACCAGAAACCGGCCTCATCACAACGTGGGGCGGCGGATGCCGCCTTGAACCGCACCACCAGGAGGGCTACATGCGCAAACCAGAACTCGCCTCGGCCATCGCCGAGCGTGCCGACCTGTCCAAGGACAAGGCCAGCCAGGTACTCAACGTCATTCTCGACGAGATCACCGGCAGTGTCGCCAAGGGCCAGGACGTGTCCCTGATCGGCTTCGGCTCCTTTACCGTTCGCGAGCGCGCCGCCCGCACCGGCAAGAACCCCCAGACCGGTCAGGCGCTGACCATCCCCGCCAGCAAGACCGTGGCCTTCAAGCCCGGCAAGGCCCTGAAAGACGCTGTCACCAAGTAGGCGCGGCCCCGCGCCGACGTGATGCGCCCCACCGGTCGCGCCGCGACCGGTGGGGCGATGTCCCTTCCCGAGAGATGCCCATGACGCTTCGACTGATGCTCTGGCTATTGAGCGTGATGCTCAAGCGCGCCCGGCGTCGCAAGGCGCCCTTCCGCGAGGCCCTGGCCGAGCTTGGCCACCTGGACTGGGGGATCGGCACCGAGGATCTCGCCATCGCCCGCCATTACCGGATGAGCCCCGCCAGCATCACCACCGGGCCCGGCCTGCCGGTGGATCTCGATCTCGAGCTACGCTTCGAGGATGCGGCCACGGCCGTCAGGATACTGCGCAAGCCCACTCAACGTGCCTTCCGCGAGGGGCTGATGGCCGGCTCGCTGCGCCTGGTCGGCGACAGCGGTGATCTGACCAGGCTGCAGCGGCTGCTCGGTCGGCTGTGACGGCTCGCTTCTTTCTTTCCCTTCTTTCTCTCCATCGGCCCTCGCTTTAACGGGGGGCTTTTCAAGCGGTCCTCCCCCTTATCGGTCTTCTTCGATCAGCTCTGTCCGTATCAGACCTGGCCGTAGCGGCCGGCTTCCTCGCCGAGCCAGCGCCGGATCAAGGGGGCGCTGGATGCCGGTGATTCCGCGAGCAGTGCCCGGGCCAGCGGGCCGACCCGCTCTAGCAGGTCCCGGTCGCGCTCCAGGTCGGCGATCTTCATCGCCGCGAGCCCCGTCTGGCGGGTGCCCAATACCTCGCCGGGGCCGCGCAGCTCCAGGTCCTTCTCGGCGATGCGAAAGCCGTCCGAGGTCTCGCGCATGACCCCCAGGCGCTCCCGGGAGTGCGCCGACAGCGGCGGGTGGTAGAGCAGCACGCAGAAGCTCTCGGTGGCGCCACGCCCGACCCGGCCGCGCAGCTGATGGAGCTGCGAGAGGCCCAGCCGCTCCGGGTTCTCGATGATCATCAGGCTGGCGTTGGGCACGTCGACACCGACCTCGATCACGGTGGTGGCGATCAGCAGATCCAGTTCGCCGGCCTTGAAGGCCGCCATCACCTCGGCCTTCTCACCGGCCTTCATGCGCCCGTGCACCAGCCCGATGGCGAGTCCCGGCAGCGCCTCGGTGAGGCTCTCGTGGGTGGCCTCGGCGGCCTGGCACTGCAGGGCCTCGGATTCCTCGATCAGGGTGCAGACCCAGTAGGCCTGGCGGCCCTCGGCGCAGGCCCGCTCGATGCGCGCGACCACCTCGGGACGGCGCTCGTCGGGCACCGCCACGGTCTGCACGGGAGTGCGTCCCGGCGGCAGCTCGTCGATCACCGAGACGTCCAGGTCCGCATAGGCGCTCATCGCCAGGGTGCGGGGGATCGGGGTGGCGGTCATCACCAGCTGGTGGGGCGTCAGGCCGGCGGCCTCGCCCTTCTCGCGCAGCGCCAGGCGCTGGTGGACGCCGAAGCGGTGCTGCTCGTCGATGATGGCGAGCCCCAGGCACTGGAAGTGCACGTCGGCCTGGAAGAGCGCGTGGGTGCCTACCACCAGCTGCACGCGGCCGTCGGCCAGCGCCGCCTTGGTATCGAGCCGCGCCTTGCCCTTGAGCTTGCCGGCGAGCCAGGCCACCTCGATGCCGAGCGGTTCGAGCCAGTCGCGAAAGGTGCGGTAGTGCTGTTCGGCGAGCAGCTCGGTGGGCGCCATCATGGCCACCTGACAGCCGCCGGCGATGGCGGTGAGCGCCGCCATCGCCGCCACTACCGTCTTGCCCGAGCCCACGTCGCCCTGCACCAGGCGCAGCATCGGCTGCGGGCGTTCGAGGTCCAGGCCGATCTCGTCGAGCACCCGACGCTGGGCGCCGGTCAGCGAAAACGGCAGCTTCGAGACGAAGCGCGCCTGCAGGCCGCGGCCGGAGGGCAGCGGCGGGGCGCCATCGGCCTGAATGCGCTGGCGCACCAGGCGCAGGCTGAGCTGATGAGCCAGCAGCTCCTCGAGCGCCAGGCGGCGCTGAGTCGCGTGGGTGCCCGCCTTCAACTGCTCCAGGTCGGCCTCCGGAGGCGGGTGGTGCAGATAATTCAGCGCGGCGTGCAGCTCGGGCAGTCGGAAGCGCTCGCGAAGGCCGGCGGGAATCCAGTCCGGCAGGGCCGCCGGGGCCTCGTCTAGCAGTCGCATGGCCTGATCGATCAGGCCGCGCAGCCGCGCCTGGTTGAGGCCCTCGGTGGCGGGGTAGAGCGGCGTCAGGTGCTCGTCGACCACCGCCTCACCGGCCTTGAGCAGGCGATATTCCGGGTGATAGATCTCGAGCCCGGTGGCACCGGCGCGGGCCTCCCCGAAGGCGTGCACCCGGGTGCCGGGCTGGAACTGCTGCTGCTGGGTCGGCGAGAAGTGGAAGAAGCGCAGGCTCAGGATGCCGGAGCCATCGGTGAGGCGTACCAGCAGGCTGCGCCGGCGGCCCTTGATCACGTCGCAGGCCGCCACCTCGCCCTGCACCACCGCCTCGTGGCCGGCGCGTAGGGTGCCGATGGGGGTCACCCGAGTGCGGTCCTGGTAGCGCAGCGGCAGATGAAAGAGCAGGTCGGCGATGCTCGCCACCCCGAGCCGGCCAAGCTTGCCGGCGAGGGCCTCGCCGACCCCCTTGAGGGCACTGACGTCCTGAGTCAGGTCGCTCATGTGGCCTCGAGCTGGCGGGTCCGGCAGCGCCGGATGGCCTCGGTGAGGGTGTCGATGGCCTTGGGCCGTGGGAAGCTGGCGCGCCAGGCGATCGCCACGGTGCGCGAAGGCACGTCGCTGGCGAAGGGCCGGGCCGTGAGCACGCCGGCCTCGTAGTGGCCGGTGCCGATCGCCGAATGGGGCAGCACCGTGATGCCGAGCTTGGAGGCCACCATGTGGCGGATGGTCTCAAGCGACCCCCCTTCGGCGGTCAGGGTATTGTTGGGGCTGTTGAGCTTGGCGCTGATCGCCGGGCAGGCCTCGAGGATCTGATCCCGGAAGCAGTGGCCCTCGCCTAGCAGCAGCAGCCGCTCCTTGAGCAGGTCCTCCTTGGCGATGGCCTCCCGGGCGGTCCAGGGGTGATCGGCGGGCAGCAGCACCTCGAATTCCTCATCGTAGACTGGCTTGGTCAGCACGTCGGTCTCGGTGAAGGGCAGCGCGACGATGATCGCATCGAGTTCGCCGCTTCTCAGCTTGCGCCGCAGGTCGGCGGTGAAGCCTTCCTCGATGTAGAGCGACATCTGTGGTGCGGTGCGGGTCAGTTCCGGGATCAGGTAGGGGAACAGGTAGGGGCCGATGGTGTAGATGGCGCCGATGCGCAGGGGGCTCGCCAGCTGGTCCTTGCCGGCATTGGCCAGCTCGCGGATCACGCTCGACTGCTCGAGCACCCGCTGGGCCTGCTCGACGATCTGCTCGCCTAGGGGCGTGACCTGTACCGTGGACTTGGAGCGCTCGAACAAGGCTACCCCGAGCTCCTCCTCGAGCTTCTTGACCGCCACCGACAGGGTCGGCTGAGAGACGAAGCAGCGCTCGGCGGCGCGACCGAAATGACGCTCCTGGGCCAAGGTTACGATGTAGCGGAGTTCTGTTAGAGTCATGGTGATGCCTGGCGGCGCTCTCGCAGTAAATGAACAGGATGGTTCTGATAGCTACTTTTTATCAAGGGGCAGGGAAAAGGTGAAGAAGACGACACTGATTATCGGCTGTGGTGACATCGGCACGACCCTGGGCAAGCGTCTGATCGAGGCGGGCCAGCGGGTAGTGGGCGTTCGCCGCCAGGCCCAGCAACTCGAGGGCAGCGGTATCGAGCCGCTGTCCCTAGACATTCATGGCGAAGGCGCGGCGAGTGAACTGCCCGATGCCGATATTCTGGTCTATGTGCTGAGCGCCGACCGCTTCGAGGAAGACGCCTACCGCGCCGCCTATCCGGCCGGCCTCAAGGCGGTGCTTGATGAGTTTGCCGGTCGGTCGACCCCGCCGCGCCATGTCTTCTTCGTGTCCTCCACCAGCGTCTACGCGCAGCGCGAGGGCGAGGAGGTCGACGAGGACAGTCCCATCGAGCCCAGCGGCTTCTCCGGCCAACTGATGCAGGAGGCCGAGCAGGCGCTGATCGATGATGCCTTGCCGGGCACCGTGGTGCGCTTCTCGGGCATCTACGGCCCGGGTCGTGATCGGCTGATCCGTCAGGCCGGCGAGGGGCGTATCGCCGCCGCCAACCCTCCCATGTACTCCAACCGTATCCATCGGGACGACTGTGCCGGGGTGCTCGCACACCTGATTCAGCGCGTGCTGGATGAGGCGCCGGTGGAGCCGCTGTATCTGGCCACCGACTGCGAGCCGGCGCCGCTGCACGAGGTGATGACCTGGCTCGCCGCCAAGCTCAAGGTCGAGTCCACTCAGGTCATCCAGTCGCCGCTGCGCCGTCGGGCCAGCAAGCGCTGCAGCAACGCCCGCCTGCTCGCCTCCGGTTATGTCTTCCACTATCCGAGCTATCGCGAGGGCTATGCTCAGGTGCTGGAGGCCGGCGGTTTCCTGCCCGTGACGACGCGCTGAGCCTGCCGGCGGGCCGGTTCGTAGTTACAGCCGCCAGCGATAGCCCAGCGAGAGGACCTCGAGGCCGTCATTGGGCGGCTTGAGGCTGGCATTGGAGTAGTGCGCCAGGGCCAGCTGCAGGGTGCCGTCGGCCAGTGGCCAGCCCATCGCCAGCCGATCCTCGAACTGACCGGCGGTGCCCAGCTCGCGGTCGCGCAGGTGGGCGTCGAGGAACAGCGCGGCGCCGATGCCGCCCTCGACGAAGGTGCCGCCGGCGAAGGTGTAGCGCAGGGCCGGTGCCAGGATCAGCGCCGCATTCGACGCCTCGCGATTACGCCCGGGCAGCAGCAGCAAGCGACCGGCCAGCTGTAGCGACCAGGGCTGGAAGGCCCGCGGCAGCCAGGGTGGCGCCATGAAGCCGTGATGCAGGCCAAGCGCCAGCGTCGGATGCTCCTCATTGCTGATGCCGGCTTCCAGGCCGGGTTCCAGTGCCCAGGCACCTCCCCCACTCATCCCCCAACCGATCAGGCCGGCGACCAGCGCGCTTCGCCACCGCCGAGTTACCCTATGCGTGACTGGTTGCATGGCTGCCTCCGGAATCTCGCTAAGCGGAGGCCGACGTCGCCAGGCCTTCGTAGCGTGGCCCCTCCTCCGTGATCACCGATTCGATGAGTCTCAGCTGAGTATAGTGCCAGTTGAGGGCGATACCGGGCAGGGCGCCCGGAGCGGGGGGCACGGCATGGCGCAGCAGGGTGACGTGGGGTAGGAAGGTGCGCTCGGGAGGGGAGAGTCCCTCGCAGGCTAAGGCCTGCCAGAGGCGGTGATGCAGGGTGGTGAGCCTGGGTGTCGGGGCCTGGCTGCCGAGCCAGAGGACGCCGCCGCGGGGAAAGTAGCCGAAGCGGTCGAGGCTGAAGGCCTCTGCCGGGCAGGGGAAGGCCTCGGTGAGCGCCACCAGGGAGGCCAGGCGCGCGTCGTGCACCCGACCCAGGAAGGCCAGGGTCAGGTGCAGGTGTTCGGGGGCAACGGGCCGCCCGTGACAGGCAAGGTGCGCCTGGCCGGCCGTGCGCGCCAGGGCCTCGCGCACGGCCGGGTCGGGCCACAGCGCGAGGAACAGGCGACGGCCGTTGGCCATGGGGTCAGTCGCCGATGACCATCACCGCCTCGGCTTCGAACTGGCTGCCCTTGGGCAGCGCCTTGATACCGACGGCGGCGCGGGCCGGGTAGGGAGTTTCGAAGAACTCTTCCATCACCCGGTTCACGATCGCGAAGTTGTCGAGATCGACCAGGTAGAGGTTGATCTTGACGATGTCCTGCAGCGAGCCGGCGGCTTCTTCGCAGACCGCGGACAGGTTCTTGAAGACCTGGCGAGCCTGAGCCTCGAAGTCGTCCGAGACCAGCTCCATGGTGGCCGGGTCCAGCGGGATCTGGCCGGAGATGTAGACGGTGTTCCCGGCCTTGATGGCCTGGGAATAGGGGCCGATGGCGGCGGGGGCTTTCTCGGTGTTGATGACGGCTTTGTTGCTCATGGCAATGCTCCTGTTGTGATTGTAGCGGGAAATACACGACGGAACCCTCTGCCCGAGGGTCTCGGGCAGAGGAAGGAAAAGGCCTCAGTTGCGAACGCGGGTGATCTTGGCGACGTGGGGCAGGTTGCGAATTCGCTTCATGATGCGTGCCAGGTGGACGCGATCGTGCACCGACAGGGTCAGGTTGACGATCGACAGCCGGGCGTCGCGCTCCTCGATGCCGATGCGCTCGATGTTGGCGTCGGCATCGGTGACCAGGCTGGCCAGCTCGGCGACCAGGCCGCGGCGGCTCTCCATGTGGAGGCGCAGTGCCACCGGGAAGTCGTCCTGGATGTGCTCGGACCAGGACAGGGTGAACAGCTTGTCCGGGTCGTTCTTCAGCTCCACCAGGTTGCGGCACTCGGTGCGGTGCACCACGATCCCCTTGCCCACCGAGAGATGGCCGATGACCGGGTCGCCGGGCAGCGGGTGGCAGCAGCGGGCGAACTGGATCACCATGTTGTCGGCGCCGCTGATCACGATCGCGCGCTCGGCCTTGCCGGGCTGAACGTCATCGACGATCGCCTGGTCCTCGGGCAGGTGGTCGGCCAGTCGCCGGGCGATGGCATGCGCCAGGCGATTGCCCAGGCCGATCGATTCCAGCAGCTCGTCGCTGCGCTTGAGCGACAGCTCCTTGAGCAGGGCCGGCAGGGCGCCCTTGGGCAGTTCCTCGAGGCTCAGCTCGTAATCGGCCAGCGCCTTGTTGAGCAGGCGATGCCCCAGCTGCACGGATTCGGTGTGCTGCTGGTGCTTGAGCGCATGGCGGATCGCCGAACGCGCCTTGGCGGTCATCACGAACGAGAGCCAGGCGGTGTTGGGCCGGGCGCCCGGGGCGGTGATGATCTCGAGGGTCTGGCCGCTTTCCAGGCGGCTCGACAGAGGCGCCAGCTGACGATCGATGCGACAGGCGATGCAGCTGTTGCCGATATCGGTGTGCACGCTGTAGGCGAAATCGATCACCGTGGCGCCCTGGGGCAGCTCCATGATGTCGCCCTTGGGCGTGAACACGTAGATGTCGTCGGGGAACAGGTCGTTCTTGACGTGCTCGATGAACTCCAGTGAATTGCCCGCCTGGCGCTGCATCTCGAGCAGGCCGCGTACCCATTCCCGAGCCCGGGCGTGGCTGCCGGCGGCGATCGGCCGCTCGGTCTGGCCGGCCTTGTAGAGCCAGTGGGCGGCGATGCCGTTGTTGGCCATGGCCTCCATCTCGCGGGTACGGATCTGCACCTCGATGGGCATGCCGCCGGAGCCGAACAGGGTGGTGTGCAGGCTCTGGTAGCCGTTGGCCTTGGGGATGGCGATATAGTCCTTGAAGCGTCCCGGCACCGGCTTGTAGAGGTTGTGCACCGCGCCGAGGATGCGATAGCAGCTATCGACGTCGTCGGTGATGATGCGAAAGCCGAACACGTCCATGATCTCGGCGAACGGCTTGCGCTGGTCGCGCATCTTGCGATAGATCGACAGGAGGTGCTTCTGGCGCCCGACCACCGTGCCCGGCAGGCCGTCGTCGTCGAGGCATTTCTGCAGGCTCGACTGGACCTGACGGATGGTGGTGCGGCGGTTGCCGCGGGCCTTGCCCACGGCGCGCTTGATGCGTTCGGCGCGCATCGGGTGCAGGGCCTGGAAGGACAGGTCCTCGAGCTCGACGCGGATGGTGTTGATGCCCAAGCGTCCGGCGATGCGGGCGTAGATCTCGAGGGTCTCGCGGGCGATGCGGCGCTTCTTTTCCGGGCGCAGCGCGCCCAGGGTGCGCATGTTGTGCAGGCGGTCGGCGAGCTTGACGATGATCACCCGGATATCCCGGGACATCGCCAGCACCATCTTCTGGAAGTTCTCGGCCTGGGCGACGGCCTTGTCCTCGAAGGCGATCTGGGTCAGCTTCGAGACGCCATCGACCAGTTCCGCCACCGGCTCGCCGAACTGCTGGGCGAGGGCCTTCTTCGAGACGCCGGTATCCTCGATGACGTCATGCAGCATGGCGGCCATCAGGGCCTGATGGTCCATGTGCATGTTGGCGAGGATATTGGCGACCGCCAGCGGGTGGGTCACATAGGGCTCGCCGGAGCGGCGACGCTGGCCGTCATGGGCCTGCTCGGCATAGTAGAAGGCGCGCTTGACCTGGCGGATTTCCTCCGAGGGAAGATAGCCGCCGAGGCGGTCGGCCAGGTCATCGATGGTGAACATGCAGCACGCCTATACCCGGAACGCAAAGGAAAGATTGACGATACCAGAATTCAGCGCGGTTGCGTCATTCCTCGCCCATTTCGGGCTCGCGGCGGGGACGCACCGGCGCCTCGATCGGCTCGTTGAGCACGTTCTCGTCGATCTTCTGGGCGGCGATCTCGCGCAGCGCCATGACCGTGGGCTTGTCGTTTTCCCAGGGCAGCAGGGCGTCGCGGGAGCCGCGGGCCAGCTGACGCGCACGCTGGGTGGAGATCATCACCAGCTTGAAGCGGTTTTCGACGTGTTCCAGACAATCTTCGACGGTGACTCGCGCCATGATCAGGTACCTGAGTTCGAGGGATGGGAAAGATGATGCGTTCGCCAGCCCCGTCGAGGGGCCGTCGACGGGCACGCTTGGGGACCGAGCAGTCTACTGTAGCCCTTCGTCCTGTGACAAGAGCGACGCCAGCAGCGGGCCCTGGCGTTCGCGTACCCGGGCGAGCCGAGTACGCTGGCCGCGCACCAGGGCCTCGAGCTCGGCCAGAGCGGTGGCGAAGTCATCGTTGATGATCACGTGGGCGTATTCGTCATAGTGCGACATCTCGCTGATGGCATCGCGCATGCGCCGCTCGATGACCGCGGTGTCATCGGTGCCGCGGCCGGCCAGTCGCTCGCGCAGGGCGACTCTGGACGGCGGCAGGATGAACACCGACTCGGCCTCGGGCATCTGGGCGCGCACCTGGCGGGCGCCCTGCCAGTCGATCTCCAGGATCACGTCCTCGCCGGCCGCCAGGCGGGCCTCCACCGCGGGACGCGAGGTGCCGTAGTAGTTGTCGAAGACCCGGGCGTGCTCGAAGAACTCGCCGCGCTCGATCATCTCCTCGAAGTGGTCGCGGTCGACGAAGTGGTAGTTGACCCCGTCCACCTCGCCCGGACGCTTTTCGCGGGTGGTATGGGAGACCGAGACGCCGATGCCGTCGAGGTGCTCGAGCAGCGCCTTGACCAGACTGGTCTTGCCGGCCCCGGAGGGGGCGGAAACGATGTAGAGGGTGCCGTGGGACATGAGGAAACCTTTGACGCGCCGATGACGGACCGGGGGCGCCCGAAATCCGCCGCTCAATAAAGGGGAGGAGGGATTATCGCATACCGTGCCGGCCTCTGGGATAATAGCCTGCTAATTTCGCGCCGCCTGACGGTTGCGTCACCATTGTCTCAGGGAGCGTGACATGCCAACGGACTCGACCCGTCCATCTTCGAACCCCCGCCTGGCCGAGAAGGCCCTGGCGCTGGGCGGGTTCGCCATCGGCACCACCGAATTCGTGATCATGGGCTTGATGCAGCGCATCGCCGACGACTACGGCATCGCGGTTCAGGACGTGGGCCTGGCGATCAGCGCCTATGCCCTGGGGGTGGTGGTCGGTGCGCCGCTGATCTCGGCGATCGGCGCAAAGATTCCTCGGCGGCGATTGCTGATCGGCCTGATGGTGCTGTTCGCCGCCAGTAACCTGCTAACCCTGCTGGCGCCTTCCTTCTATGGTTTCGTCGCCCTGCGCTTCTTTGCCGGCCTGCCCCACGGGGTCTATCTGGGGGTGGCGGCGCTGGTGGCCGCCAACGTCGCCGAGCCCCACGAGCGCGGCCGCGCCGTTGGCCGGGTGCTGGTGGGTCTGACCCTGGCGATCCTCGCCGGGGCGCCGCTGGCCACCTGGGTCGGCGGCCTGCTGGGGTGGAAGGCGGCCTTCGTGCTGGTAGGGGCGCTGGGGCTCGCCACCGCGCTGCTGGTGCGGTTGTGGGTGCCGGTGCAGCCGCCCAATGACGGCGCTTCCCTGCGCTCGGAGCTCTCGGCGATCACCAAGCCGCGGGTGCTCTATACCCTGGCCGTGGCCTGCGTCGGCTTTGCCGGCATGTTCAGCGTGTTCAGTTATGCCATGCCGACCCTGACCCATCAGGCCGGCATGCCCGAGGCCCTGGGGCCGCTGGTGCTGGCGACCTTCGGGGTCGGCTCGGTGATCGGCAATCTGGTCGGTGGCCGGCTCGCCGACGCCAACCAGCGCCTGGCCATCGGCGGGGCCCTGGTCTGGGCGGCATTCTGTCAGCTGGGTTTCTTCCTTGCCGCCGATCAGATCTGGAGCGGGATGCTGTTCGTCGGCCTAGTGGGCACCTGTGGTGCCTTGGTGCCGCCGCTGCAGACCCGGCTGATGGATGTGGCCGGTGATGCCCAGACCATGGCCGCGACCCTCAATCACGCCGCCTTCAACATCGCCAATGGCCTCGGTGCCTGGCTCGGCGGCCTGGCGGTGACGGTCGGCCTCGGCTGGTCGGCCACCGGTCTGGTGGGCATGGTCATGGCGCTGGGCGGCCTTATGATCTTCCTGTTTGCCCTGGCCCGGGAGCGGGCGACCCAGGTGGTGGCCTGATTCGGCGCGGGTCTGATGCCCCGCTCCACATTCGCGCAAGGAGAGACCATGACCACTGCCGGCGATCGCCGCA
The DNA here is from genome assembly GCF_014840935.1 of Halomonas sp. YLGW01. Lineage (NCBI taxonomy): Bacteria > Pseudomonadati > Pseudomonadota > Gammaproteobacteria > Oceanospirillales > Halomonadaceae > Halomonas > Halomonas sp. YLGW01. The sequence continues at coordinate 3,369,130 of NZ_CP062005.1, read as the reverse complement.
CCAAGGAATCGGCACTGCCCTTCCTGGGGGTGGCGCTTGCGTTTCTGATCACCATGCTGGGCACGACCCTGCCCACCCCCATGTACCCGGTCTATCAGGCGCGCTTCGATTTTTCGCAGCTGACCATAACGGTGATCTTCGCCGTCTATGCGCTGGGGGTGATGGGGGCCCTGGTGGCGACCGGGCGCTGGTCGGATCAGCTCGGGCGGCGCCCGATGCTGGGGGCGGGGCTTCTGGCGGCGGCGCTCAGCGATGTGATCTTCCTGTCCAGCGACGGCCTTTCAAGCCTGCTGGTCGGCCGCTTCGTCTCGGGAGTGTCCGCCGGCATCTTCACGGCCACCGCCACGGTGGCCGTGATGGAGCTGGCGCCGGCGGCCTGGTCGCGGCGGGCGGCCTTCCTCGCCACCGCGGTCAATATGGGCGGCCTGGGGCTGGGGCCGATCATCGCCGGCCTCCTGGTCGAGTACCTGCCCTGGCCGCTGCGCCTGGCCTATGGGATGCATCTGGCGCTGGCCGCCCTGGCGGCGTTGGCAATCCTCAAGGCGCCGGAGACCGTGACCCGTCCGGTGCGACCGCGGCTCACCCTGCAGCGACTGCAGGTGCCGGAAGCGGTTCGCGCCATCTTCCTGCCCGCGGCAATCGCCGGTTTCGCGGGCTTCGCCCTGCTGGGCTTCTTCACCGCCACGGCTCCGGCCTTCATGATCGGCGTGCTCGGCCATGACAACCTGGCGCTGGCGGGGCTTGCCGCCGGCTCGGTGTTCTTCGCCTCGACCCTCGGCCAGCTCCTGCAGGAGCGCTTCCCGGCGCCCTGGCGGCTGCCGCTGGGGTGTGCCGGGGTGATCCTGGGCGCCTCGCTGGTGGGCGTCGGTATCGGGCTTGCCTCGCTTCCGTTCTTCCTGCTCGGGGCGCTCGTCGCGGGCATCGGTCAGGGCATGGCCTTTCGCGCGGGCCTGGGGGCCGTCGTGCAGGCGAGTCCCGCCGACCAGCGCGGCGGGGTCGCCGCGACCTTCTTCATCGTGGCCTATATTGCCCTGTCGATTCCGGTGGTGGGCATCGGGCTGGCGGTCCGTGCCTTCGGCCTGGCACCCGCCGGTATGGCCTTCGCCGGCGGCGTCGCGCTGCTGGCGGGAACGTCGCTCGTGAGTCTTGTAGGGATGAGGCGCCGTGCGGGGCAGGGCTAAACGGCCAGGCCGTCATGCCTTCCTGCACGAGCTCCCAAGAACGAGTCTTCCTGAGCGAGCTTTTCTGAACGTCCCCTCTTAAACGAGTAACGCCGGGCCATGGGCCCGGCGTTGTTGGTTGTGCTCGAGGGACGACGTCGCGAGAGGCTGTCTGATCGGCCGACAGGCGGCAGGCCTATTCGATGTTCTGGATCTGTTCGCGCATCTGCTCGATCAGCACCTTGAGCTCCACGGCGCTGCGAGTGGTCTCGGCGACCACCGATTTCGACGACAGGGTGTTGGCCTCCCGGTTGAGCTCCTGCATCAGGAAGTCCAGGCGCCGGCCCACCGGGCCCGTCAGTGTAAGCTGGCGCTCGACTTCGCCAACGTGGGTCGTCAGGCGATCGAGCTCCTCGTCGACATCGGCCTTCTGGGCCATCAGGGTCAGTTCGGCCTCCAGGCGCTGGGGATCGAGCTCGGCGCGTACCGTCTCCAGGCGTTCGAGCAGCTGGGCTCGCTGGCGCTTGAGGATCTCGGGCAGCAGGGCCTGCACCTCACCGACCTGCTCGCGCACGGCGGCGAGCCGGCTTCTGATCAGCGCGGCGAGCTCGGCACCCTCCCGGGCGCGGGCCTCGACGAGGGCCTCAAGCGCCTCGGTGAAGAGTGCCTGGGCGCTCTCGGTCACGACGTCGATATCCGGGCCGTCGGCCTTAAGCACGCCAGGATGGTCGAGCAGCGCCAGGGCATCGGGCATGGCGGCCTCGGGGAGCGTGCGGCGCACCTCGGTGAGGGCATTGGCCAGGCCGGTCAGGCGCTTGGCATTGACGCTCAGGGCCTCGCCGCTGGCCGGCACGAAGCGCAGGGTGCACTCCACCTTGCCACGGTTCAGCCGCTGGCGCAGGGCGTCGCGGTAGCCGGGCTCCAGGCCGCGCAGGGTCTCGGGCAGGCGGAAATGCAGGTCGAGATAGCGCTGGTTGACCGAGCGCAACTCGAGCTCGAGGCTGCCCCAGTCGGCTTCCCGGCTGGCCCGGGCGAAGGCGGTCATGCTGTGCACCATGTCGGCTCCTGGCGGTATTCCTGAGGGGAAAGATGCGCTCACAGTGTAACCGATTCCCCCGGGGGAGCGTGTAGAATGGCGCCACGCGCCGGCCCTCGCCGGCCTCTGTTCAGATTCACGCAACGAGAGATGCCATGTCCACCGCACCCCTGCGCCCCAGCGGCCGCCAGCCCGATCAGCCCCGCGATATCCGCCTGACCCGCGACTACACCCGCCACGCCGAAGGCTCGGTGCTGGTGGAGTTCGGCGACACCAAGGTGCTGTGCAACGCAAGCGTCGAGGCCGGTGTGCCGCGCTGGCTGCGCGGCAAGAACCAGGGCTGGGTGACCGCCGAGTACGGCATGCTGCCGCGGGCCACTCATTCCCGCAGCGGTCGCGAGGCGAGCCGCGGCAAGCAGGGCGGCCGCACCCTGGAGATCCAGCGCCTGATCGGCCGCTCGCTGCGCGCCGCGGTCGATCTCAAGCAGCTCGGCGAGTTCACCATCACCGTCGACTGCGACGTGATCCAGGCCGATGGCGGCACCCGCACCGCCTCGATCACCGGCGGCTGCGTGGCACTGGTCGACGCCATCCGCTACCTGCAGCGCGAGAAGAAGTTGAAGAAGGACCCCTTCAAGCAGCTGGTCAGTTCGGTCTCGGTGGGGCTCTTCAAGGGTCAGCCGGTGGTCGATCTCGACTACCCGGAGGACAGCCGCGCCGACACCGACATGAACGTGGTGATGACCGAGCAGGGCGGGCTGATCGAGGTCCAGGGCACCGCCGAGGCGGGTGCCTTCTCCCGGGCCGAGCTCAACGCCATGCTCGATCTGGCCGAGGGCGCGGGGACCTCGCTGTTCGACCATCAGCGCGAGGCACTGGGCATTCGCCAGTAGCGCTTTTCTTGACCAAGGCATGCCCCAGAACGCAAGACGCCGGCTCGGGGCCGGCGTCAGGGGGAGGTCGTGAGCGCCCGGGGTGACAGGCGCGGGCGACGGGCGTGCGAAGGGCGTACTAAGGGCGCACTAAGGGAACAGGGGGCGCTCAGATCTCCAGGTCGTATTCGACGATCAGCGGCGCATACTCCGAGAAGGTCGCGTCACGGTCGATCCAGGCGTCCACCACGTGGCGGCGGAAGTTCGGCCCGACCAGCTGGTAGTCGAGACGCCAGCCTTCCTGGCGGGAGCGCGGCTGATGCTGGTCCAGCGCCGGCCACCAGGTGTATTCGCCGGCGTCGCGGTTGACCTCGCGGAAGGTGTCGATGAAACCGATCGGCCCGAACACCTGATCCATCCAGGCCCGCTCCTCGGGCTTGAAGCCCGGGGTGGTCTGGTTGTCGGCCCAGTTGGCCAGGTCGATGGTCTTGTGAGCCACGTGCCAGGTGCCGCAGATGATGTACTCGCGGCGCTTGCGCGCCATCTTGCCGAGATAATCCTGATACTGGCTCATGAAGTCCTGCTTGGCGGTCGGGTCGCTGCCGTCCGGCATCAGGAAACTGGCGATGCTGAAACGGTCGTAGTCGGCCTGCAGGAAGCGGCCCTCGTTGTCGCACTGGGGGAAGCCCAGCCCGTACATGATGGCCTTGGGAATCTTGCGGCAATAAAGTCCCACGCCGGAGAAACCGTCTTCCTCGGCGTCGAGGAAGTAGCCTTCGTAACCTTCCGGGTACAGGATGCTGTCGTCCAGCTCGAAGCTCTTGGCCTTGAGGTTCTGGACGCAGACGACATCGGCATCCTGACCGGCCAGCCAGTCGAGAAAGCCTCGCTCGACCGCTTCGCGGATGCCGTTGACGTTGATGGTGGCGATTTTCATTACGTGGTCCCTTTTCCGTCGCGCGTGTATGATACCCGACGTTTCGACGTTTGGGTAAATGGCCGTGGGGTCAGGGCAGTCAGGAGATTCGAGGATGGCAGCGAGCGGGACGGTTAGCATGCAGGACTATCAGCGCGAGTTCATCGAGTTCGCCATCGAACAGGGGGTGCTCAAGTTCGGTGAGTTCACCCTCAAGTCCGGCCGCGTCAGTCCCTACTTCTTCAATGCTGGCCTCTTCAAGAGCGGCTCGGCGCTGGCCCGGCTGGGACGCTTCTACGCTCAGGCCATCTCCGACAGCGGCCTTGAGATCGACGTGCTGTTCGGTCCCGCCTACAAGGGCATCCCGCTGGCGGCCAGCACCGCCGTGGCGCTCGCCGATCACCATCAGCGTGATCTGCCGTTTTCCTTCAACCGCAAGGAAGCCAAGACCCATGGCGAGGGCGGCAATATCGTCGGCGCCGCGCTCGAGGGCCGGGTGCTGATCATCGATGACGTGATCACCGCCGGCACCGCGATCCGCGAAGTGATGACGCTGATCGACGACGCGGGCGCCCAGGCCGCCGGGGTGGTGATCGCCCTGGATCGCCAGGAGTGCGGCAGCGTCGAGGACGGCGCCGAGCGGCGCAGCGCCATCCAGGACGTCGAGGCGCGCTACGGCATGCCGGTAGTCAGCATCGTCACCCTGGACATGGTACTGGCCTACCTGGAAGCCTACGCCTCAAAGGCCATGCAGGGCCATGCCCAGGCCATCCGCGACTATCGCGCCCGCTATGGCGTGTCCGCCGATGGCGCGGGTGTTTGATGACTCTCACGATACACATCACAAGGAAAGCTTCATGAAGTTCAACATCAGCGCCCTCGGCGGCGCCGCCCTCCTCGCCGCCAGCCTGACCTGCCAGGCGGGCAACCTGGACCTGAACCTCAACGACGACGCCGTGCAGTTCGAGGCGGCGGGGCAGGTGGCACCGGGCATCGCCCTGGGCGGTGGTTTCCTGGAAAGCGACGACGAGTTCGACGTCGAGGTCGGCCATGTGCAGCTGCTCGGCACCCAGCGCAACCGGGCCTACGACATGGGCCTCGGCGCCCGCTGGACCCAGTTCGATACCGCCATCGGCGACGGCGGCGGCTTGGGGCTGGGCGGCTACGGCTACGCCTTCCTGCCGCGTATCCCGCTGCTCTCGGTGGGCGGCTATGCCTTCTATACGCCGGGCGTGACGGCGACCCAGGACCTGGATCGCAGCACCGAGTACGGCCTGCGGGCGCGCTACTCCTTCACCCCGAGCGTCGATGGCTATGTCGGCTACCGCCGCCTGCGCGGCGAGTTCGACGGCAGCGACGGCACCACCACCCTGGACAGTGGCGCCAACATCGGCGTGCGGCTGAACTTCTAAGACGGTCTCGCCCCGTCTGCCGCGTCGGGCCCCAGCTGGGGCCCGACTGCGTTGTGGCCTCTCCTTGATCAGGATATTCGCATGCTCGATGTGGTGCTCTTCGAACCCGAGATCCCGCCCAACACCGGCAACCTGATCCGGCTGTGCGCCAACACCGGCTTTCGGTTGCATCTGATCGAACCGCTCGGCTTCGTGCTCGACGACAAGCGCCTGCGCCGCGCCGGGCTCGACTACCATGAGTGGGCTCGGGTCCGGGTGCATGCGAGCTGGGAGGCCTACCTGGCCGATGCCCGCCCGGCCCGGGTGTTCGCCGTCTCGACTCGCGGGCGCACCGGCTACCACGAGCCCGCCTACCGGGAAGGCGATGCCCTGGTGCTGGGTCCCGAGACTCGCGGCCTGCCCCAGGCGATGCTCGATGCTCTGCCCCCCGAGCAGCGCCTGCGCATCCCCATGCTGGCCGAGAGCCGCAGTCTCAACCTGTCCAACGCCGGGGCGGTACTGGTCTTCGAGGCCTGGCGCCAGCTGGACTTTGTCGGGGCCGGCCTTCCGGGGGCCGGCCTTCCAGGAGCAGAAGTCGAGCCTACCGCCGCGCCGCCTGCCGATCAGGAGTAAGCCATGTCGATCCGCCAACGCCTCGCCAAGTTGAACCCGCGCCAGCAGGAGGCGGTGCGCTTCATCGACGGCCCCTGCCTGGTGCTGGCCGGTGCCGGCTCGGGCAAGACCAGCGTGATCACCTCAAAGATCGCCTACCTGGTCCAGGAATGCGGCATGAGCGCGCGCAAGATCGCCGCGGTGACCTTCACCAACAAGGCCGCCCGGGAGATGAAGGAGCGGGTCGGGCAGCTGCTCAAGGGTCGCGAGGGTCATGGCCTGACCGTCTCGACCTTCCACACCCTGGGCCTCAATATCATCCGCTCCGAGCTCAAGACCCTGGGCTACAAGCCGGGCTTCTCGCTGTTCGACCCGGAGGATGCCAAGGCGCTGCTGCGCGACCTGATGCAGAAGGACGCCCAGATCGACGCCGATCAGATCAACCGGGTGCAGGGCCAGATCTCGACCTGGAAGAACGACCTGGTGCTGCCGGGCGACGCCCTGTCCCATGCCGCCGATGACGACGAGCAGTTCGCCGCCCGGGTCTACGAGGCCTACAACCGCCATCTCAAGGCCTACAACGCGGTGGATTTCGACGACCTGATCCTGCTGCCGGTGGTGCTGCTGCGCGATGACCCGGAGGCGCTGGCGCGCTGGCGGCGCAAGATCCACTACATGCTGGTGGACGAGTACCAGGACACCAACGTCTCCCAGTACCTGCTGGTCAAGCTCTTGATGGCCGAGCGCGCCACCTTCACCGTGGTCGGCGACGACGACCAGTCGATCTACGCCTGGCGAGGCGCCCGCCCCGAGAACCTGGTGACCCTCGGCGAGGACTTCCCGCGCCTCAACGTCATCAAGCTCGAGCAGAATTACCGCTCCACCGGCACCATTCTGCGCGCCGCCAATACCCTGATCGCCAACAATCCCCACGTCTACGAGAAGGCGCTGTGGTCGGAGCTCGGCCCTGGGGATGCGATCCGGGTGGTGGTCAGCCGCCACGAGGAGGCCGAGGCGGATCGGGTGGCCAGCGAGATCCTCACCCGCCGCATCAAGGAGCGTGCCGAGTGGCGCGACTTCGCGGTGCTCTATCGCGGCAACTTCCAGGCGCGGCTGCTGGAGCTCAAGCTGCAGCACTACCAGATTCCCTACAAGCTCTCCGGCGGCACCTCCTTCTTCTCCCGCAACGAGATCAAGGACGCCATGGCCTACCTGCGCCTGCTGATCAACCCGGCCGACGACAACGCCTTCCTGCGCATCGTCAACGTGCCGCGCCGGGAGATCGGTCCCGGGACGCTCGAGAAGCTCGCCAACTATGCCAATGATCAGGCCACCGGGCGCAGCCTCTCGCTGTTCGCCGCCTGTCACGAGATGGGCCTCGAGCAGGTACTGCCGGCCCGGGCCGTCGAGCGGCTGGGCCGCTTCACCCACTTCATCGACGGCGTGCGCCGACGCATGGACTCAGGCGATGCCATCGCCGCGATCCGCGAGATGCTGCGTGAGATGGACTACGAGGCCTGGCTGCACCAGAACGCCAGCGCGCCCACCGTCGCCGAGCGGCGCATGGCCAACGTCTGGACCCTGATCGACCAGCTCGAGAAGTCGATGGAGCAGGCCGCGGACGACGGCGCAGACGACGACAGCCTGGCCACCGAGACCGACGGCGTCGAGGCCGCCATCTCGCGACTGGTGCTGCGCGACATCCTCGAGCAGCAGGCCGAGGAGGACGATTCCGACCGGGTGCAGCTTCTGACCATGCACGCCTCCAAGGGCCTGGAGTTCCCCCATGTCTACCTGATGGGCCTGGAGGAGGATCTGTTGCCCCACCGCAACGCCGTCGAGGCCGGCACCGTCGAGGAGGAGCGCCGGCTCGCCTACGTGGGCATCACTCGCGCCCGGCGCACCCTGACGCTGACCCTGGCGCGCCAGCGCAAGGCCTATGGCGAACTGCTCGACTGCACCCCGAGCCGCTTCCTCGACGAGTTGCCGCCGGACGATCTCGACTGGGAGGGCCGCGCCGACAAGGAAGACCCGGAGAAGAAGCAGGCCCGGGGCAAGGACGCCATCGCCGGCCTGCGCTCGCTTTTGGGCTGAGGGCTCCTTGCTGGGCTGTAGGGCTCTTGGGGTCGAGGCCTCGCGATGGGCTGAGGGCGCTGGTGGGGCGCGAGTGCCGAGGGAGGCAGGCGACCGGCCCTGCCACTCAGGCAACACGAAGAAGGGGCGCCTTGGGCGCCCCTTCTTTCGTGGGTGCTGCGGTGGTCTCGTGCGTCCTATCTTCGCCGTGGTCAGGCCGGCGCGGTCGCCGCCTGGGGAAGGTTCTACTGGGCGGTGGCGATCAGGTGATCGACGGCGGCCTTGACCTCGTCGTCGGACAGCGCCGGGTTGCCGCCCTTGGCCGGCATGGCGTTGAAGCCGTTGATGGCATGGTCGTAGAGCGTCTCGGTGCCCTTCTCCAGGCGTGTCGTCCAGGCCTCGGCGTCGCCCTTCATCGGCGCGCCGGCGGCACCGGTGTCGTGGCAGGCCATGCACACCTGGCCGTAGATGGCACCGCCATCGATATCGCTGGCGGTGGCCATGGCGGCCTCGCCACTCGTCTCGCCGCCCTCGCCACCGGCACTGGCTGTCTCGCTGCCCCCGATGGCCGGTAGTTCTCCGTCGAAGACGGGCTCGACCAGGTGTTGCACGGAGCGCTTGACCTCATCGTCTGACAGGGCCGGGTTGCCACCCTTGGCCGGCATGGCGTTGAAGCCGTTGATGGCATGGCTGTAGAGCGTCTCGAGGCCCTTCTCCAGGCGCGGGGCCCAGGCCTCGGCGTCGCCCTTCATGGGCGCGCCGGCGGCACCGGTGTCGTGGCAGGCCATGCAGACCTGACCGTAGATCTCCTCGCCGGAGGCGCCGCTGCTCTGGCTGGCGCCACCGCTGGAGGAGGCCATGGCCGCGGTGCCGCAGTCTTCGCCGGCCCTGCATAGCTCGCCCACCGGCGCGAGCCGCTCGGCGATGGCGTCGTGGGACATGTCGCTTTGGGCGGACGCGGCGCTGGCCAATGCCAGGCTCAGGGCGGTCAGGCTGCCCAGGATCAGATTGCTGACTTTCACTCTCACCACCTCACTCACGGTCTCGTCATCGGGACTCGGCTCAACGCCCGCATCGGCGCCTGAATTTCAGTATACCGACAACGGCTCTGGCGGCAAAAACCGCGACGGCGGATGGTCAACGCCGTCAGGCTGGACAGCCGTCCGGCAGGCGGGTAGGATTGTGGCCGCCCGATCGGGCACTGTCTCAGACAGTCGCGCGCCCATAGCTCAGCTGGATAGAGTACTGCCCTCCGAAGGCAGGGGTCGAAGGTTCGAATCCTTCTGGGCGCGCCAAGAATTTCAAGGGCCTACGGCAATGCCGTAGGCCCTTTTCGTGTTTGTCCCCCCACAGGCCGCGCCCCGTCCAGACGCCTTTGTGCCGGCAGCTCCGGCCACTCCCCATTTTATCGGCATCACCGGGAGTGCTGGGCCTAGCGAGCCAGCCTTCCACCATCGACCGCCAGGGCGTGACCATTAACGTAGCTGGCGGCGTCCGAGCACAGGAATACCGCGGCACCGGCCAGCGCCACGGCCAACCCCTGGCCCAGGCCCTTGTTGCAGCCGGTGATCATGGCGATTCGGCCGTGCAGTTCAAAGTTCGTCAGTCGGTCTCGACGAGCGGACAGCGGGTCGGTCATGCGGGGCTCCAGGCTTCGTCATTGACCAGGTCGATGGGACGCTCACCCTCGAGGGCCAGGCGAATATTGTCCAGGGCCCGCTGAGCCATGGCCGTGCGCGTCTCATGAGTCGCCGAGCCGATATGGGGGAGGGCGACCACGTTGGTCATGAAAGGCAACGGAGATTCCGACGGCAGCGGTTCCTGCTCGAAGACATCGAGGCCGGCCGCCTGGATCTGGCGGCTCTTTAGCGCCTGGATCATGGCGGTCTCGTTGACCACCTTGCCGCGGGCGATATTGACGAAAACCGCCGACGGCTTCATCAGACCGAACTCGCGGCGGCCGATCAGCTTCTCGGTCGCAGGGGTGAGTGGAACCGTGACACAGATGACGTCGGCCTGGCTGAGCAGTTCATCGAGTTCGCAGCGCGTCGCGCCCAGCTCGTTCTCGAGGGCGGGCTTGGGCGAGGCGTTGGAGTACAGGACTCGCATACCGAAACCCAGGGCGCCACGGCGAGCGACAGCAGCCCCGATGCGGCCGAAACCGATCATCCCCAGCGTCTTGCCGTGAACGTCGCTGCCGAAATGCGCCTCGCCGATGCTCGAGCGCCAGTCGCCTTGCCTGATGAACTCGGCGAGCTCCACCGCGCGTCTGGCCGCGGCCAGGATCAGCAGGAAGCCCGTATCGGCGGTGGTCTCGGTGAGAACGTCCGGGGTATTGCACAGCAGAATGCCGCGCCGGGTCAGTTCGTCGACCGGATAGTTGTCGTAGCCCACCGAGATGCTGGCGATGGCTCTCAGCTGAGGGGCCTCGTCGAGCAGCGCCGGGGTGATCTTCAGGCTGGCGCCGACTAGGCCATGGGCCTCGCGCAGGGCGGCGCGAAAGGCCGGCTCGTCGGGCGAGTCGAGATGCGCGAAGTAGTCGACATGGAAGTCGCGACGCAGCTTTGCGAGCTGGTCGTCGTTGAGGCGGCCATAGGCCAGGATGCGCTGAGTCATGGGCTGAGTCATGGAGTCTCCATCATGCCGGCGAGGAAAGGCTGGCTTCGTGTTGGGTGAGACGCTTGCGTGTGGGGAGACCCTCCATATCGCCAACGACCTGGACCGCCAGGGCGCCAATCAGGTTGCCGCGCTGCAGCGCCTCCTGGGGAGAACGTCCGTCGAGCAGGGCGCTGACCACGCCTACCGCGAAGCCATCTCCCGCACCGACCGTGTCTACCACGGTCGTCACGGGGATGCCGGGGATGGTGAAGCTCGCCTCCTGGCCGCCGAGATGCCCTCGGTAGTAGCTTCCCTCGGGCCCCAACTTGATGATCACCGCGGTGGCACCGCGCTCGAGATAGAAGTCGGCGATATCATGGGGGCTGTCCTTTCCGGTCAGGCGCCGACCCTCCGCGAGGCCCGGCAGCACCCAGTCGGCTCGGCTGGCCATCGCGTTGAGGGTGTCGCGCATCTCGGTGTCGCTCGACCACAGCGACGGGCGCAGATTGGGATCGAACGAGATGCTGGCGCCGGCGTCGCGGGCTCGGTCGAGGAGGTGCCAGGACAGTTCGCGACTGCTGGGGGACAGCGCCGGGGGAATCCCGGTGGCATGCAGGTGGCGCAAGGCACTGAAGTCCACCCCCTCGGCATCATCCGGGGCAAGCTGGCTGGCGGCACTGCCACGGCGGAAGTACTCCACGCGAGGGTCGGCCCCGTCCGCGGCGCGCTCCTTGAACATCAGGCCGGTCGGGTGGTCAGGGTCGCTTGTCAGGTGGCGACAGTCCAGTCCTTCGGCTTCCAGGGTATGCCGGATATAGCGCCCGAAGGCATCATCGCCGACGCGGCTCAGCCAGCCGACGTGAAACCCCAGACGAGCCAGGCCGATGGCCACGTTGTTATCGGCGCCGGCGATGCGCCGCTGGAAGTCCTCGACCGTTTCCAGCTGGCCGGCAGTGTCGGCCACGAACAGGGCCATGGCCTCGCCGAAGGCGAGGATCTCGGGGGAACGACTGGGCAGTGGCATGAGGACTCCTTGGGCTCGGGAAAAGGATGCGCGTGCGGCAGGTCGGCCAGCCTTTCCGGCTTCTCGCGGATGGAGCACCGAGGTATTGCACTTGTCTGGCCGAACACTCGCGTTGGCCGATAGTACAGCAGAAAGACAAATATTTACTTGTTATACCTATGTCTAAGAGGCTGATCTGGCGGCAGTATTATTTGCGTGATTTTTAGTCAAAGTATTGATAAATATCAATTAATGTAAGTTTGTCAGAATGTTCGTTTCAGTCGTCTCGAGATGAGCCTTTCGACATTAGTCCAATATTTGTAAAAAGTTGTTTGAATCCGCACAAGGCGCTTCCTATAGTGAGCTCGTCATTCAGACAGTTACTGGGCGGAGTCATGAGCGTAATCAACAACTATCCACACGATGAATTGTCCGAGCTTACCCGCGGACGCCTGAAGCGGGCCTCGACTGCATCACTGCATACCCTGCTTCACAAGCGCGGCCTGAAGAACACCTATATCCAGAATGTCGGTCGCATGAACAGCAGCCAGGTCAAGATGGTGGGGCAGGCGTACACCCTTCGCTATATCCCGGCCCGAGAAGATCTGGACGTGGTCGCGGCCTTTCGCGACCCCGAACACCCTCAGCGTCTCGCGGTGGAGAGCGTGCCGCCGGGCCGCGTCCTGGTCTCGGACTGCCGACAGGATGCCAGCGCCGCCAGTGCGGGCAGCATCTTGCTGACGCGGCTTCAAGTTCGCGAGTGCGCGGGCTTTGTCTCCGACGCGGGCGTGCGTGACTCCGAGCACGCCGAGACCATGTCGATGCCGGTGTTCTGCACCAAGCCCAGCGCACCGACCAACCTGACCAAGCATCATGCGGTGGATATCCAGCAGCCCATCGGATGCGGCGGCGTGCCAGTCTACCCGGGGGATGTCCTGGTGGGGGACGGCGATGGCGTCATCGTGGTGCCGCTGGCATTGGCGGATGAGGTGGCCGAGGAGGCGGCCGGCATGGAGGCCTTCGAGGCCTATGTGCTGGAAAAGGTCAACGCTGGTGCGGCGGTCATCGGTCTGTATCCGCCCAACGAGGAGGCCCAGGAAGAATACCAGGCCTACCTGCGTCGCCAGGAGGCTCGCGGCTGAAAGAGCGTCGCCTCGATACCACCACACAATCACAATCAATAAAGTAAGGAGCCGCCATGTTTGCTCTCACCCCTCTCAACGCCTCCTCACGTCAGCGCTTCGTCAAGGCAGCGGCTGGCGCGACCCTGGCCGGTGCGGTTCTGGCCGCGGTGGTCGCCGTGCCCGTTGCCCAGGCCGACTTCCCCCAGCGTGACGTTCGCATGATCGTGCCCTGGCCCGCCGGCGGCGGTGCCGATGCCATCTCGCGCAAGATCAGCAATCTGGCGGAGCAGGAGCTGCCCACCTCGATCTATGTCGAGAACATCGGCGGCGCGGTGACCGCCACCGGACTGATGCAGCTGGCCAAGGCGCGTCCCGATGGTCACACCATCGGCGTGCTGACCTACGACAGCGTCGTCACCCTGCCGCGGGGCAACATGGTGCCGGGCTACTCGCTGGACAAGCTCGAGCCGTTCGCTCGTGTCACCCAGGAGGCCGACGCCATCGTGGTGTCCAAGCAGTCCGGCTATTCGTCCTACGAGGAGCTGATCGAGGCGGCCAAGGCCGATCCGGGGTCGGTGCGGATCGGCGTGGCGCCCCAGGGGTCGGGCCCGTACCTGGCCGTGCGCCGGTTGGAGGCGGCGACCGGGGTGACCTTCAACGTCATTTCCTACCCGGGGTCGTCCACCGCCGAGGCCGAGGCACTGCTGTCCGGCGAGATCGACGCCGCCATCTCGAGCCTGGGTGACTTCTCGGGGATCCTGTCCTCCGGTGATGCCTTCGGCGTGGTCGAGCTCTCCGGCACGCAGAATCTCGCCTATCCCGATGTCCCGCCGATCTCGGATTTCGGGGTGGAACTCGAGACCGGCAGCTTCATCGTGCTGGCGGCGCCGGCCAATACCCCGGAAGACGCCATCGAGGCCCTGGAGTCGACCTACCACGAGGCCTACCAGAGCGACGAGTTCCAGCAGTGGGTCACCAATATCGGTGTCACGCCTGGCTGGCTCGGCAGCGAGGAAGTCAACGCGTGGATCGACGGCTATCAGGAGCGGACCTTTGCCGCGATGGATGAGCTGAACCTGTAGGCCTGGTGCGCTTCAGGGCCATCGGCGGGGTCGCTCGCCGATGGCAAGGGATCAATCGGGCAGGGCGTCCGACGCGCGAAGACGCTTCTGCCCGACACCACTGATGCCCTGCGACGATCCACTCCTCCCAGATCACTGTGTTGTCGGTCTCCGGTATTCGGGGGGCCGAGAGAGGTTTCGCATGTCTCGTTCATCTTCTTCCCTGCTGGCGCGTGCGCTTGGCTTTGGCTCTGGTTCTGGCGCGGCCCGGTTCCATGGCGTACTGGCGCTGCTGGCGCTGGGCTACTTGGTTGGCGGCCTGGCGATGGGGCCACCCCTCGAGGCGGGCAAGTTGACCCCGTCCTTCTTTCCGCTGCTGATCGGTGTGCTGGCCACGGTGCTGTGCGGCCTGCAGTGGTGGTCCTCGGTGCGCGGTGCCGAGGCTCAGAACCAGGCCGAGGCATCCGTCGACGCCGATAGGCAGGAGGGCTCCGCCTCTGGCCGTCGTCTCTCGCCGGAGCTGACCCTGATGCTGGCGACCCTGGGCTACGTGCTGGTGTTCCAGTGGCTGGGCTATGTGCTGTCCACCCTGGTCTATGTTCTGGGAGTGATGCTGCTGTTTTCGGGGCTCGACAAATGGCTGAGCAAGGCCGCGATCGCGCTGGCCATCACCGCGGTGGGCTTCGTGCTGTTCAACCAGATCTTCAATGTCCGTCTACCGACGCTGTGGGGGTGAGCCATGACGACTGATGCAACCCACTCGGTGATCTTTGCCGGGCGACACTCCGGGGGTGACCCATGGACTTCCTGACACAGGTGGTGGCGAGCTTCGGCCTGCTGCTCAATCCCACGATACTGTTCTATGTGGTGGCCGGCTTTCTGATCGGCACCATCTTCTCGGCCATTCCCGGCCTGACCGCCACCCTGGCGCTGGCGCTGTTGTTGCCGCTGACCTACAGCCTGGATGTGACCACGGCGCTGATGGCCTGTGCCAGCATCTACATGGCCGGCATGTGCGGTGGCAGCATCACCGCCACCACCATCAATATTCCCGGTGCCCCCTCGTCGATGATGACGGCGGTGGAGGGCTACCCGATGCAGCAGCGGGGCGAGGGGCCCCTGGCGTTGGGCCACGCCTCTTTCGCCTCGATGATCGGCGGGGTGTTCGGCGCGGTGCTGCTGGTACTGCTGGCGCCCTTGATCGCCGATCTGTCGCTGCTGGTGCAGACCACCGGTAAGGCTGCGCTGATCCTGTTCGCGCTGATCGTGATCGTCATCGCCCAGCGGGGCAACGTCCGCCGCGCGGCCATCGCCGCCTGTCTCGGCCTGATGCTGGCCACGGTGGGGCTCGACGCCATGGTGCCGGTGGCCAGGTTCAGCTTCGGCATGGGTGACCTGGCAGCGGGGATCGACCTGATGCCGGTGATCATCGGCACCTTCGCCATCAGTGAGCTGTTGACCCAGCTGGCCGAGAACGACAAGGCCAAGCGCATCCGCGAACAGCTGAAGGGGGTGGCGAAGATCCGTCGCCGCGACTTCATCCCATCGCGTTCGGCGATCCGTCGCATCGGGGCGGCCTGCTACCTGAAGTCGTCCACCATCGGTTATCTGGTCGGCACCCTGCCCGGCGCCGGGGGCTCCATGGGCGGCTTCCTGGCCTACGTGGAAGCGGTGCGGACCTCGCGCGAGCCGGATAGCTTCGGCAAGGGCAATCCCCAGGGGATCGCGGCGGCGGAAAGTGCCAATAACGCGGTCTGCGGCGGCGCCCTGGTGCCCATGCTGACCTTCGGTATTCCCGGCGATCCGATCACCGCCATCGTGCTGGGCGTGCTGGTGATCAACGGCATCCAGCCGGGGCCCCAGCTGATGGAATCCCAGGCCGGCCTGATCGCGCCCATGCTGGCGGCGCTGATCTTCAGCGCGCTGATCCTGGTGCCGCTGACCATGTACCTGCTCGGTCCCTACTTCATCCGCATCGTCAGGATTCGCCGCGACGTGCTGTTTGGCTCGATCGCGATGCTGGCGGTCGTGGGCAGTTACGTGGCGACCTACTCGACCTTCCAGATGATGATGACTCTGGTCATGGGGATACTGGCCTTCTACCTGAGGAAGCACGGCTATCCGGTCGTGACCCTGCTGCTCGGGTTCATTCTCGGCCCGGGGCTGGAGGAGTACCTGCGTCGCGCCCTGACGCTGTCCAACGGTGACCTCACGGTCTTCGTGACCCAGCCCGACAGCCTGTTCTTCATCGTGCTGACCGGGATCTTCGTCTACTTCCTGGCGATCCGTAAGCCGGTGCAACTCAAGGGGGGCGAGAACTCGGGCTGACCCGAGACGCTCACTCACATCGTCAGCGCCTTTTTCGCCTGATGACTGGCCAGCGGCCACGTCGTCAGGCGTTTTTTTGTCGCTGCGGCATGAGCCCCGGTGCGGGGCTTGAAGCGTCTGCTGGTGCGGGCGGCGTCGCTGCTTGCCTGATCCATCGGTGACTTCCCAGCGACGAACGGCAGGACAAGGCGAGTCCTGGGGGGGGAGTCAAGGCGGGGCATGGTGGATGGGGGACGCACCACAAGAAGGCCCTCGCCATTGGCGAGGGCCTTCTTCTTGGTCTTTCAGTTGCTGCCGTCAGGACCCGCGATTAGCGCTTGCCGTCCACCTGGCGTGGCAGCCCGAGGGGGTTGCTCTCCTTCAGGCTATCCGGGGCAATCTCCTGTGGCAGGTTCTGATAGCAGACCGGCCGCAGGAAGCGCTGGATCGCGGCGCTGCCCACGGAGGTAGTGCGGCTGTCGGAGGTGGAGGGCCAGGGGCCGCCGTGAACCATGCTATGGCAGACCTCGACGCCGGTGGGCCAGCCGTTAAACAGAATGCGACCGGCGCGACGCTCGAGCAACGGCAGCAGGCGGCTTGCCAGTTCGTGATCGGCCTCCTCGAGGTGCACGGTGGCGGTCAGCTGGCCTTCCAGGGCGGTCAGCACGGTCTGCATCTGCTCGACGGAGCTGCATTCGACGATCAGGCCGCAGGCGCCAAACACTTCGTCATGCAGCACCGGGTCGGCGATAAAGGTCTCGGCGCTGGTGCGATAGAGGTGCGGCCGGCAGGGGCAGGCGAGGTCTGGCGCCTCCTTGCCCATGGCGACGCGCGTTACCCCGTCCCTGCCCTGAAGGCGCGCGACGCCCTCTTCGTAGGCGGCGTGGATGCCCGGTGTCAGCATCAGCTGAGCCTCGGCCTCGCTGATGGCCTGGCCCGCCCGATCGACGAAGCGTTCCAGCGCCGCTCCGCTCAGTGCCAGGACGAGGCCCGGATTGGTGCAGAACTGCCCGGCGCCCATCACCAGGGAGCCGGCGAACGCCTCGGCCAGGCCTTCGGCGTTGGCCTCGAGATGCTGGGGAAGCAGCAGAACCGGGTTGATGCTGCTCATCTCGGCGAAGACCGGAATCGGCTGAGGCCGCTGCTGGGCGGTGCGCAGCAGGGCGGTGCCGCCATTGCGCGAGCCGGTGAAACCGACCGCCTGGATGCGCGCGTCCTTGACCAGCGCCTGCCCGAGCTCGTTGCCGCTGCCGTAGAGCAGCGAGAACACGCCTTCCGGCATCCCCGAGGCCTGGGCGGCCTCCTGAACGGCGCGTCCGACCAGCTCCGAGGTGCCGGGGTGGGCCGAGTGAGCCTTGACGATCACCGGACAGCCGGCGGCCAGGGCGGCCGCCGTATCACCGCCGGCCACCGAGAAGGCCAGCGGAAAGTTGCTGGCGCCGAAGACGGCCACCGGTCCCAGCGGAATCTGCTGCTGGGCCAGCGCGGGCCGCGGCATGGGCTGGCGATCGGGCAGCGCGGGCTCGGTGCGGATATCCAGGTAGTCGCCGCTTCGCAGGACCCCGGCGAAGAGCCGGAGCTGACCGCAGGTGCGGCCACGCTCGCCCTCGAGACGCGCCCTGGGCAGGCCGGTCTCCAGCATGGCGCGCTCGGTCAGGGTCTCGCCGAGGGCATCGATGCTGTCCGCCATGGCCTCGAGGAAGGCGGCGCGATCGGCAAGCGGCAACTGGCGATAGGTCAGGAAGGCGTCCTCGGCCAGCTGGCAGGCCTGGTCGACTTCCGCCTGACCGGCCATCGCGTACGCGGGGGCGAGCGCCTCGCCGGAGGCAGGATTGACGGCCTCGATACCGGTCGGGCCGGCTAGGGTCTGGTAGCCGATGAGATGGTGGCCTTTCAGTGTCATGGAAATCTCCTCGAGAAGTGGTGGCGACAAGGTGTTTGAAGGCAAGAGGGGCCTGCCGCGGCCAGAGGAGGATCCGGCCGCGTTGCTGTCGTTGGGGAATGAGGGTCGGTGCGGAGGCTTCAGGCTCTCGCCTGCCGGCCGGGCATCAGGGGCACATCTGCCCGCCATTGACGTCGATCACCTGGCCGGTGATGTAGCCGCTGGCGGCGTGGGAGGCCAGGAACAGGAAGGAGGGCGCTACCTCCTCGGAGGTTCCCAGGCGCCCCATGGCGATCGTGGAGGCGATCTTGGCCTTCACCTCGTCGCTCTTGTCGGCGTGGAAGGCGGTATCGATGGTGCCGGGCGCGACGATATTGAAACGAATGCCGTCCTGCGTGAATTCCTTGACCCAGTTGCGGTGCAGGTTGTGCAGCATGGCCTTGGAACCGCCATATAGAGAGGCGCCAAGACCGCCGCCTTCACGCCCGGCGATGGAGCCGGTGCTGATGACACAGGCGGTCTCGCCGCGCTTGGCGGCGGAGGTCTTCAGGTGAGGCATGGCGAAGCGAGTCGTCATGATCACGGAGCGCAGGTTCAGGTCCATCACCCGCTCGAAGTCTTCGTCCTCGAGGGACTCGAGGCCCTTGCGCACGCCGAGCCCGCCGGCATTGTTGACCAGCACGTCGAGGCTGCTGAATTCGTCAACGAAGGCGTTGATCAGTGCCTCGCACTCACCGCTTTTGGTCAGGTCACGCTCATAGTAGGCAAAGCGCGCCCCTTCGGATTCCAGCTGGGCGATCAGCTCCTGGGCGGCTTCGTCCTTCTTGCTGCTGTTGATGCCGACGATGGCACCCTGGCGGGCGAAAGCCACCGCGGCGGCACGACCGATGCCCTTGGTGGAGCCGGTGATGAGAACGGTCTTGTCGTTGAGATCGGCGAACATGAAGTGCTCCTGCGGATAATCAGGCTTTAACAGGTCGGGTGAGGTCTAGCAGAGGGTGTATGGCGGACTGCAGCGACCAATGAGCAGTCCGGAACACTCACCCGAATTACCCTAGCCCAGCGGTTCGTCCAGTTCAAACAAATAATGACAAATAACAGGATGGGGTAAGTGGGATAAGACACTCAAGGTCTTAGACGATAGTCTTAGTTTGCCAGGATATGATTTGTTGATCTGATTAATTATCCTTTAAAAACAATAATATAAAGGCCTCCTCCATCATCTGCAGCTTCGCCTATACATGCGCCTTTCCGACGAGGTGAGGCGCGGGTAAACACAAAGTATAATATGTAAAAACTTGTCTTTTTTATCGGCGTGGGCAATCTTGCAGGCGTTGTTTACGCCACACGAGAGCACTCCTTCCATCCTTTCATGTGGTGTCTTCCCGAAGCTCGACGACAAGAGAGATAATCCATGCGAACGCTTCCACGCCTTTTCTGTGCCTCCCTGCTGGCAGTCACCTCGACAGTGGCTCTCGGCGACGATTACCCCTCCAAGCCCATCACGCTGATCGTGCCGTGGTCAGCTGGGGGCGGCACGGATGCTGTCGGCAGACAGTTCGCCTCGGGGCTTCAGGAAGAGCTGGGCCAGCCCGTGAACGTGGTCAACCGCACCGGGGGCTCCGGGGTGGTGGGGCATATGGCGATGAAGATGGCGCGTCCGGACGGCTATACCCTGGGACTCGGCACCGCGGAGATCGCCACCTACCAGCATATCGGCACCGCAGACCTGTCCTATGAGGACTTCACGCCGATCGCCTTGCTCAATCTCGACTACGCCGCCTTTACCGTCAATGCGGACTCGCCCTGGCAGACGCTGGATGACGCCCTTGGCGATATCGCCGATTCTCCGAACGAATACACGGTTTCGGGGTCGGCGCCTGGCGCGGCCTACCACCTTTCCTTCGCCGGCTTCTTGGATCAGCAGGGAATCGATCCCAACACGGTCAACCTGGTGCCCACCGAAGGGGCGGCGCCTGGCCTTCAGGAACTGGCGGCCGGCGGGGTGGACATCGTGTTCTCGTCGCTGCCAGAAACCGAGTCCATGCGCGAATCGGATCGGGTGCGCACCCTGGCGGTGCTGGCCAGCGAGCGCGAGGAGGCCTTCCCGGATATTCCCGCCGCCAAGGAAGTGACCGGTGATGACTGGTCCCATGGTTCCTGGCGCGGCCTGGTCGGTCCCGAAGGACTGCCCGAAGAAGTCTCCAGTCGGCTGTTGAGCGCCACCGAGGCGGTGTGGAACTCCGAGGACTTCCAGGCGTTCATGGAGGGCCGTGGTTTCGGTGCCGTGTGGGAAGGCCCGGCGGGGTTCGAGGCATTCATGGCCGAGCAGGACGCCAACAACGAATCCATCATCGACAAGCTGGGCCTGGCTCAGTGAAGCGTCCGGTGACGCGCCGCGCCAGCGGCGCCTTGACTGGGGCGTTGCAACGCCCGGGAGATCTTCATCATGCGCACCAGTGATGCGGTGTCGGGTGCGATGGCGGCAGCCCTGGGGGCTGCCCTCATCGTGGCGGCGGCGGATCTGAGCCCCTTGCCGCGCCAGGTCTACGGCGCCGGCACCTTTCCCAAGGTGGTGGGCGGTCTGTTGCTGCTGATGGGCAGTCTGCTGGTCATCAAGGGCATACGGCAGCGACAGCCGTGGTGTCGCTGGACGGGCAAGGTGGCATTGCGCCCCTTCCTTAAGGGGCTCACCGCCGTGGTGGCGAGTGCGGTGGCCTACATCCTGCTGGTACCGGTGCTGGGCTTTCCGCTGGTGGCCTTCGGGATTCTCTGGTTGCTGTTTCAAGTCTACTACCGCCGTGGCGGGGTGCGGTCGGCCCTGATCGCGGCGCTGGCCACGGCGGCCATCTGGGGGCTGTTCGCTCAACTGCTGCATGTGCCCCTCGAACCCGGACTCCTCGAACAGGTGCTCTACTCATGACGGAACTCCTGCAAGCCGCCTCGATGGTATTCGACTGGCACGTGTTGTTCGTGATCGTCGCGGCCTCCCTGTTTGGCCTCTTCATGGGGGCCATTCCGGGGCTGACTGCCACCATGGCGACGGCCCTGCTGGTGCCGGTCACCTTCTTCATGGACCCGCTGCCGGCCATCGCAGCCATCGTCTCGGCCACCGCCATGGCGATCGTGGCGGGCGATATTCCCGGCGCCCTGCTGCGGATGCCGGGAACCCCGGCGTCTGCCGTCTATGCCGACGAAGCCTTCCTGATGGGCAAGCAGGGGAAGCTCGGCCTCGCCCTTGGCATCAACGTGACCTGCTCGATGCTGGGGGGGATCATCGGCGTGGCGGTGCTGGCCCTGTTCGCACCGCGTATCGCCGAATTTGCCCTGCAATTCACCAGCGACGAGTACTTCTGGCTGGCCTTGCTGGGGCTGTCATGCGCGATCCTGGTGTCGGGGGGGGACCCGCTGAAAGGGGCCATCTCGATGCTGATTGGCCTGGCCATTGCCATGGTGGGCATGGACAGTGTCTCCGGGCAGATGCGCTTCACCGGGGGTAGCTACGAGCTGCTGGCCGGGGTGTCGCTGTTGCCGGTGCTGATCGGCCTGTTTGCCATCACCGAGCTCCTGCGCAGCATTCCGTCGTCGGGCCATGGGACGCCGAAGGTCGAAGTGCCCCGCCGGAACGTGATGGCGGGCGTGGGCGCGACCACCTGGCGCTACAAGGGAGGTGTGGCCCGCGGCGGCCTGCTGGGCACCCTGATCGGCGCCTTGCCGGGGGCCGGGGCGGATATCGCCTCCTGGGTCAGCTATGCCATCAGTCGCAAGTTCTCTCGCGAGCCCGAGAAGTTCGGTACCGGGCACCCCGAGGGCCTGGTCTCCGCCAGTGCCGCCAACAACTCGGCCCTGTCCGGCGCCTATATTCCTGCACTGGTCTTCGGGATACCCGGTGATACCGTCACCGCTATTATCATCGGGGTCCTGACGACCAAGGGAATCACGCCGGGCCCCGATGTCTTTACCGAACAGGGCGCCCTGGTCAACGCCATCTTCATGGTCTTTGTGCTGGCCAATCTCCTGTTGCTGCCCCTGGGCCTGCTGGCCATCAAGGGCGCCGGCAGGCTGCTGGCGGTACCGACCGGGGTTCTCTACCCCTTGATCCTGATCTTTTGTATCGTAGGGGCCTTCTCCGCCAACAACACCATGTTCGATGTCTGGGTGATGCTGGGTCTCGGGTTGCTGGGATACTACCTGATGGCGAACGACTTTCCGCTCGGCCCCTTGATCCTGGCCTTCATCCTCGGCCCGATCATCGAGAGCAATTTCATGCGCTCGATACTGAAATCCGATGGAGATCTGCTGGCCTTCGTCGATCGTCCCATCGCCATGGTGCTGGCTGGCCTCGCCATCCTGGTCTGGACAATGATCATCGCCAATGCCATCCGGAAGCGTCCCGCTCAGGGAGGCACTTTCGAGGCGGGTAGCGGGGCCTGAGGGTGAACAGCCCTCGGCGGATGACACGCTGGATACTTACGATTGAATGGATCCCTCCGCCCTGTCCTGCTGCAGCAGGGCGGCCTCTCACCGGAGCAATGCACCATGGGAAGTGACGCAAAGTTTTCACTGGCTTCGGCGGTCTATGAAAAAATCCTGTCGGCAATCATCGACGGTCAGTACCCGGTCAACAAGAAACTACCGACCGAGGCCCAGCTGTGTCAGCAATACGAAGTCTCGCGTCCCGTGCTGCGCGAGGCGCTGGTCCGGCTCAAGGAGGATGAGCTGGTGGTCTCGCGTCGGGGCTCTGGCAGCTTTGTGATCCGTCAGCCCGACAGCGCCGTCTTGAAGTTCGCGCCCATTTCGAGCATCGCCGACATCCAGCGCTGCTTCGAATTTCGTACCAACGTGGAGTCGCAGGCGGCGCATCTGGCTGCCTTGAGGCGAACGCCCGAGCAGCTGGACAATATTCGTCGTTGCTATGACGCCATCGATGAGGCGAACGCGCGTCAGGCGCTGGCGACCGACGAAGACTATCGCTTGCACCTGGCGATCACCGAGGCCGCCAGCAATCACTACTATATTACTGTGTTGAAATCGCTCAACGAGAGCATCAAGGAGGGCATGAACCTGACCCGGGGGCTCTCGCTGATGGCGTCACAGGAGCGATTGAGACTGGTTCAGGATGAGCACCTGGCCATTGTCGAGGCCATCGCCGACAAGGATGGCGAACGCGCCGAGGCCGCCATGCGCGCGCATATCAGCAATGCTCGCCACCGGATGTTCGAGGGAGCACACTGAGCCTCCCGCCCGACGGTCACCGCCTGATAGGCCCTGACAGGGCCTGATAAGAGGGCCTGATAAGAGGGCCTGATAAGAGGGCCTGAGCAGGCAGGGGCGAACCCTTCCTTGTGCGCCAGGAACATCGCAAGGCCTGCGAGTCATCGCAGGCCTTTTTCGTGCCTGCCTTTTTCGTGTCTTCCTTAAGCCGGCAGGGGCATCGGGGCACAGGCCCTCACAACGAGGCCGAGGCCAGGCGTCGGCCTCGTTACCTCACCCTCATACCTCTACCCACATCCGCATCAGGTTCGCGTAGCTCTTGGAGAGGGTCTTGAAGGCGTCGGTGTTGCCGCTCGCGTCGAAGAGCTGGCGACGGGTGGTGTCCAGGTCGAACAGCACCTCCCGCTGGCGCGGGTCGCGGACCTGGCTCTGCGCCCAGCCCACCGCGGCCAGGCGCTCCCCGCGGGTCACCTCCTCGACCCGGTGTAGGGTCGAGGAGGGGTAGAGCACCAGCGAGCCCGCCGGCAGCTTGAAGGTCTGCTCGCCGGCGGTGGACTCGATCAACAGCTCGCCGCCGTCATAGCTCGCCGGGTCGCCCAGGAACAGGGTGTAGGAGATATCGGTGCGCAGGGCGCCGCCGGGGCTTCCCATCACGGCGTCATCGACATGATTGCCGTAGGCCATGCCCACGTCGTAGCGGCTGAACATCAGCGGCTTCATGCGGGCCGGGCGCACCGCCATCTGGAACAGCGGGTGGCCGGTGAGGGCCCGGGTGAGTTCCTCGCGCAGCTTGGAGACCTCGGGGTCGCGGCCATCGGCCTGCTGGTTGTGCTTGACCGTGCGCGCATGCCAGCCCGCGGTCTCGCGCCCGTCCTTGAACGGCACCTCGGCCAGGGTGGTCCGTGCTCGCGCGAGCAGCTCAGGGGAGATGATGTCGGCGATACAGAGGATCACGGCGGGACTCCTGGTGGGTAGTGGGGATGATAGCGGGGATGAAAATACAGGACCAAATGTTAATCGTTTGTATTTCGATACGATAGTCGGCATCCTAACAGGGCCGGCTGGGTCCGCGCACGTGTTCATTCCTGTCGCGAGATCGGCTGCCCAGCCCCCCCTACAAGACGATAGCGCAACAGCATGGAGATCATCATGTCCAGCACGCGGACGAAGATTTGGGTCGGTATCGGTGCCAGTGTCTTTCTGGGCGCCAGCGGTGCCTCTTGGGCGAGCAGCGACGAAGAGGCGGTCAGCGCCTCCGCCAGCGGCGAGGCACAGCTGGTGACCGAAGCCGGTGAAGGTGGCGAAGGTCATCACGGCGGCGAGGCCGGTGAGGGCGGCGAAGGCCATCACGGTGGCGAGGCCGGCGAAGGTGGCGAAGGCCATCACGGTGGCGAGGCCGGTGAAGGCGGCGAAGGCCATCACGGTGGCGAGGCCGGTGAAGGCGGCGAAGGCCATCACGGTGGCGAGGCCGGCGAAGGCGGCGAAGGCCATCACGGTGGCGAGGCCGGTGAAGGCGGCGAAGGCCATCACGGCGGCGAGGCCGGTGAAGGCGGCGAAGGTCATCACGGTGGCGAGGCCGGCGAAGGCGGCGAAGGCCATGGCGGCAATGACGCCTTCTCGGTCTTCTCCTACCTGAACGCCGAGGCCGGCGGCGAAGGCGGTGAAGGCGGTGAAGGTGGTGAAGGTGGTGAAGGTGGTGAAGGTGGTGAAGGTGGCAGCCACTACTCCTCTACCAACCCCGGCGTCTATGTCTCCACCCTGGGCCTGATGGAGGGCCACCTGCGCGTGGCGGCAGAGCTCTACCGCGAGGGCGCCAAGGAAAACGCGCTGGCTCACTTCTTCCATCCCGTCGCCGAGTACTACACCTCGCTGGAAGCGGGCCTGGATGCCCGTGGCGTCGAGGGCCTCAAGCCGGCTCTGCTGGCGGTCGCCGAGGAAGCCGAGAAGGGCGGCGCCTGGTCGGACCTGGAAGACGAGTACGCGGCGGCCCGCGCGGCGATCCACGCAGCGCAGGACGCGATCGAGCCTGACCTCAAGCTGGATGCGACCTTCCAGAGCCGGGTGGTGCTGGCGTTGACCAACACTGCCCTGGCCGAGTACATCGAGGCCATCGATGGCGAACAGTTCGTCAACGGCCCCGAGTACCAGGATGGCCGCGGCTTCATGCTGGTCGGCCGCGAGATGCTCTCGCTCCAGGAGCCGACCCTGAGTGCCGTGGAAGGTCCGGCCTACCCGGAGGTGGTCGAGGCCTATGAAGACATGATGACCGCCTGGCCGAGCGCCGCCGTTCCCGAGACGCCGGCGGTGAGCTTCGGCGAGCTGTCCAGTAAGGCCTTCGAACTGGAGGTGCTGCTCAAGCGCTACTGATGCCCGCCAGGGCGATTCAGCCAAAAAGGCCCGCGACGCTTGGCGTCGCGGGCCTTTTGCCGTCTGGGGCCGGGTGTTTGCCCTGCTTTCCTCAGGGCCAGCGAGGCGTGTGGTTCGAGCCTCCTCCGGGCCTGCGCCTGACCGGTTCTTGCTAGGGGGCGGTCAGCTCGGGACAGCGATCTGCTCGTCAGCGGCGAGGGCTCACAGGCTGGCCTTCACCGCGGCCAGGGCGGGCTTTCCGTCGCGGGTCGTCACGCCATCGAGGAACTCGGCCACCTTCTCGGGGTTGGCGACCAGCCAGTCGTGGGCGACGGCTTCCAGTTCATGCTCCTTCAGGCTGTATTCGCGAATGAAATCGCTCTGGGTGTCGGCCGTGAAGGCAAACTGGTCGAGCAGGCGACGCATGTTCGGGTTGGCCTCGCTGTAGGCCTTGGAGACGATGGTCTTGACGTCGTTGCGGCCGTTGTTGGCGCCGTAGACGCCTTCCGGATCGTCGAGGATGCGGCTGTCGTATTCCGGCACCATCCAGTGCGGCGTCCAGCCATAGAAGACGATCCAGCGCTCGTCCCGCTGCGCGGCCGCGACTTCACTGAGCATGCCGGGCGTTGAGGAAGACATGCCTTCCCAGTCGCCGAGGCCGTAGGTGTCGGCCTCGATGGCGCCCTCCAGCATGTCGGTCACATTGGAGCCACTCTCGATGCTGTAGACGGTATGGCCGAAGCGCTCGGCGACGTCCGGGTCCGCCAGCTGTTCGGCGCTGGTGATGCCGGCTTCATAAACGTAACCCGGCACGGCGAAGCCCATGCGCGCGCCGCTGATGTTGTTGCCCAGATCGACGATGGCGTCCTTGGCCATGGCAGCGTCGTAGATGTTCTTCTGGGAGGGCATCCAGCCGGCTAGGAAGACATCGCTTTCGTTGGTGGCGAGGGTCTGGTAGCCGACCGTCGAGCTGAGCTCCTGCTTGTTGCCGGTATACCCCAGCGGTTCGATGAGCTGGGCGAGGATCTCGCTCTTGACGGTGACCCCGGGCCAGGGTGGCACGACCATCCGCAGGGTGTCGTCACGGTCGCCGGCGGCGGCCAGGGTGTGGCTGGCCAAGCCAAGCCCTGCCAGCAGGGTCAGGCTCATGGTGGTCAATCGGATGGTGTTCATATCGTTGTGTCTCCTGGGTGGCAGGTTGACCGCCCGGTGGCGGTCGCGATGTCATCCGTCATTCGAGGCCCTCTCGGGCCTGGTCATGACGAGGCGGGCGTCGCCGCAGTCGATGTGCGCGTCTGGGGATCGACCGGCTCATCCTCTTGCTCATCAGCCCGCTCATCCACCAGCTCGGGCAGGCCATCGAAGGGGGTCCGAGCCAGGACGCGTTCGACCATCGGCACGAAGGTCTCTAGCGGCAGGGTGTCATAGTCGGGATCGAAGCTGGTCTGATCCCAGTCGTCGCAGAACCGCACGGTGCGCTCGAACGCCGGGTGGTCGCGATAGGCGTCGCGGGCGTGGCGGTCGAGGCCGAAGAAGTGGCGATAGTGGTAGCCCTGGAAAAGCTCGTGGTGGCGAATCATCCAGGCGTTCAGCGGGTCGATGAACGGCTCGAGGATCGCGGCGGCGATCTCGGCGTGGTTCGCCGGGGCCAGGTCATCGCCGATGTCGTGCAGCAGGGCGCAGACCACCATTTCCTCGTCGGCGCCGGCCCGCAGGGCACGGGTGGCGGTCTGCAGGCTATGTTCGTAGCGGTCCACCGGATAGCCATGGTGATCACCGCGCAGGCGATCCAGATGGGCGAGCACCCGCCGGCTGGCATCGGCCTGGTAGTCGCGAAAACGTGCGTCGATCAGGGCCCATTCCTCACGACGGGCCTCGTCGAAGCTGCGAAAGCGGGCCTGGGTCATCGGGGCGGAAGGCTGAGAGGCTTGGCTCATGCGGTGGCTCCTTGTGAAGTGGACCGCTGGTCGCGCAACACCAGGCGACGGCTCGCGGTGCTGTCCTGGTCGACGTAGCCCTGGCGCATGTGGCGGACGCCGTTCTCCAGGTGGAAGGACTTGCGCCCATGGAGCAAGCGGTAGTTGTCCATGATCAGCATCTGGCCGGGCTCGAGCTTGATGTTCAGGGTCAGAGCCTCGGAGGTGATCAGGCGGTAGAACGCCTGGCGAGCGGCGTAATAGCGGCGCAGCTCCGCGCTTGGCCGGGCCGTGATGCGCTCGGTGCGGTTCGAGTAGCGCACCCGCATGAGGTGACCCTGGCCGTCGAGCTCGATCAGCGGGCCCTCGCTCTCGAGCCGAGCGGTGGCGTCGTGGTAACGGAAGCCCGGGGTCACGCGGGTCAGGCAGGCGAAGGCCTCGGGGTCCTCCTCGCGCAGGCGCTGGGCCGCGCGGAAGCCATCGACCACGATGTTGTCCCCGCCGTCGGCGGCATTGGCCAGGCAGTGCAGCCAGACGAAACCGGGGATCGGATCACGATAGGGGTTGTCGGTGTGGGGCTCGAGCCCGCGCTGGGTCATGGTCAGGTCATAGGCATTGGCCACCGACTTGACGTCGGCGACGCCGCCCCAGTTGGTGCGCCGCTGCGGGCCGATACGCGGCATCAGGGTCTGCATGCCGTCTGCCTCGTCGGGTACCCCATCGACCCGCACGAAGCCGAAACGATGCAGGTTTTCCAGCAGGTCGAGCAGGGCATCGTCGTCGTTCAGGGCTTCGGCAAAGCTACTGTGGGGAATCTCGCCGAGGCTTGAATCCCACAGCTGGCGGCCGGCCAGTTCGTCTGCCGGCGCCATCTCCTCGCACAGGGCCGCCAGGGAAAAGCGGCTCTGGTGGCCGTCGCTGAAGCGGATCTCGAGCCGGTCGCCATCGACGCTGGCCTCCAGGACCCCCAGGTCCAGTGGCAGCTCGGCGGCCTCGATCAGGCGTTGACCGGTCTGCGGGTCGAGGGTGTCGGCATCCGGGGCGCGCTCTCGCAGCCACAGGGCATCCAGTTCGAGGTCGTTCCCGGCGTAGTGAAGGTGAAGCTGCTGCCCGTCGGCTGACCGGCTGAGATGGCCGCTGATGCTCATGACACTGGGTTCTCCGCTGAGGGGGCGATGGCCCCGTTGATTGAGGGCGACGTCGCTACCCTAACGCCGGAGAACGGCGGTTATTTGATCTTTTTCGCCTTATTCATGATACAAATGGCCTCATGACCGATACTTCCTGGCCCTACGTAAGGCCCGATTCGCCGCCGTTGCTGGCGCCTGACGATGCTGAGCTGACCCTCAACGTCTGGCTGTTGCCCAAGTTCTCGATGCTGACGCTGTTCTGTCTGCTCGAGCCCCTTCGGGTCGCCAATCGGTTCGGCCGTGACCTGTTCGCCTGGCGGCTGCTGTCCTCAGACGGGCAGGCGGTGGTGGCCAGCAATGGCGTGCGCATCGATGTGGACGGGCGGCTCGATAGCCTGTGCCAGGACGCGCGGCGGGATCACCTGGCCTCGGAGAGCCGCTTGATGGTGGTGTCCTCCTACGAGCCGGAGGCCACCGTCGAGGCCGAGGACCGGGCGGTGCTGAGATGGCTTGCGGCCCATGGGGCCTGGCTGGGCGGGCTCGATACGGCGCCCTTCATCCTGGCCCGTGCCGGGGTCCTGCAAGGCTATCGGGTGGCCATGCACTGGGAGAGCGTGCCGGCCTTTCATCAGGAGTTTCCCGAGCTCACGGTGAGCTCGGCGCTCTACGAATGGGAGGAAGGCCGCCTCACCGGCTCAGGGGGCGCGGCCGGCATCGACCTGATGCTGTCATGGGTCGAGAGGCGCTATGGGCCCTCCCTGGCCGATGCCGTGGGGCGACAGATCGGCTACCAGCGAGGCGAGGGCATCGCCACGGGGCGCGAGCGCCGCGGGGATCCGTCGCTGCCTCGCAGCGTGGTGCGCGCCCTGGCGGTGATGGAGGCCAACCTGGCCCAGGCGCTGGGGGTTCCGGAGATCTGCCGGCTGGCGGGGCAGTCGCAGCGGCAGTTGACCCGGCAGTTCGCCGCCCACTTCGGCGAGACCCCCAAGCAGTGCTACCTCGGGATGCGCCTGGACCACGCCCAGCGCATCCTCGCCGACAGCCACTCCAGCGTGACCGAAGCCGCCTATGCCGCCGGTTTTTCGCACCTGGCCCACTTCTCGCGAGCCTATCGGCGGCGCTTCGGCGAGCCGCCCCGTGCCACCGCGCTGCGTGGCACAAGGCCCTGATGTCAGGCCGATGCTTATCCGGGATCGCCCTCGTCCGCTGGGTGCTATCCCCAGTGGGGCGCCTGGCTAAGAAGGGTCAGTGGCGGCGAGCGCTCAGGGTGAGCAGGTCGTCGGCGAGATCGTCGGCCAGGGCGTGGAGCTCGGCTGCGTCGGTCGCGCGCTCGGCCTGGGCGCGTAGCCCCATGATCATGGTCTGGTAGCGGCGGGCCAGCCGGGCCGGCTGGCGCGCGGGGGCGTCATCGGCGAGTTCGCCGGCCTCCCGGGCGGCTTCGAAGGCGGCGGTGAAGCGCGCCTCCATGCCGTCCAGCAGCTCCCGGGCGAGGCGGGCGTTGACGCCCTCCGCGCCGAGCTCCAGCAGCGTCTTCATCAGCAGGCAGGCATGGCAGGGTCTGGGGGTGTCCCGCAGGCCACCCAGCAGCCGCAGGTAGTCGGCCAGGCCGCCCAGTGGCGAGGGGTTGGCGGCCAGGGTGCGCTCGAGCTCCACCAGTCCCTGGCGGCCGTAGCGGTCGAGCACCTCGCCGAACAGCCGCTCCTTGCTGCCGAAGCTCGCATAGATACTGCCCGGGCGCATGTCGAGGGCGCCCTCGAGATCCTTCAGCGAGGCGGCGTGATAGCCCTTGCGCCAGAACAGGGCGAGGGCCTGATCCAGGGAGTGCTGACGGTCGTGGCGGGTCTGGCGTGGCATGGGCGCGTCCTGGCGGCCGCGGCGGCGACCGGATGAATCTTGAGTGAACGCTCAAATTTTATCTTGAGTGATCACTCAAATCCAGTTAGCCTGAAGACACATCAACGGCAGGAAGTGTCATGTCCTGATTTGAGCGATCGCTCAAAAATACGTTCGGCGCTTCTCTGCTCCATCGATTCGTGACTCAAGGCAACGAGGTACTACATGAGCTCCTATACCCTGCACGACAAGACCACGGCCCCCGCGGAAAGCCAGCCGCTGCTCGAGAATTCCGTCAATGCCTTCGGCATGATCCCCAACCTGCATGCGGTGATGGCCGAGGCGCCGGGCCTGCTCGAGGGCTATCAGCAGCTGCACCAGCTGTTCCTGGACTCGAGCTTCGATGCCGACGAGCAGACCGTGGTCTGGCAGACCATCAACGTCGAGCATGAGTGCCACTACTGCGTGCCGGCCCATACCGCCATCGCCAAGTCGATGAAGGTCGATGACGCCATCACCGAGGCGCTGCGCAACGAGACGCCGCTGCCCAGCGACAAGCTCGAGGCCCTGCGCACCTTCACCCTGGCCATGGTGCGCAACCGCGGCAACGTCGATGCCTCCGCGGTCAACGACTTCCTGGCCGCCGGCTACACCCAGCGTCAGGTGCTGGAAGTGGTGCTGGGCCTCGCCCAGAAGGTGATGAGCAACTACACCAACCACTTGGCCGAGACGCCGGTCGACCAGCCGTTCCAGGCCTTCGAATGGCACAAGGTGAGCTGATCCGCGCCTGAGCGAAAACGTAACGCTCAGGCCCTGGATCAGGAACAAGAAAGGCCCGCTCCTCGGAGCGGGCCTTTTGCGTTGATGGCCGGGGGCTGACCCGGCCTGGTGCCGGCGCCTCGATCAGGAGGCGTAGGCCCCGGCGGCATAGGTCAGCTCGTAGCTGTGGCTGTAGATCTCGAGGATGTTGCCGAACGGATCTTCCATGTAGACCATGCGGAATGGCTTCTCGCCGGGGAAGTATTCGCGTACCGGCATGCGCTGCTTGCCGCCGGCGGCGACGATGCGCTCGGCCAGCCCCTCGACGTCCGGGTCCTGGACGCAGAAGTGGAAGACGCCGGTCTTCCAGTATTCGAAGTTGTTCTCCGGGGTTTCCTGATCCTTGAACTCGAACAGCTCGACGCCGACCCGGTCGCCGGTGGACATGTGGGCGATGCGGAAGGAGCCCCAGCCCGGGCCGAAGACGTCGGAGCACATCACGCCGATGGCCGAGTCGTCCTCGACGATGGTGGTCGGCTCCATGATCACGTACCAGCCGAGGACCTCGGTGTAGAACTTGAGGGCGGCCTCGACGTCGGGCACCGAGATGCCGATGTGGGAGAAGGTGCGGGGATAGACCTGACTCATGATGCTGTCTCCTGCCGTAAGGCGAAAGGAAGTGAACGCCTTGCATACTAGGCGTCGGTCGCCATAATCAAAACCACCATGCCGTTATGATCGTGATAAGAGATGCTTATGCTTCAGCCTCAGTGGCTGCGCACCTTCGAGACCCTGGTGGAACTGGGCAACTTCACCCGCGCCGCCGAGCGCCTGGACCTGACTCAGGCCGCGGTCAGCCAGCACATCAAGCACCTGGAGGCCCGGCTCGGGCCGCTGCTGCTGCGCCAGCCCCGGGGGCTCGAACTGACCCCGGCGGGCCATGCGCTGCTCGACTACCAGCGGGAGATGCAGGCCGCCGATCAGCGCCTCAAGCAGCGCCTGGCCGGCGATGACGCTAGCCAGGGCGAGCTTTCCCTGATCACCCCGGGCAGTATCGGCCTTGCCATCTATCCCCACCTGCTGGCGCTTCAGCACGAGGCCCCGGGGCTGGCCATCCGCCATCGCTTCGCCCCCACCGCCGAGGTCATCGCGGCGGTGCTCGATAATCGTGCGGAGCTGGGGCTCGCCACCCAGCGCCCGGAGGACCCGCGCCTCGCGGTCTCGCTGTTCGCCCGGGAGGCGCTGGAGCTGGTGGTGCCGGCGGGCGTCGAGATCGAGAGCTGGGCAGACCTTGAGCGGCTCGGCTTCATCGATCATCCCGACGGCCATGACATGGCCACCCGGCTGCTGAGCCGCCGCTTCCCCGGCAACCCCGGGGTGCGGCGGCTACCCTGTCGCGGCTTCACCAACCAGATCGGCCTGATTCTCGAGCCGGTGGCTCAGGGGCTCGGCTTCAGCGTGCTGCCGCGCTTCGCCCGGGAGGCCTACCCGCACCCCGAGGCGATCCGGGTCGTCGAGGGCGAGCCGGTGGTGGTCGATACCCTGTGGCTCCTGCACCGCGCCGAGTGGCCGCTGTCGGCTCGGGCAGAGCGCGCCGTCGAGCGACTCAAGGCGCGGCTGGTCGGCGGCCCGTCAGCCTAGCGGCGAGAAGCCGATGCCTTCGACCAGGCCCTCGAGGGCATGGCGGCCGGCGATCGAGTTGCCGTAGCCGTCCAGGCGCGGCGACCACACGCAGATGCTCATGCGCCCGGGCAGGATGGCGATGATGCCGCCACCGACGCCGCTCTTGCCGGGCAGGCCGACCCGCCAGGCGAAGTCGCCGGCGGCGTCATAGAGGCCGCAGGTCAGCAGCAGGGCGTTGAGCTGGCGGGTCTGCACCGGCGAGACCACCCGGCTGCCGTCCAGCGGGTTTACGCCACCATTGGCCAGGAAGGCCACGCTGCGCGCCATCTCCACGCAGTTCATCGCCACCGAGCAGCCATGGAAGTAGGTGTCGAGCACCGTCTCGACCTCGGCGTGCAGGTTGCCGTAGGCCTGCATCAGGTAGGCCAGCGCCGCGTTGCGGGCCTTGTGATCCATCTCCGAGCGCGCCACCCGCTCGTCGAAGCCGACGTCGTCGCTGCCGGATAGCCGCCGCAGGTGCTCGCGCAGGGTGTACTGGGTGGCCACGATGCGCGACACCAGCAGGTCGGTGACCACCAGCGCGCCGGCGTTGATGAAGGGATTGCGCGGCACGCCCTGCTCTACCTCGAGCTGCACCATCGAGTTGAAGGCCTGGCCCGAGGGCTCACGGCCGACCCGGGACCAGATCTCCTCGGGCGCCAGGCGCTGCATGGCCAGCACCAGCGCATGCACCTTGACGATCGACTGGATCGAGAAGCGCGTGTGGGCGTCGCCGGCGACCTGCACCCGGCCGTCGACATGGCAGACGGCGATGCCGAAGCGGTCCGGGTCGACCTCCCCCAGGGCGGGAATGTAGTCGGCGACCCTGCCCTCGTTGAAGCAGCGGGGCGCCTCCTTACTGAGGCGGTCGAGCAGGGCCTGGAGGGCATCGTGGTCGAGGTCGGCGGTCATGTAGCCAGGGCTCCATCGGTGACAAAAAGCAGTGACAAGAACGAGGCGTGAAACGCGAGAAAAGACCGCGCAGTCTAGCCGATCCGACGAGGCTTCGATATTGAGCGGGCGTTCAAGAAAGTTTGAAGGCTGGCAGATCCGCCGTTATACTGCGCGGTTTTCCAATCGGCTTGCCGATTCCCGCTGGCCTTGCAGGCCACTCCATCCGCTCTCTCGCCACGTCAGGAGGCTCCGTGAACGAAAGGCCCCTCTCGCTCGCGAACGCTCACCACTGATCCCGGATTTCGTCATCCCCGATTTCTCCATCAGTGATCGCTCCCTGACGCCATCGGCGTTGCCATGCTCGCTCATCGAACGCCTGCCTGCGGTTTTCCGGGCGATGCGATGACATCCCAACCAAAGGTTTTCCATGACCCAACCAGCCCGTTCTAGTCACTCCGAGACCCGCGAGGCCGGCCCTCGCCTGGGCGACCCGGTGGTGCTCGTCCTGAGTGTCGGCTTCATCGTCGCCTTCATCGCCCTGTCGCTGTATGACATCGACATGGTCGCCAACGGCATCAGCGCCGGCTTCGCCTGGACCGCCCGCACCCTGGGCTCTTACTTCCAGCTCCTGCTGCTGCTGACCTTCTTCATCGGCATCGGTGTGGCCATGTCGCCGGCCGGTAACGCCAAGGTGGGCAACCTCCAGACGCCGGAGCTCAGCACCTTCAAGTGGCTGTCGATGATCATGTGCACCCTGCTTGCTGGCGGTGGCGTCTTCTTCGCCGCCGGCGAGCCGGTCTATCACTTCGTGGTCACGCCGCCGGCCTTCGACACCGAGGCGGGCACCGCCGAGGCGGTCGCCGGCGCCCTGGCGCAGTCCTTCATGCACTGGGGTTTCCTCGCCTGGGCGGTGCTCGGCACCCTGACCGCGGTGGTCATGGCCCATGCCCACTACGTGAAGGGCCAGCCGATGCAGCCGCGCACCCTGCTCACGCCGGTACTCGGCGAGCGCCTGATGAGCGGCCCGCTGGGCGGCCTGGTCGATGCCCTGTGCGTGATCGCCGTGGTCGCCGGCACTGTGGGGCCGATCGGCTTCCTGGCCACCCAGGTCAGCTTCGGCCTGCATGAGCTGTTCGGCCTGCCCGAGGGCTACGGCAGTCAGCTTGCCGTGCTGGCCGTGCTCGGTGCGATCTACGTCACCTCGGCGATGACCGGCATCCATCGCGGCATCCAGGTGCTCAGCCGCTTCAACGTCTTCCTGGCGCTGGCGATCGCCGCGGTGATCTTCGTCTTCGGTCCGACCCTGTTCCTGACCGATGCCTTCACCCAGGGCTTCGGCACCTATCTGACCTCCTTCTTCTCCATGGCCACCATGACCGCCGAGACGGCCCCGGCCTGGTGGATGAAGTGGTGGACGGTGTTCTTCTTCGCCTGGTTCATCGGCTATGGCCCGCTGATGGCGATCTTCGTCGCCCGCATCTCGCGGGGCCGCACCATCCGTCAGATGATCCTCGCCGTGGCCGTGATGGCACCGGTTGCCACCACCGTGTGGTTCACCCTGCTGGGCGGTTCGGGCATCTTCTACCAGCTGACCGGCGTGATCGACCTGACCGAAGCCCTCAACAGCTTCCAGTTCGACGTGGCGACCCTGACCGTGGCCCAGGCGCTGCCGGGCGGCTCGCTGATGGCGGTGGCGATCCTGCTGCTGACCACCATCTTCGTCGCCACCACCGGCGACTCGATGAGCTATGCGATCTCCGTCGTCGGGGCCGGCCATGACGCGCCGAACCCGCTGATCCGCGCCTTCTGGGGCATCGCCATGGCGCTGATGGCGGCGATCCTTCTGTACATGGGCGCCGGCCAGATCAGCGCCCTGCAGCAGTTCATCGTGATCACCGCCATCCCGGTGTCGCTGGTGCTGCTGCCCTCGCTGTGGACCGGCCCGCAGGCCGCCTACGCGATGGCTCGCGAGCAGGGGCTGATCGATCAGCCGCGCAAGCGCGAAGCCTAGGCCATGGCCGCGGGGATGGTTCTCGCGGCTCGGTCGTTGACCATCGCCCCCTGGCGCCATTGGCCCAGGGGGCGTTTTTTTGGGTCCATCGCAGGTTGGCCTGAAGCGGGCAGCGCGGGGGCTCAAGCCTCACACCATCTCGCCTAGTGCCAATGAGCCGGTAGTGATTGAGGCTGGGCGCGGCCCTTAGCCATGGCGAATCAGGTCGGCTCCCCGCTCCGCGATCATGAAGGTGGGGGCGTTGATGTTGCTGCCCACGATACGGGGCATGATGGAGGCATCGATGACCCTGAGCCCTTTCACGCCTTTCACTCGCAGGTCCGGTGTCACCACGCTCAGGGGATCACTGGCCAGCCCCATCTTGCAGGTGCCGCAGGGGTGATAGGCGCTGGCGCTGTGATCGCGAATGAAGGCATCCAGGGCCGCATCGTCTCTAATCTCCGGGCCCGGAGAGGTTTCTCGCTCGTGGTAGGCCGCGAATGCGGGTTGCGCGAGCGTTTCCCGGGCGAGCGCGAGGCCTTCCCGCATCTGTTGCCGGTCTTCCTGTGTCGCCAAGTAGTTAGGGTCGATCAGTGGGGCCTCGGACGGGTCGGCGGAGTTTAGCCGTACCGTGCCTCGACTCGTCGGTCGCATGGGGCCGGCGCCCAATCGGTAGCCATGGACGCTGGTACTGGGCAGCCAGTCGTTGCCGAAGAAGACCGGGAAGAAGTGAAACTGGATATTAGGCCGGTCGTCGGCCGAGTCGCTGCTGAGGAAGGCGCCGACATGGCACTGGTTGACGGCGGCGACCCCGCGCTTGAAGGCAAACCACTGCACACCGGTCCAGAGCATTCGGTGTGGTCGGAGCTCGGCGTTGAGCGAGACGGGGCGGTCGGTCTCCACCTGCACGTGGGCCTCGAGATGGTCCTGCAGGTTCTCGCCGACGCCGGGGAGGTCCTGCACTACGTCGATGGCATGCTCGCGCAGGTGGTCGGCGGGGCCGATACCGGAGAGCATGAGCAAGTGAGGGCTACCAAAGGCCCCGGCGCTGAGGATGACTTCGCGCTCGGCGTGGTATTTCACTCGCCTGCCTTGGCACTCGCTCTCGATGCCGGTAGCTCGGCCATTCTCGGTAATGATGCGCTGCACCCGCCCCTGCGTCAGTACCTCCAGGTTCGGCCTGTCGGCCACCGGGTGAAGATAGCTACGCGCGGCGCTGGAGCGCAGGCCATCGCGCACACTCATGTCGAAGCGGCAGAAGCCTTCCTGGTTGGCACCATTGGGGTCTTCGGTCTTGGCAAAGCCCGCCTCGGCACCAGCCGCCAGGAAGGCTCGATTGAGTTCACCTAGCCGTTCCTGACGCTGGACTCCCACCGGGCCTGAGCGGCCACGGTAGCTCGCATCGCCATGGTCGCAGCGCTCGAGTCGCTTGAAGTAAGGCAGACAATCCGCATAGGACCAGCCTGAACAGCCGAGCTCGGCCCACTCGTCGTAGTCGCGGGGATGGCCGCGCAGGAAGGTCATGCCATTGATCGACGAGGAGCCGCCCAGGGTCTTGCCCCGGGGCTGCTGGATGCGGCGCCCGTTCAGATGAGCCTGAGGTGTCGTCTGGAACCACCAGTTGAAGCGATTGGTGGGCTTGAATACCGAGCGAAGCCCGGCCGGCATCCTGAGGGTCCATGAGCTATCCCGTGGCCCGGCTTCACATAGAAGAACACGGCAGTCCGGATCTTCTGAAAGCCGATTGGCGAGGACGCAACCCGCCGTCCCGGCGCCCACGATGATGAAATCGTATATCTGGCGTTTGGGCATGAGCCATCATCCGTTGAAGAAAGATGGCCGACAGCGTGGCTGCCGGCCTGGGCAAGGTCAGTAGACACGGGGCACTTTGCCGAGGTTGGCGTAGATCGTCTTGATCTGGGTGTAGGTTTCGATGGCTTGCAAGCCATTCTCGCGACCGAGGCCGGAGTGCTTGTACCCACCGAAGGGGATCTCGGGCGGCAGGGCGTTGTAGTCGTTGATCCACACCGAGCCGGCCTGGATCTCGTGGGCCACGCGATGTGCCCGCGCGAAGTCCTGGGTGAAGACGGCTCCTGACAGCCCATAGCGGGTGTCATTGGCGCGTTCGAGCACTTCTGCCTCGTCGTCGAAGGGCAACACCGCCATCACCGGCCCGAAGATTTCCTCGCGCACGAAGCGCATGTCGTCGCGACAGTCGGCGTAGATCGCCGGCATCACGAAATTACCACGCCCGAGCGGACCGTCCGTCAGCCGCTCGCCGCCGACCACGTGTACCGCCTCACCGGCGTTGGCGTCTTCGATATAGCTCATCACCTTGTCCAGGTGACTGCGGCTGATCAGAGCGCCGACCTGAGTCTCCGGGTCGAAGGGGTCGCCGATGCGCATCTGCTCGACCCGCGGGCGCAACTGGGCGACGAAGGCGTCGTAGATGCCCCGCTGGACGAAGACGCGGGTGCCGTTGGAACAGACCTCGCCGGCAGAAAAAAAGTTGGCGAACAGGGCGGCGTTGACGGCGCTCTCCATGTCGGCGTCATCGAAGATGATCAGCGGCGATTTTCCGCCCAGCTCGAAGGTCACGTGCTTGAGACTGCTGGTGGCGGCATCGGCCATGACCAGCTTGCCGGTCTCGGCCTCGCCGGTGAGCGTGACCTTGGCTACCCCGGGGTGGCGGCTCAGCAGTTGCCCGGTGCGGCCATCGCCTTGCACCACATTGAAAACGCCGGCCGGCAGTCCCGCCTCGGCGAAGATTTCCGCCAGCTTGAGGGTCGTCAGCGGAGTGAGCTCCGCTGGCTTGAACACCATGGTGTTGCCACAAGCCAGCGCCGGCCCAGCCTTCCACATGGCGATCTGGATCGGATAGTTCCATGCCCCGATGCCGGCGCAGACCCCGAGGGGTTCACGGCGCATCATGGCGAAGGCCTCGGGCGGCAGGTCGATATGATCGCCGTGCAGGGACTGGGCCAGGCCGGCATAGTATTCCAGCACCTCGGCGCCGGTGATGATATCGACCTCACGGGTCTCCTGAATCGGCTTGCCCGTGTCCAGCGTCTCGAGCTCCGCCAGCTCGTCGTTGCGTTCGCGCAGGAGCTGGGCCGCTCGGCGCAGGATGTTGCCCCGTTCCACGGCGGGGGTGCGCGACCAGGTCTTGAAGGCTTCCTGCGCCGCTGCGACGGCGTGGTTTACATCGGCCTCGCCAGCCTGCTGTACCTGACAGATCACCTCGTTGGTGGCCGGATTGACCGTGTCGAAGACCTCCTGGCTAGAGGCATCCACGTAGCGGCCGGCGATATGCAGCCGTTGCAGGGGCAGGGTGGTATCTGCGCCGTACTTTCCGGGTAGCGATTCTTGGTAGGACATGTAGCAGTACTCCTTTTGGTTACCAGGCGATGGGGGCGCGATGGCGAAAGAAGCCACCGGTCGGGCCGTCTTCGGGCAGAGTGGCTAGCCAGATAGCGGTATCCGCGCCCTCGGCGGGCGTCAGGGGCGCCGCCGGGCCGCCGACATCGGATTGGACCCAACCGGGACACATGGCATTGACCAGGATGCCGCTGTCGGCGAGCTCCGCGGCAAAGACGCGCGTCATGGCGTTGAGAGCGGCCTTGGACAGTCGGTAGCCGACGTCGCCACCGCCCATGTCGGCCAGCTGCCCGGACCCGCTCGATACATTGACCACCCGGCCGAATTGCTGGCGTTGCATCAGGGGCACGACGAGCTGGGTCAGGCGATAGGCGCCGAGCAGATTGGTGTCCAGGCTCTCACGCACCATCGCCACCGGCTGCTCCAGGGCCAGCGTGGGTCGGGCCGGTTGTCGATGGGGGGCCTCGAGATAGATCCCGGCATTGTTGACCAGCACATCCAATCGCCCGTGACGCTGCGTCAGCAGCTCGATCAGGTCGGCGAGGCCCTCGTGGTCCGTCACATCGAGGGCATAGGGTAGCGGAGTGCCCGCCGGCATTTCGGCGACGAGCGTAGCGGAGGCACATTTGGCGGCTTCCGCATCGCGAGACGTGAGGTAGACGGTATGTCCATGGGCCAGCAGGCCACGAGCAATTTCCAGGCCGATACCGCCCGCGCCGCCCGTGACGATGGCCACGGGGTGTTCGCGCATCATAGAGGGCCTCCCGAGAGGTTGGTGAGACGGTTCAGACCGCACCATTGGGCAGCTCGAAGTGGGCGCCCTCGCGGCCTTCCCGGGAAAGCAGGAGCCGCAGCCGGCTATGGAACTGGTCACGGTCCGTCGTGCAGATGCGCATATGACGGCGCTGGGTCAGGCCCTCGAAGCCCGTGCGGCCATGCAGCACGCGCTGATTGTCGAAGACGATCGCCTGCCCCGGGGCGAGCTGGCGGCTGACCATGAACTCCTCGCTGTAGACGAGGGTGGCGAGCTTGATCAGGGCACGGTAGACGTCATCCATGGCCGTGGGGGCGATGTCGAGCGGCGCGATGGAGCGCTCGTGAAAGCGGAAACCACAGACCTCCCCGTCACGATCCAGCTTGATGATCGGCGCCAGGGCGCGCAGGTGGACATCGGCGCCCTGGGGAACCGGGTCCTCCCGGTAGCGCACGAACGGCATCGGGGTGGTGGCGAGTAGCTCGAAAGCGGCAGGATCTTGGTGACGCAGCGCCTCACAGACCGCGAAGCCGTCCACGATCTGGGAGATGCCTCCGTCGGATTCACTCGCCTGCAGGCAGTGCAGCATGCTGATCCCCGGGGGCGAATAGCGGTAGGGGTCATCCGTATGCGGGTGCAGTGCCTGTTCGGACTGTGAAAGGTCCCAGACGTTAGGCTCCGAGACGATGTCGAAGATGCGCCCGAAGTCGGTCTCGCGGATATAGGCGATATAGCTGGCGAGCTCTTCGGTGCCCTCGGCAGTGGCCGGGACGCTGTCCACCAGGACGAAGCCATAGTCGGCCACGGATTCCAGCAGGGCGAGGTGTCCCGCTTGACTGGCGCGGACGGTATCGAAGTCCACCCTGGGCCAGTCGTGTTGCCGCTCCGTGCGGTTCCACAGCTCGGGGCGACGCTTGCGCGCCTGGCGGCTCGATGGCTCGTAGCAGTGTGACCGAAGCCAGGTGGACGAGAATGTCGAGCGGTGGGGCTCGGGGGACCAGGTGAGCTCGATGTCGCCCTCGGCTGTGACCTTGGCATCGGCGATGCTCAGTTCCGGGTCCACCCTGTCGAGGCTGAAGCTGCGGATTGCGGAGAGCTTGTCGCCGCCGCTGCTGCAGTTGTCACGTAGCCACAGGACATTGAAGCGACTCGCGTGGCCATCCGCCCAATGCACGACCAGGTCGCGATCACGCCGTTCTAGAGCGGTCACGGTGTGGTGACATTGGGCAGTTGGCGTGGCTGCTTCCAGGATCTGCTCATTCATGCATCGGGGCTCCATGATTCGTTGACAGGAACTACGGCTCACACATGTGGCTGGGCCAGAGCCGTCGAATGCAGAAATCCTAGGGAGGGGGGCGGTCCTCAACAAACGATAAATTTTCCCCCTGGAGGGGAAAATTTATCGTGGTATATGGCATGACTTTTCCTCGCTTTACTCTTCTATACTGGTGACCGTCCTGGTGTCAGCTGTCGAGGTGATTCAGCCATCATCAGCTGTCTTTCTGGGCAGGAAACATGAAGAAGTACGGTCGCTATTAAGTCTTTTTAATCTTGAAAAGAGGGATACAAAATTGCACCGGTCACTACCCTCTCTCACCTGGCTTCGTACCTTCGAAGCGTCGGCCAGGTTGCTGAGTTTCACGGCCGCTGCCGACGAGCTGGCGCTGACCCCTTCGGCGATCAGTCAGCACGTCAGGTTGCTGGAGGACTGGCTCGGGGATGCGCTCTTTCAGCGTGTCCATGGCGGGATCTTGTTGACCGATGCAGGTGCGGCCTTGCTCCCCAGCGTGACAGGCGCGCTGGATATGCTGGAACTCGGCGTCGGCGATCTCTTCCACAGCCAGCGGCCGCCGTTGACGGTTCGCTTTCCGGCATCGCTGGCGAGTCTGTGGCTGGCACCGCGGCTGCATGAGTTTCAATGCGCTCACCCGGAGATACCGTTACGCATCATCACGGGTGTATGGCCGGCAGATAATGAATCGATGACTGCCGAACTCGAGATACGCCATGGTCTCGGCAGCTGGGCCGGCTATAACAGCGAGCGCCTGTCCCATGATGTGGTGACACCGATGGTGGCACCGGAGTTATGTGGAGAGTCGTTCGACGACGATGCGATTGGGCTATTGCACCAGTATCCGCTGTTGCATGTATTCGGCTATGAACGAGGGTGGCCTGACTGGCTTGAGAGCCATGCTGCCGGGAAGCTGAAGGAGCTCAATACCCTTCAGTTGGACAGCGAGATGGTGGCGGCGACCATCGCCGAAAATGGGCGTGGCGTGACGCTGGGGCGTTTACCGCAATTTCAGGGTCTCCTTGATAGCGGTCGC
Organism: Halomonas sp. YLGW01; assembly: GCF_014840935.1. Classification (NCBI taxonomy): domain Bacteria; kingdom Pseudomonadati; phylum Pseudomonadota; class Gammaproteobacteria; order Oceanospirillales; family Halomonadaceae; genus Halomonas; species Halomonas sp. YLGW01. The sequence continues at coordinate 3,326,892 of NZ_CP062005.1, read as the reverse complement.
CTGGTTGCCCCTTTTCAGTTGCGTTTAACAGTGGAGGAGGGGCTCTTCCTGCTGACACGTCCCGGTCACTCGCTCTCGCGAGAGGCGAAAAAATTTCGTGACTGGCTCGTTGCGTCTTTCCAAGAGCCGCTGAGGGGCTCTGGGAGTGAATGGGAGTGAAGAAGAAGTGGCGCTGTTCGCTACATGACATCACCGACGTTTCGCGTAAACCATCATAGCAATCCGCGAGGCAAACGTTTTACTCGAATTATTACCACTGAGGAGTTTGTGTGAAAGAATCGCGTGTTTTTCTGCCTTCTTGCATGGCCGCTTCTACATTGGCCATTTCATCATTCTTGATGACGCCGTCATCGATGGCATCGGAGAGTGCCGATGTCAGGTTCTCCGTGCCACCTTGGCCTGGTGTAACCGTCAAGACAGCTGTCGTATCGACTCTGCTGGATAACCTGGGGTATCAAACGAGCCAACAGGAAGTCTCCGTGGCCATTACTTACGAGGCCCTGCGACTCGGTGACGTAGATGTCTTTTTGGCGGGCTGGCTGCCAAACCAACAAAGCATTTACGACAAGCATGTTGAACGAGGCACGCTGCTGGATATTGGGAGTAACGTTGAAGGGGGGCGTATCGGCCTTGCCGTTCCGCGTTATGTGGCTGAAGCCGGCGTCACCTCGACTGAGGATCTGGACGCTGATGCCGCCCGTTTCGATAGCAGGATCTATTCCATTGAAGTGGGCTCAGGTGCGAGCGATATACTGCATCGGGAACTGGATAACGATACCTACGGCCTCGGTGACTGGTCCCTGAGCGAGACGTCCACACCCGGCATGCTAAGCGCCGTTGAGCATGCCATCGAGGAGCAGGAGTGGGTCGTCTTTCATGCCTGGACGCCGCACTGGATGAACGTCGAATATGACATGGTTTACTTGGATGACCCTCAGGGTATGTGGGGCGCCAACGGTGGGCACACCGAAATCCGTACCCTGCTCAACCCAGCCTTTGCCGAGTCGCATCCCAATGCCAGGCAGCTACTCGAGCAGTTGGCCTTCACGGCCGATGATCAGAGTGCCATGATTCGAGGGTACAGCCATGAGGGGCGGGATCCTGAAGACGTAGCGCAGGCGTGGATTCGCCAGCACCCCGAGCGCATTCAGGAGTTTGTCGATGGAGTGACCACCCGCGAGGGAGAACCGGCTTGGCCCGTGCTTCAACATGCCCTCGATTTCTCTGACGCCTGACAGCGATCTCTCTCGGAAGGGTGTTCATCTGGAGCCTGCTTGGGCATAGGTGGTCCCGGCCAATTGCCAAGAGGCCCGGATGAATCCCTTCAGATCCCTCATCTGACGCCGTTGTAGTTGTTCTGGCGCTGTGCCAGCTCGGCCGATACGGCGAGCAGGATGGCGGAAGCAGGGCGGCGCGGCGACATCCTCCGTTTTCAGCTGCGGGCGCAGTGCTCGAGCCGGCGTCGTGTCTTGCTATAGTGAAGCGCCCTTGGCCACCGGACGGCGCCCATGCCCCTGCTCGATCTGCTCTCTCCTCTGCCCGCCTGGCTCAACCTGGGCCTGGTGGCCCTGTCGATACTGACCTCGATGCTCTCGGCGAGTGCCGGCATCGGCGGCGGCACCCTGCTGATCATCGCCATGGCCCAGGTGATGCCGGCCGCGGCCCTGATCCCGGTACATGGCATGGTGCAGCTGGGCTCCAATGCCGGCCGGGCGAGCCTCACCTGGCGGCATATCGATCGACGCGTGATCGTATCCTTCCTGCCGGGGGTGGTGCTCGGTGCCCTGCTCGCCGCCTGGCTGCTGGTGCGGCTGCCGGCGGGCGTGCTGGAGCTCGCCATCGCCGGCTTCGTGCTGTTCTCCTGCTGGGGGCCGTCGCCGCCGGCCCGGGTGCTGGGGCGCACCGGCACCCTGCTGGCCGGCGCCGTGACCACCCTGCTCTCGAGCCTGATCGGCGCCAGCGGTCCGCTGGTCGGCGCCTTCATCAAGCATGCCCAGCCCGAGCGCATGGCGCGGGTGGCGACCTTCTCCGCCTGCATGAGCCTTCAGCATCTCACCAAGGCCTTCGTGTTCGGGGTGGCCGGCTTCGTCTTCCACGACTGGCTCTGGCTGATGGCGGCGATGATCGGCGCGGGGCTCGCCGGCACCTGGCTGGGCCTTCGCCTGCTCAAGCGGCTCAGCGAGGCGCACTTCGACGGGATCTTCAAAGGGGTGCTCACCCTGCTGTCGCTGCGCCTGGCCTGGCTCGGCCTCGAGCGGCTGCTGAGCTGAAGGGCGTGGCCTGCGAAGCCAACTACCTAGCGTGTTGAACCTTCTAGCGCGGTGAATCTTGGGAATAGACACAGCGCCCCGTCACGTAGGTCTGCTGCGGCGTGAGGGCGCTGTCGAGCAGGGTCACGTCGGCATCGAAGCCCACGGCCAGGCGGCCCTTGTGCTCGTGCAGCCCCAGCACCCGAGCCACATTCCCCGAGATCAGGCCCAGGGCCTGATCGAGTGTCAGTACCTGCTCGTGCACCAGGCGTTGCCAGTCGGCGATCAGGGTGGCGTTGCGCGCCACCCGCATGCCGAGGTAGCCACCCTGGGCATCGAACTCGGGCAGGCTGCCATTGCAGTCGGAGCTCAGGGTGATGCGCTCGACCGGCACGCCGCGCGCAAGCAACCACGCCACCGCACCGAAGCCGCTCAGGTCGTCCTCGTCGGCGTCGTCGAAGGCGGTCACATCCACGCAGGCATTGAAGGTCAGCGCATAGTCGGCGGCCTCCTCGAGGAGGGCGCGGTGGCGGTTCACATGGGTGGGAATCACCTGCTCGGCGGGAATCTCCGTGTCGGTGAGCAGCCGGCGCAGTGGCTCAAGCCCCCGCGGGCCGTCGCCGACATGGAAGTGGCAGATGCCGCGCTTGCCGGCCAGCATGGCGCCGACCCGGACCTCGCTGACCAGCCGCTCGAGCTCGTCCTGGCGGGGCTGGCTCGAGCGGTGATCCGAGATCGCGATCTCCCCCAGGCCGATGACCTCGGGGATCCAGGCCAGGTCGCGTTGCAGGTCGCCGGTGAGAGTCGGCGGCGGCACGCGATAGGATCCGGTGTACATGTAGGCGGCGATCCCCTCGGCGCGCAGGTCGCGCACCTTGGCCAGCAGGTCCGCCGGCGAGCGGCTGATGCCGTCGGTGCCCAGCACCCCCACCACGGTGCCGATACCCATGGCCGCGATCTCCTGGGCGGTGATCTCCGGGCAGCGTGATCCGCCGCCCCCCTCGCCGCCACCGCCGGTCACGTGCACGTGCTGGTCGATGAAGGCGGGCACGGCGATCAGGTCCGGGGCCTCCACCACCCGCACCGGCCAGCCCGTCGGCACGTCCAGGTCGCGCCCGAGCGCCGCGATACGGCCGCCGGCGATCAGGATGTTGGTGGCCTCGAGGCGCTCGGGGGCCTGGATGCGGCCCACGCGCAGCAGGGTCAGCAGCTCTGACTCCGGGGGATGGCCGGTCAGCATGGGCGGTCACCTCGCGAGGCGAGGTCGCTTGCGTCCTGTGGCTCGGCGGGCGAGCCGCTCGGCGCGGTGCCGCGTGCCTTGATACTTTCCTTGGGGGGCTCTTTGGGAGGCTCCTTGAGACGTTCCTTGAGGCGCTCGAGGGTCCCCGTGACATCATCGATCAGCAGCACCAGCAGATCACCGTCGCTGGCCTCCGCGAAGGCCCGGTCGACGGCCTGCTGCTCGTCCATGATGTACTCGGTTCGACAGGCCCCCGACCGCGAGGCGGCACCGTCCCGCAGCAGACCGGCGGCTTCGCCGTGGGGGCGGCCGCGGGGGTCGGTCTCGCAGATGACGATGACGTCGAGCATCCCGGCCAGCCGTTCGCCCAGGGCGACGAGATCCTCATCGCGGCGATTGCCCGGGGCACTGGCCACGCCGATGCGTCGCTCGGCCGGCAGCGCGCTGACCAGTTCGGCCAGGGCGTCGAGGGCCGGCACGTTGTGCCCGTAGTCGATCAGCACCTTCAGGCCGTCGACCTCGATTAGGTTGGTGCGTCCGGGGTTCTGTCCGGGCGTCGGGTGAAAGGTATTAAGGCCCAGACGGATGTCGGCCAGCGACAGCCCCAGGGCGTAGGCGGCGGCGCTGGCCGCCAGGGCATTGGCGACGTTGAAGCGGGCGTGGCCCTCGAAGGTGATCGGCACCTCGGCGACGGGGATGATCTCGGCCTCGACGCGGCCCTGACGCATTACCAGGCCGTCGTGGTGGACGGTGAAGGCCACCCCCTGCTCATGGACATGCTGACGGATGGCGCGTGAGTCCGGGTTCAGGGTGAAGAGGATGCTGTCGCCCCGGGCCCACTCCTGAGCGGCCAGCACCCGAGGGTCATCGGCATTGAGCACGGCGGTTCCCCCGGGGCGCACGGCGTCGATCACCACCGTCTTGCAGCGCGCCAGCTCGTCGAGGGTCTGAAGGTCATGCTCGCCGAGGTGGTCACTTGCGATGTTGAGCAGCACGCCCACGTCGCAGGCATCGAACCCGAGCCCGCGGCGCATGATGCCGCCGCGGGCCACCTCGAGCACGGCGCACTCGACCGTCGGTTCGCGCAGCACGATCGACGCGGCCTGGGGGCCGCTGTAGTCGCCGCGCATGATGATATGGCTGTCGATCTCGATGGTGCCGGTGCAGGCCATGCCCACCTTGCGGCCCGCCTGACGCAGAAGATGCGAGAGCAGGCGCACCGTGGTCGTCTTGCCGTTGGTGCCGGTGATCGCGACGATGGGGATGCGGGCATCGCTGTCGCTGTCCGGAAACAGCATGTCGATGACCGGCTGGCCGACATCCCGGCCCTGGCCGTGGGTAGGCGACAGGTGCATGCGGAAACCGGGCCCGGCGTTGACCTCGACCACGGCGGCGGATTGTGCCTCGAGGGGGCGACTCAGGGTCTCGGCCAGCAGGTCGATGCCGATGATGTCGAGCCCGATGAGTCGTGCGATGCGCTCCGCCGTGTAGCGCACCTCCGGGTGGACATCATCGGTCACGTCGGTGGCCGTGCCCCCGGTGCTCAGGTTCGCCGTGGGCTTCAGGTAGACGATCTCGTCCTTGGCAATCACGCTCTCGAGGGTCAGGCACTGCTGGCCGATCATCCGCTGCGACTGCTCGTCCATGTTGATCTGGGTGAGCAGGTTCTCGTGGCCGACGCCGCGGCGCGGGTCGGCGTTCTCCCGGGCGATCAGCGCCTCAAGCGTGGCGAGGCCATCGCCGATCACATGGGCCGGATGGCGCCGGGCGGCGGCCATCAGCTGGCCGTCGATGACCAGCAGGCGGTGATCCTCGCCCTTGATGTATTGCTCGACGATCACCGAGGGATGGCGGCGAGCGGCGATGTCGAAGGCGTCGCGCAGGGCCTGGTCGTCCTCGACGTTGGTGCTCACCCCGCGACCATGGTTGCCGATCAGCGGCTTCACCGCGAGGGGGTAGGCCAAGCGTCGTGCGACCTCGAGGGCGTCATCGGCGCAGGAGCAGACCTCGCCCCGGGGCACCGGAATCCCGGCATCGCCGAGCAGCTGCTTGGTCCACTGCTTGTCGTCGGCGATGCTGTAGCCGATCAGGTCCGTCTGGCAGGTCACCGTCGCCTGAATCCGCCGCTGGCGGTGGCCATGGCCCAGCTGAAGGAAGCTGCTGTCGTCGCTAAGGCGCAGGAAGGGAATGCCGCGACGCTCGGCGGCGGCGATGATCGCGGCGGTGGAGGGGCCCAGCATGTGCGCGTCGCGCACCGCCTTGAGGCGGGCGATGATCGCCGGCACGTCGGTCTCGAGGCCGTGGAACAGGCGGCGAACCAGCTCGACCGCCTCGACCCCGGCGGCGAGGCCGGAGGCCTCGTCCCGATAGCGATAGACGACGTTGTAGACGCCGGCCTCGTAGCTGTCGATGGTCTTGCCGTAGCCCACCGAGAAACCGATCAGGTTCTGCAGCTCGATCGCCACATGCTCGACCACATGACCGGCCCAGGTGCCGCGTGCCAGGCGCTCGAGAAAGCCACCGGGGCGGCCAAGCGAGCAACGATGCTCCTGCAGGCTCGGCAGCAGTTCGCTGAGGCGCTCGACGATGCCGGGGACGGTATCGCTGGGGCGCTGCTCGAGCTCACCGATGTCCAGGCGCATGAAGATGGTCGGGTAGCGGCTGTAGTAGTTGGGGCCCCGCAGCGCCCGGTGCTCGAGAATCTTCATCTCGGCTCATCTCGCACCAGCAGGGCGTTGAGATCGTCGGCGACGAGATAGCGCCGCGCCTCGATATCGAAGCCGTGGCCGCTGACCATGGCATGCAGGATCATGTGCTCGACGGCCACCGGCTCCCCCATCGACAGTTCGGCGATGTTGGAGCTGGCGAGGTCGCGGCTGTCGATGATGATGACATGCCCCGAGCCGATGGCCTGGAGAATGCCGTGGGGGTGAATGATCACGGCGGCATCCTCGCCGATACCCACGCCCAGGTGTTCGGGATTGCTCGCCCCGACCTCCATCAGGCGGGTGAAGCGGCCGCGCTCGAGGAAGTGACTGTCGATGATCAGTCCCTCGACCAGCCCCAGGCCGAAGGTCATGTTGACCGCCCCCTTGCGCAGGGCATCCGCGGCGGCGCCGTTGTAGATCATGGTGCCGGGCATGGCGGCGGCGCCGGCACTGGTGCCGGCCACCACGGCCCCGGCCGCCAGGCGTTCGCGGATGGCCTGCAGCGTGGCCGAGCCGCCCATCACATGGGTCAGGCGCAGCTGGTCGCCGCCGGTGAAGAAGATGACGCCGCTTTGCTCGATCAGGCGCACCATGTCGGGGTCGGCCGCCTGTTGGCGGTCCTGGATATCCAGCGAATGGATACGGCTCGCTCCCAGGCGGGTGAAGGCCGCCTCGTAGTCGGGGAGGACCTGATCGGGGATGCCGCTCGCCGTGGCGATGACCGCGACCTCGTGGTTGTCCGCCGGTGCCAGCGCGAACACCCGGGTCAAAATGTCGAGATCGGAGGTTCTGTCCTCGCCACCCCCGATGGCCACCAGGTGGCCGGATGTCGTGTCGAGCGTAGAGGTCATGGCCCTGTCGTCGCCCAGCGACGCTTTTGAGAAAGCCCGGAAGCAAGAAGCCCGTAGCAAGAAGCCCGGAAGCGGTATCCGCGCGAATGAGGGGCCGCGCGGCGTTGTGCGTGCAGCCGAGTCCTTCATTCATAATAGCCATCGTGAGGCGTCACACACCTTTCGACGGTTTGCCCCTCCCGAGGCGGGCGGTCATCATGATTGGCCTGCTCGCTCGCCCCGTCTCCCAACCAGACCTGTCTCCATGCGCTCCGCTCTCTCAAGCACCACTCTCTCGAACACCACTCGCTCAAGCACCACCACCGAGCGAATCGGTTTCCTGCTGCTGCCGCGCTTCTCGATGATGGCCTTCTTCTCGGCGGTGGAGCCGCTGCGTATCGCCAATCGCATCAGCGGGCGGCCGCTCTTCGACTGGACGCTGATCAGCGAGGACGGCAGCCCGGTGACCGCCTCCAACGGCATGACGCTGCTCGTCGATCAGTCCATCGAGGCCGTCCATCATCTGCCGTCACTGGCGGTCTGCAGCGGCTTCGATCCCGAGGCGCACCAGAGCCGCGCCATCACGCGCTGGCTGAATCGCATGGATCAGGCCGGCTGCGTGCTCGGGGGGCTGGATACCGGCTGTTTCGTGCTGGCCGCGGCCGGCTTGCTGAAAGGGGAGCGGGTGACCCTGCACTGGGAGAGCCTGCCCGCGTTTCGCGAGCGCTTTCCGTCGATCGCCACCAGCGATGAGCTGTTCGAGCTCGGCCGGCGTCGCTTTTCCTGTGCGGGAGGCGCGGCGGCCATGGACATGGCGCTGGAGGTGATTACCCGCCAGCATGGCCAGGGGCTGGCCATCGACGTCTCGGAGCAGCTGATCCATGAGCGCATGCGGACCCGCCGCGATCAGCAGCGCATGACCCTGGCGCGACGCCTGGGCACCCACCGTCGCCACTTGGTCGACGCCGTGGCGCTGATGGAGCGCCATCTGGAAACGCCGCTTTCGCTTGCGGCGGTGGCCGAGCGCTGCGGTATTTCATCCCGCCAGCTGCAGCGGCTCTTCGAGCAGGAGCTGGGCGCCACACCCCGCCAGTGGTACCTGCGACTGCGCCTCGAGCGTGCCCGTCAGCTGCTGGCCGAGACCGACCTGGATATCCTCTCGGTGGGGCTGGCCTGCGGCTTCACCAGCGCCTCCAGCTTCTCGCGGGCCTTCCGCCGGCAGTTCGGCCAGGCGCCGCGCCAGGTGCGGGAGGGGTGAATGGGCAGCCCCTCTCCAGCATCACTGCCGTCGGCGTGGACGGGACGGTCTCTCGACGGGGCTGCGTTTATCGCGGCTTCGCCGACCCGCTCCAGGTAGTGCTCGGCGCATTCGGTGGCCCGGCGCCGTGACAGGCCCTGGACGCGCATCGGTGCCTCGGTGACGTTGCCAAGCACCGTGAAATGGGGCCAGAGATTGAACTGCTGGAAGACCATGCTGACCTTGGCACGCAGCCGCTGCAGCTGGCGCCTGTCGAGGCCGACGATGTCGCCCTGGGGATTGCGGTCGAAGCGGATGGCCTCAGCCGCAATCGCCAGCTCGCCTTGGTCGGGACGCTCGAGCAGGTTGAGGCAGCGCAGCAGGGTGCTCTTGCCGGAGCCGCTGGAGCCGATGATGGAGGTGACGCTGCCCTCGGGAACCTCGAGGGACACGTCACGCAGGACCTCGAGATCGCCGTAGCGCTTGACGAGGTGGCGGGCGGCTACCGCCGGGGAGTGAGGGGACGATGAAGGGGCGGTGAATGATGATGGCATAGGCGAATCACTCGGCGGTGGAAAGGGCGGAGGCATCGGCTCGGGCCGCTTCGGCACAACGCGTGAGACGCCGGCAGGCTGCGTGCAGACGATCCTCGTCGACGGTCAGGCTCAGGCGCACGAAGCCGGTGGCGGAGGGACCGAAGGCTTCCCCCGACAGCACCGATACCCCTTCCTCGTCGAGCAGGCGGTCGGCGAAGGCCTGGGAGGACAGCCCGGTGGCGCGCACGTCGAGCATCAGGAACATGCCCGCGGCCGGGCGGATGACGTCGACGGCCGGGCAGTCGGCCAGGGCTGAGCAGACGGCGTCGCGGCGGGCCCGGTAGGTCTCGCGCATCACGTCACGCTCGGGCAACTCCCGGGTGAGGGCATCCCGGGCCGCGTCCTGGATGAAGTCCGGGCAGCCATAGAGCATGCACAGCGCCAGGTTGGCCATATGCTCGATCAGGGCCTGGGGGCCGAGCACCCAGCCCAGTCGCCAGCCGGTCATGGCGTGGGACTTGGAGAGGCTGTCGACCACCACGGTCCGCTCGGCCATGCCGGGCAGGCTGGCGGCGCAGACATGCTCGCCCTCGAAGATCAGCTCGGCGTAGACCTCGTCGGAGATCAGCCACAGGTCGTGGCGCCGGCACAGCTCGGCGATGGCGGCCCAGGAGGCGGCATCGATCAGCTGGCCGGTCGGGTTGTGGGGGCTGTTGAGCATGATCGCCCGGGTGCGCGGCGTGATCGCCGCCTCGAGGTCGGCGACATCCAGGCGGAAATTGGCGTCGCCGCGCAGCGGAGTGCGCACCATGCGCGCGCCGGTGGAACGCAGCACCGCCTCGTAGGTGACGTAGCTCGGCTCGGGGACGATCACCTCGTCCTCGGGATCGAGCAGGCACTGGGCGGCGGCGTAGAGGCCGCACTGGGCGCCGGCCATCACGATCAGCCGCTCCGGCGTGGCCGCCACGTCCCGGGCCCGGTAGCGCTCGGCGATGGCCTGGCGCAGGGCCAGCTTGCCATGGACATCGGGATAGTGGGTGGCGCCGCCCCGCAGGCTTTCCACCGCACTCTCGACGATCGGGGCGGGGGTAGCGAAGTCCGGGTCGCCCACCGAGAGCACGGTGATGTCCTCGCCGGCGGCCTGGCGCGCCAGGGCGCGATAGTGGATGTCCCAGGCCGCGGCGCCCTCGCCGGCGATACGCTCGGTCAGTTGGGAGAATCGCATTTCGATCTCGCTTGTTTATCCGTGGATGTCGTTATCGGTATGAGCAGCCGTCAGGCGACGGCCGTCACCGCTTACAGGCTGGCCTGTACCGCCGACAGGGCATCCTTGCCATCGCGGGTCTCGACGCCCTCGAGGAAGGCGGCTACGCGCTCGGGGTGGGCGGTCAGCCAGTCGTGGGCGACGTCCTCGAGCTCGCGCTCCTCCAGGCTGTAGGCACGGATGAAGTCGCTCTGATCGTCGGCGGAGAGCACGAACTGATCGAGCAGGCGAGTCAGGTTGGGGTTGGCCTCGGCGTAGTCGGTGGCAACGATGGTCTTGACGTCGCTGCGGCCGCTGTCGGCACCGAAGATATCCGCCGCATCATCGAGGATGTGCACGTCGTATTCCGGCACCATCCAGTGCGGGGTCCAGCCGTAGAAGAGAATCCACTGCTCTTCCGCCACGGCCGCCCTCACCTCGGCGAGCATGCCGGGCGTGGACGAGGCCTTGAGCTCCCAGTCCTTGAGGCCGTGGGTGTCGGACTCGATGGCACCGTCGATCATGTCGGTGACCGTGGAGCCGCTCTCGATGCTGTAGATGCGGCGATCGAAGCGCTCGGCCACCTCGGGGTCGGCGAGCTGTTCGGCGTTGGTGATGCCGGCCTCGGCGACGTAGCCGGGCACCGCGAAGCCCATGCGGGCGCCGTTGACGTTGTTGCCCAGGTCGACGATGGCGCCGGCCGCCATGGCGGCGTCGTAGCTCTCCTGCTGGGCGGGCATCCAGCCGGCCAGGAAGGCATCGCTGTCGCCGCTCTGCAGCGTGCTGTAGCCCACCGTGGAGCTGACTTCCAGGGCTTCAGCGCTGTAGCCGAGCGGCTCGATGAGCTGGGCGAGGATCTCGCTCTTCACGGTCACCCCCGGCCAGGGCGGTACGACTAGACGCAGGCCATCGTCGCGGTCGGTGGCGAGGGCGGGGCCGGCCAGGGTCAGGCCGGCAATCAGGGACAGGGTCAGGGTCTTGGGGTGCGTCTTCATGCGAGGACGTCTCCTTATCGTTGTTGGGGGCCGGCATTGGCCGGCCCCTGGAGGATCGAGCTATCTGGGTTTCAGGGGGATCGCTTGCCTGGCAGCGGTCAGGTGCCGGTTTTCGCCTCCTGAATCGGCGGCAGGCCGCCGAAGGGGGCCCGGCGCAGCACGCGCTCTACCATCGGCACGAAGTGCTCAAGCGGCAGGGTGTCGTAGTCGGGGTCGAAGCTGGCCTGATCCCAGTCGTCGCAGAAGCGCACCGTGCGCTCATAGGCCGGATGGTCCGAGAACTGCTCGCGTGCGTGGCGATCCAGCCCGAAGAAATGGCGGTAGTGATAGCCCTGGAAGAGTTCGTGGTGGCGAATCATCCAGGTGTTCAGCGGGTCGATGAATGGCTCGAGGATGCCGGCCGCGATCTCGGCATGGTTGGCCGGCGACAGGTCATCGCCGATGTCATGCAGCAGGGCGCAGACCACCATCTCCTCGTCGGCGCCGTCGCGCAGGGCTCGGGTGGCGGTCTGCAGGCAGTGTTCAAAGCGATCCACCGGATAGCCGTGGGTATCGCCGGCCAGGCGATGCAGATGCTCGAGCACCCGCCGCGGGGCATCGGCCACGTAGTCGCGAAAGCGGTCATCGATCAGCGCCCATTCGTCGTGGCGGGCCTCACCGAAATGACGGAAGCGGGCCTGTATCATGCGGCCTCCTCGGCGTTGCCCAGCTGCTGGCGCAGCACCCGGCGGCGGCTGGCGGTACTGTCGCGATCCACGTAGCCCTGGCGCAGGTGGCGCACGCCGCCGCCCAGCTCGAAGGCGCGACGGCCGTGCAGCAGGCGGTAGTTATCCATGATCAGCATCTGCCCCGGGTCGAGCTTGAGGTTCAGGGTCAGCTCGTCGGAGGTGATCAGCTGGTAGAAGGCCTGACGTGCGGCGTAGTACTGGGCCAGTTCCTCGGCGGGCAGTGCCTCGACGCGCTCGGTGCGGTTGCTGTAGCGCACGCGGAAGATGCGTCCCTGGCTGTCGAGTTCGATCAGCGGCCCCTCGCTCTCCAGCCAGGTGGTCTCGTCGCGGTAGCGGAAGGCAGGCGATACCCGGGTCAGGCAGTCGAAGGCCGCCGGGTCGCGCTCGCGGAGCAGCTGGGCTGCCCGATAGCCGTCGGCCAGGGTGCTGTCGCCGCCGTCGGCGGCATTGGTCAGGCAGTGCAGCCAGATATAGCCGGGAATCGGGTCGCGATACGGGTTGTCGGTATGCGGTTCCAGGCCGCGCTGGGTCATGGTCAGGTCGTAGGCGTTGGCCACCGACTTGACGTCGGCAATGCCGCCCCAGTTGGTGCGGCGCAGCGGCCCGACACGCTCCATCAGCGACTGCATGCCGTCCTCCTCGGCGGGTACGCCGGAGACCACGACGAAGCCGTCGCGATGCAGCCCCTCGAGCATCTCGAGCAGGGCGGCATCGTCGTCGATGGCGGCGGCGAAGTCGGCATGTTGCGGTTTGGCTTGGTGGGCATCCCACAGGAGGCGGCCCGGGGCGACGAGGTCTTCGGCATTGGCACCGAGCAGCTCGTCCAGCGGGAAGTGAACGCGATGACCATCGCTGAAGCGTAGGGCGAGGGCGTCTCCGGACAGCTCGGCGCTCTCCAGGGCCAGGTCGAGCGGCAGTTCGGCGGCCTCGATCAGGCGCTGGCCGGTGAGGGGGTCCAGCGTCTCGGCATCGGGCGCCCGTTCTCGCAGCCATAGGGCCGCGAACTCGCGGGGCTGGGTATCGATGTCGAGGAGCAGGCGCTGTCCGTCGGCGGACAGCCTTGCCTTGGCGCTTGGGATCATGGCGGTGAATCTCCGGGTAATGCTGAGAGCCCGTTCCTGACAGGCCCCTCGGGCGATGTGCTGTGGCAGGTGCTCTGAGGCGTCAAGAGGTCCGTGGCCAGCGGCACCGATGACGCGACCTGCTTTACCCTAGCGGCAGACGAGACATAGAATTGAACTAAAATAGCCATAAGGTTGATATTTTTAGTCAATATGAATGACTACTCTGAGGCTTGGCCCTATCCGCGTCCGGATTCGCCGCCGCTGCTGTCGCCCGAGCAGGCCGAGCAGACTCTGGACGTCTGGCTGGTCCCCAAGTTCTCGATGCTGACCCTGTTCTGCATGCTGGAGCCGCTGCGCGTATCCAACCGTTTCGGTCGCAACCTCTTCGCCTGGCGACTGCGCTCGATGGATGGCGAGGGCGTGGTAGCCAGTAACGGGGTATGCATCGAGGTGAATGGAGACTTGGCCTCGGTGCCTGACGATGCCCACCTGATGGTGGTGTCGTCCTACGAGGCGGAGGCGGTGGTGACGGCTCAGGAACGGGCCGTGCTGCGCCGCCTGGCGACCCATGGTGGGTGGTTGGGCGGCTTGGATACCGCGCCCTTCATCCTGGCGCGGGCGGGGGTGCTGGAGGGGCATCGGGTGGCGCTGCACTGGGAAAGCGTGCCGGCCTTTCGTCGAGAGTTTCCGACGCTGCGCGTCAGCCGCGAGCGCTTCGAAGCCGATGCCACGCGACAGACCGGCGCCGGGGGTACCGCCGGCATCGACATGATGCTGGATCGCATCGCCCGGGATTATGGCCCGGCGCTGGCCGACGCCGTGGGGCGCCAGCTGGTGCACCATCGCCATGACACATCGTCCGACGATGAACGCCAGGTGCGCTATGCGGGACTGCCGCGCAGCGTGGTCAAGAGCCTGGCGGTGATGGAGGCCAACCTGGCCCAGGCGCTGCCGATTCCCGAGATCTGCAGGATGGTGGGGCAGTCGCAGCGCCAGCTGGCGCGGTTGTTTCTGGCTCACTTCGGCGAGACGCCCAAGCAGTGCTACCTGGGCATGCGTCTGGACCGGGCGCAACGTCTGCTCGCCGGCAGCCATTGCCGCGTCACCGAGGCGGCGATGGCCACCGGTTTCCAGCAGCTGACGCACTTTTCTCGCGCCTATCGCGCACGTTTCAGCGAGACACCTAGCCAGACCGCCGCCCGGGGACCGGGCTGAGCCATGCTTCTGCTGGCGCCTTCGAGCACAACCTGTCGCCTTTTGTGTTTTAAATGTCGCATTATGTAAACCAAAGGGCGGCTGGTATCTCACACTTGAGGTTCCGTCCATTCAAAGAGGAATCCTTCATGATCCGTCACCACCTGCGTTCCCCCCTTCTGTCCACTGCGCTGCTGGCATCCGGCCTGGTGGCCGCGCCGGCTCAGGCGGATATTGATGAAGTGCGCTTCGGGGTGCCGCCGTGGCCGGGGGTGACCGTGAAGTCCGAGGTCGCGGCCCAGTTGCTTGAAGCGATGGGCTATGAGACTCGCCAGAACAACCTGGCGGTCAGCGTGATCCTCAATGGCGTGGCCCAGAACGATCTGGAGGTCTATCTGGGGGGCTGGTACCCGGTGCAGACGGACATGGTCGAACCGCTGGTGGCCGACGGCAAGGTGGAAAAGGTCGCCGCCAATATCCAGGGCGCGACCTCGGGCCTGGTGGTCCCTCGCTATGTCTATGAGGCGGGCGTCGAGACGGTGGCCGATCTGGATGAACACCGCGACCGCTTCGATGGCCAGATTCAGGGCATCGAGGCCGGCACCGGCATCAACACCGCCATCCAGAATGCCATCGATCAGGACCTGGCCGGGCTCGGCGACTGGTCGCTGCGTGGCAGCTCCACCGCGGCCATGCTGGCCCAGGCCGGGCAGAAGATGCGCGACCAGGAGTGGGTGACCTTCGTGGGCTGGGAGCCGCACTGGATGAACGTCAGCTATGACCTGGTCTACCTGAAGGATGCCGATGGCGCCGGGGTGGCCGATATCGAGAGCACGGTCTGGACGGTGGTGCCGGCGTCGCTCAAGGACGAGGATCCCGACCTGCACCGCTTCATGAGCCAGTATGTGGTCGATACCCAGGACCAGAACGACTGGGTGCATGCCTACAGTTACGAGGATGTCCCCGCCGACGAGGTCGCCACCGACTGGATCGCGAGCCACACCGAGACCGTGGCGGCCTGGCTCGAGGGCGTGAAGGCCAAGGACGGTCGACCGGCGATCGAGGCGGTGCGCGCCCACTTCGAGTAAGCCCGTCGACGGAGCGTTACCACCCCGCGGGGCCGGCACACCGGTCTCGCCATCAAGAAACGGCCGGTCCAGAGGACCGGCCGTTTTGCTGTCTGGCTGACGCGACCGCCCCGGCCGGAGCGTGGCCGGAGCGTGGCCGGAGCGGCGCGGGGCTCAGGCCTCGGCGGTCAGCTGCCGGCGGCGCTGGGCACGCTTTACCATCCGGTAGCGGGAGCGGATCTCGTCGCGCTCCACGTAGCAGCCCTGCAGCCAGCGATGGCCGCTTTGGCCCTCGAAGGCGTCGCGGGCATGCAGCAGGCGGCGGTTGTCGAAGATCACCAGGTCGCCGGGCCGGTAGGTGAAGCGGATGGCGAAGGCCGGGTCGCGCAGCAGCCGTTGCAGGGTCATCAGCGCCTCGTAGGCGGGCTCGATATCCTCGAAGGCGGCATCCAGGGGGCCGCGCAGGAAGTCGGCGATGCGCACCTCGAGCAGCTCGCCCCGGGCGTCCAGGCGGATCATCGGCTCATGCCAGACGTAGTCGGTGGTCTTGGCGGTGTTGGCGTAGCGCCAGCGCACCCGGGTCAGGGTGGCAAAGGCCTCGGGGTACTGTTCGCGCAGTGCCTCGGCCACGGCGAAGCCGTCGAGCATCACGGCTTGACCGCCCTCCACGCTGTTCTCCAGGCAGTGCAGCATCTGCAGGCCAGGGTGGTACTCGCGGGTCGGCAGGTCGGTGTGGGGTGGCAGGGCGATGGAGGTATAGGCGTTGGAGTCCGGATCCGGCTTGGCCTTGACGTTGAACAGGCCGCCGAAGTTGGTGTCGCGGATCGGGCCGATGCGCTGGGCGATGGCCTTCAGCGAATCGGGTTCGGTGGGCATGTTGCGCAGCCGCACCAGGCCCTTGCCGAGCACGGACTCCAGCGCCGGGGCGAGGATCGCCTCTTCGTCGTCACTGCCGGGCGCCGTGTCCAGCAGGCCTTCCGCGTCGAGGGTGTCGGGACCGGCGTCGGGGCCGCCCTGCCAGGTCGTGACCGGCACCAGCGGCGCCTCGGGGTCGGGGGCGTTGTCATAGTCGTGGGCACGCAGCCAGCCCGGGTGGAAGCGCAGGCGGCGGTCCTCGGGGGCGAAGGTCACGCACAGCGCGCCGGCGGCGTCGATCTCGGCGCCGGCGATCTCCGGCCAGGCGGGCAGGCGGGAGAGGTCCAGGATGCGTTCCCGGGTCGCCGGATTGACGGTGGTGTCGTCGCCCGCGTTCTCACGCAGCCAGATGCTGTGATAACGGCTGACTCGGCCGTCCTGCCAGTGAACGGTCAGCACGCGGGGCGTCGCGGACACGCCCTCGAGGGCGACCTCGACGGGCCAGGCATCGTAATCGGGAGTGATCGGCAGGTCGGTCATGGGGATGTCCTTGGCAGCGTGTGGATGAGCGCTAGGATGCCAAGGTGGGCGGCCGGGGGAGCGTCCGGATTCGACGCCGACTATGCACGATTCGACAGTTCGGGGTCCGAAGGCGCCTCCTGCGACGCCCGATCCGCCTCGCGACGCCTGAGCGCGCTGGGGGTGAGGCCGTGATGGCGGCGAAAGGCGCGGGTGAAGCTGGAGGCCGAGCCGAAGCCGCAGGCCAGCGCGATCTCCATCACGCTGTGACGGGTCTCCCGCAGGAGACGGTGGGCATGGCCCAGGCGCCGTGCGAGATAAGCGCGCTGGGGGGAGGTGCCCAGCTGGCGCAGGAAGAGCCGGTCCAGCCGCCGCCAGGACACCTCCAGGGCATCGGCCAGCTCGCCGATGCCCAGCGGCGTGTCCAGGTTGGCCTCCATCAGGGCGAGGGCGCGGGTCAGCCGCGGGTCCTCGGGCATCTGCGGGTCCCGCTGGCGGCTGGCGGGGCGACGCCCCTGATCGTGGAGCAGCTGGTGGCGTACCCGCTCGGCTAGGGCATCGCCGTGGCGGCGACGGATCAAGTCGAGGCTCATGTCGATGGACGAGCTGCCGCCGGCGCAGGAGAAGCCCTCGGGGGTCACCTCGTAGAGGGACTCCACGGCATCGACCCGCGGAAAGCGCGACCGGAACTCGGGCAGCGACTCCCAGTGCAGGGTCACGGTCTGATCATCGAGCAGGCCCGCGGCGGCCAGTACCACGCAGCCGGTATCCATGCCGCCCAGCACACAGTCGTGCGCGGCTCGCGCCCGCAACCAGTCGAGCAGAACCTCGTCGATGGCCTCATCGGGGGCGAAGCTCGAGCAGACCGCCAGGCTCGGGGTCAGGGGCGCGTTGGACAGGCTGTAGCCGGCGTCCAGGGCCATGCCGTTGGAGGCCGTCACCGGCCCGCCGTCCCGGCTGATCACGTCCCACTGGAACAGCGGCCGGCCGCTGATGCGGTTGGCGATGCGCAGCGGCTCGATGGCCGAGAAGAAGGCCACCATGGCGAAGCGCGGCAGCAGCAGGAAGCCGAGGCGCTCGGGGCTTGGCACGCTTGGGGTCAGTCGCATGGCTCGGTCACAAGGGCTGGGGCACAGGGGCTGGGTCGCAAGGGCTCGGTCACAAGGACAGGAGATCGCCTGGGAGCGTTGCTCGACATGCCGGGGAGTGTACCGTAATGGGTCGGAGAGGCCACGCGGGCGCGAGGGAAAGAAGAGAAAGGGGAGGAAAGAGAAAAGAGGGGAGAAGTAAGGGAGGAGAGGGAAAGCAGTGCGATGGCCGAGTCGACGACATCCGTGTCGTCGCCTCGATCGGGGCCAGAGGCGTCAGGACGCCTCGACGGCCCGACGATCCTCACGGGATTCCCGGAACAGCGAGACCAGCACGCCGGCGGTCATCACCAGAATCACCACGCTGATCGGCAGTGCCGCGGCGATCAGGGCGGTCTGCAGGGCCTTGAGGCCCCCGGCCACCAGCAGCACGGCGGCCACCAGGCCGATCGCCGTGCCCCAGAAGACCCGGAAGCGCTGGGGCGGTTCCTCGTTGCCCAGCGACAGGATGGTGGTCAGCACCAGGGTGCCGGAATCCGAGGAGGTCACGAACCAGCTCATCAGCAGGAACACCATCAGCGCCGACAGCACCCAGCCGAAGGTGCCGTCACCGGCGATGCCATCGGCGGTGGCGAACAGCGCGGCCGGCAGGTTCCAGGCATTGACCAGCTCGACGATGCCGGCGCTGCCCGGCCCGCCCGCGGCGGTCAGTTCCTGGTGCAGGGCGTTGCCGCCGAAGATGATCAGCCACACGAAGATGATCAGGGTTGGCACCAGCAGCACGCCGAGCACGAACTCGCGCAGGGTACGGCCGCGGGAGATGCGAGCGATGAAGATGCCGACGAACGGCGCCCAGGCCAGCCACCATCCCCAGTAGAAGATGGTCCAGCCCTGCTGCCACTGGGCCGTGCCCTCATCTTCCGCGAACCACAGACCCATGGGGATGAAGTTGAGGGCATAGTCCAGCACGGTCTCGCCGAAGGCGCTCACCAGCCACAGGGTCGGCCCACCGATCAGGAAGGTGCCGACCACGGCCACCGAGACCCAGATGTTCATCTCCGAGATGATCTTGATGCCCCGCTGGACCCCGGAGACCACCGAGATGATCGACAACGTCGAGATCACGGCGATCAGCACCAGCTGGGTATTGAGCCCCGGGTCGGTGCCGATCAGGCGCTCCAGGCCCACGGCCATCTGGCTGACGCCGAGCCCGAGCGAGGTGGCGACCCCGAACACGCAGCCGAGCACGCCGAGGATATCCACCGTGTGGCCGATGGGGCCGAAGATGCGCTCGCCGATGAAGGGGTAGAGCGCCGAGCGCAGCGCCAGCGGCAGACCCTTGCGGTAGGCGAAGTAGGCCAGGGACATGCCGACGATCACGTAGATCGCCCAGCCGTGCAGGCCCCAGTGGAAGACCGAGACCCGCAGGGCGTCGATGGCGCGCTCATGGGCCATGGCGGTGGCGCCGGCCATGTCGGCATGGGGGTTGTTGGGGTAGCCGAAGGCGCCGGTGTTGTCGAAGTAGAAGATCGGTTCGGCGACGCCGAAGAACAGGATGCCGATGCCGATGCCGGCCGAGAACAGCATCGAGAACCAGGCGAAGTTGCTGAAATCGGGGCGGCTGTCGTCGGGGCCCAGGCGCACGCTGCCATGGCGGCTGACGACGATATAACCGCAGACCGCCAGCATCACCACCACGCTGATCAGGTAGTAGCGGCTGAAGGTGGTCTCGATCCAGGTACGGGTGGTACCGAACAGGCCACTGGCAAAATCGGGCATCACGGCGGTGAACAGCACGAAGCCCATCACCATCAGCGAGGCGGTGATGGTCATGCCTTTGTGCATGCCGCGGAAGAAGCCGCCCTGGGACAGCTCGGTCACCATGTAGTCGGTGGAGGTCTCCACCTCATGGCTGCCCCGTCGGGTAGGCGAGGGGGGAGTTGAAGTAGCGATAGCGTTATCCTCTTTGGCCGGTCGTCGGGCCGGCGATCCCGAGGCGGCCGCGAAGGCCGCCACCAATATCAAGGCGCCCGGGCGGCGCCGTCTGCGCCGCTGGGCGTCAGCGGGCGCCATTCTAACAGGCCAGTGTTATGCCAGGTGCCCTCGCAGCCCGGTACAGAATGCCTGCCAGGCCTGTTGCATCTCGGGCAGCTCGTGATGGGCATGCAGCGCGGCGTGAACCATGCCGGGCGAGCAGTGATAGCCGACATCCGCGTCCTGGCGGCGCCAGGTCGCGACGGCTGCCTCAAGCGGTGAGGTGAGCGGGTCGTGCTCGACGGACAGCACCTCGATGGACTCAGCCGGTGCCTGCCGTGAGTGCGCCGGGGTGATCGCATGGCTGCGTGAGGGATCGCCCTCGGCCACCAGCTGCCACATGGCGACGATTTCCTCGCGGCTGAGCAGTGGCGCCGTCGGGCCCAGCGTGGTGAAGTCATCTGCGGCGAGGCTCAACACCGGGTCCATCGGCGGATAGATGAGGCCGAGTACGTAGGGCGCTGGTGCCTCGTCGTGAAGAGCCTCGGCTTTGAATTCCTTGCGATGCCGGCGTGAGACATCCATGACCAGACGGCCGCCGGCGCTGTCGCCCACCACGGCGACCGGCGCCAGTTTACGCACGGCAGCATCACAATCCATCAGCGCCTGTTGATAGGACGCCTCCGGCAGCAGCCGATAATCTACGCTGACGACCTCACGCCTGAGCTGCGATGCCAGGCTCGAGGCGACGCCCTGATGACTATCCAGCGAGCCGACCTGCCAGCTGCCGCCATGCAGATAGACGACACGGCCATCCTTGCGCGATTCATCAGGTTGCGGGGTGAAGCGGCGCAAGGGAATGGTATGGCCATCATCGGAGCACAGATTGTCGTCGCGCACCGCGACGCCATCGGCGATCGGTGCCGCCAGTCGGGCGTAGAGCGCTTCACAGTGTGGACGGCTCTCGGCGACCGACAGGCCTTCAAGCTTGGCCATGCCCTGAGCGAACTCCTCGATGAAGTCATGGCAGGTGATGGGAGAAAGGGACATGGGAGCACTCATCTCTGAAACTCGCTGAGGCACAGACGATAACGCCCCACCAGCTGGGCTGGCAGGGTGTCGGGGTCATGCAATGGCGCCTTGGCAGGCCATGATCATGCGGTCTTGCGGCGGATGCCGATACGACGACCGGCAGCCTTGGGCCACTCCTCGGCACTGGCCGGCTGTGGCAGCGCCGCGATGCGCTCGGCGACGGCCTCCGGGCAGGGGGTCGGGCGACCGCCACTGATGCTCATCGCCATCAGCATCTGCTCGCTGGTGGCGACGGTGTTGCCGTCGGCGTCGGTCAGCGTGAACAGCACGTGCTGGCGCTTGGCATCATGGTCCAGCAGCAGCACCTCGACCTTCAGCGCCTGGCCTTCATGCGCCTCGGCCCGATAGCAGAGGTGCGTCTCCAGGGTGTAGATGGTCAGGTCGTGAGCCTCGCGACCCGCGCCGTCCAGCCCGATGTGGGCCATCAGCGCCTCGACCCCCATCGAGAAGGCGCGGGCATACTCGGCGTCGTTCATGTGGCCGTTGTAGTCGACCCACTCGTTAGGCACCGTGAGCTCGAGCAGCTGCATCAGATGCGGCCCTCGAGGCCCTCGGCCTCCGGCCAGTACTTGCGGGTCAGGGCCAGCAGCTCGACCAGGAAGTCGTCGCGACGACGGTCCAGCTCGGCGACCGGGCGACCGGCGGCCTGGAACTCGCAGCCCTCGACGACCTTGTCGATCAGCTCGTCGGTGAGCTCCGGGGCCTCGAGCTTGGTCCACGGCAGCTTCAGCGCCGGGCCGAACTGCTCGAGCATGTGGCGCATGCCCTGCTCGCCTCCGGCCAGGTGGAAGGTCAGGAAGGTGCCCATCAGCGACCAGCGCAGGCCACAGCCATAGACCACGGCGGCGTCGATCTCCTCGGTGGTGGCGACGCCATCGTTGACCAGGTGCAGGGCTTCACGCCACAGCGCTTCCATCAGACGGTCGGCGATATGGCCTTCGATCTCGCGCCGCACGATCAGCGGGCGCATGGCCAGGCGTTGATAGTCGTCACGTGCGCCTTCCAGCAGTGCCGGCGAGGTGTGCTCGCCACCCACCAGCTCCACCAGCGGCAACAGATAGACCGGGTTGAAGGGGTGGGCGACGATCACGCGCCCCGGTGCCTTCTTGCAGTCCTTCTGCAGATCGGTCGGCTTGAAGCCGGAGGTGGAGGAGCCGATCACCACGTGTGCTTCCGCGGCGGCATCGATGGCGGCAAGGATTTCCTGCTTGAGCGGCAGGCGCTCCGGCACGTTCTCCTGGATCAGGTCGGCGCCCTCGACGGCGGCCTCGAGGCTCGGCGCGAAGCGCAGGCGCTCTTGGGAGGCCCCTTCGGCCAGGCCGTCCTTCTCGAGGGAATGCCAGGCGTTGGTGATGAAGGCGCGGGTGCGGGCCTCTGCGCCCTCGGCCGGATCGAAGGCGACCACGTCCCAGCCGTTGGCCAGAGCGCGGGCGATCCAGCCGTTGCCGATCACGCCGGTACCGATGACGGCCAGTTTCTTCGTGGAAGGTTGCTGGCTCATGCTTCACCTCCCACGATCTGACCGGTCTTGGGGTCGCGAAGCTTGAGGTGGGCGCGAGTCTCGGCCGGGGTCATGACGCGCCCGCCCAGGTTGTCGATGATGCCGGCGGCCTTCTCGACCAGGCTTGCATTGGTGGCCGGCACGCCCTTGCTTAAGTAGAGGTTGTCTTCCAGGCCGACCCGGACGTGACCGCCGAGCAGCATCGCCTGGGCGACCATCGGCATCTGGTGACGGCCGATGCCGAAGGCCGCCCAGTTGGCGGTTTCCGGCAGCTTGTTGCGCATCGTCAGCATGGTCTCGGTGTCGGCCTCGGCGCCCCAGGGGATGCCCAGGCACAGCTGGAACAGCGGGTCGCCGTCGAGCAGGCCTTCCTTCTGCAGCTGGCGAGCGAACCAGACATGCCCCAGGTCGAAGCACTCGAGCTCCGGCTTGACGCCGGCGGCCTGCACCAGGCGGGCGTGTTCGCGCAGCCAGTCGGCGGTGTTGATGTAGACCATGTCGCCGAAGTTGAGGCTGCCGCAGTCCAGGGTGCACAGCTCCGGCAGCAGCTCGCCGACCGGGGCATGACGCTCGGCCGGGGCCTGCATGTCGGTGCCCGGGCCGCCGCGGGTCGGGTCCGTGGCATCCGGAATCCAGTCGCCGCCGCCGCCGGCGGTGATGTTCATGACGATGTCGGTGTCCGCCTCGCGGACCCGCTCCATCACCTCGCGGAAGTGCTCGGTGGAGTGGCTGATGCCACCGGTCTCGGGGTCGCGGACGTGGATATGGGCCACGCTGGCGCCGGCCTTGGCGGCGGCGATGCAGTCGTCGGCGATCTGCTTGGGCGTGACCGGGACGTTGGGGTTCTTGTCGGCGGTGTCGCCGGCGCCGGTGATGGCACAGGTCATGATGACATTGCGGTTCATGGTCATCGGCTCCGTTGTTGAATATGCCCTCAGTCTGGGCGATTCCCGGGGCATAGCATGTGCGTAAAGCGTCGTTGAGTTGACATGAAGCGACAGTCGCTGGTCTCGCCCTGCACTTGAGCGGGGGGCTAGACTGAGCGGAGACACCTCGAGAGGAGCGCGCGATGGGCAGGCGGGCTGAGCGGTGGCGTAGACCGGCGGTTCCGTCGTCGTTAGGGCGAGCGCTGGCGGGGCTAGCACTGGCAGGGCTTGCACTGATGGGACTGGTGCTAATGGGCACGATCGCAGGCTGCGCCACGCCCGTGACCCGTGAGGCGCGGGCCATCCTGCTGGTGCCCGGTGAGTCGCGGGACGGCTGGCTGGGGCCGGGCGTCGACGTCTACGCCTTCACCCTGGCGGCTCCGGCGCGGGTGATGCTCGAAAGCGAGACGCCGGCCAGTGGCTGGACCCTGGATCCCGACGCCACCTTGTTCGATGCCAAGGGGCGAGTGGTGGCTCGGGACTGGCGCAGCGGCGAGGGAGAGAACTTTCGCCTGGCCCGCCGGCTGACGG
This sequence comes from Halomonas sp. YLGW01, assembly GCF_014840935.1. Taxonomy (NCBI): domain Bacteria; kingdom Pseudomonadati; phylum Pseudomonadota; class Gammaproteobacteria; order Oceanospirillales; family Halomonadaceae; genus Halomonas; species Halomonas sp. YLGW01. The sequence goes on along the minus strand of NZ_CP062005.1, from coordinate 3,303,315 downwards.
CGGGTCGCTGGTACCTGGAGGTCAGTGACGGCGGCGGTTGCACCTTCATGGCAGACGACTGCGAGGCCCATCGCCGCTATTCGGTGACTCTCGCGGTCGATCCCGCCTCGGCCAGCGCCGCGACGGCCAGCGATCAGAAGTAGGCGCTGGGCGCCTGCTCGGCGGGTTCTTGTGGCGCGATGGCCTCCTGGCACTGCCGTGCCGCCCGGTCCAGCGCGATGGCGGCCCCCGGCAGCTGGAAGGTCAGGTACCAGGGCTCGACGCCGTCATCGATCTGGACGCGCAGGGTGTCGCCGACATGCAGCTCGTGGAGCAGCCGATAGGGGGCGGCGGTGGTGAAGCTCACATAGGCGCCGCTATCGCCGCGCTCCTTGGCAAGCGTCGCCGGACCGCCGTGGGGCGTGGCCCGGTCGACGCGCAGGGCGCCGTCGGCGCTCAGCGTCTCGTCGCGGCTCGCGATCTCGCCCATCTCGACCCGCAGCTCCAGGTGCGGCCGACACTCGGGGGGCGCGAAGTCCACCGAGAAGGCCGTACCCGGCATGTCGTAGCCGTTGCTGGCGCGGTAGGTGCGTTCCTCCCCGAGCTTAAGCGTCATCGACTGCCAGTGGCCGGCCGCCTCGACGTCCTGCTGGTTGTACATCAGCGCCATGGCCGGTGTGGCCAGCCCGCCGGCGAGGCCCAGCGTCAGAGCCAGTGTGGCGCGCCTTCTTCCGTTCATTCTCGTCTCCCGTCGAGCTCGTCGGTAATCGATTGCGCGCCCAAGCATACGGCATCGCCCTGCGGCGCGGCAGCCCGTCGCGGTGCGGCCGAGGATCGATGAATCGGGGCCTGTCGGGGCATTGCCCTTAAAGCTTCTCTGCCCGCGGCCGATGGTCTGAGACGCCATACCCGCGAGTGCATCGTGCACGACGGAGTGAGCAGCAGGTTAGGTTTGTACAATAGCTATACTTAAATTAGTCTGTGTACAGAATAATGCTGCGTCCGGACAAGGGAGCTGTCCCCGGTGCCTGCGCTTTCTTCGACTCGCCAGACAGGAACTGCTCTGTGAAAACCATCTTTTCGTGGCTTCGGGGGACGACGATTCGTTCCCGCATGATCGCCGGCTTCGCCAGCGTCCTCCTGTTGATGGTCATTCTGACCGCGGAGGGCATTCGCCAGGTCAATCTGATCGATGACAGCCTGAAGGTCATCAACGACGTCAACAGCGTCAAGCAGCAGCACGCCATCGACTTCCGGGGCAGCGTTCACGATCGCGCCATCGCCGTGCGCGACGCGGTGCTGATCGATGAGGATGCCCGGCTGGCGCCGGTGCTCGCCGATATCGAGCGACTCGAGGGCAACTATCGCGAGGCCGCCGACGCGATGCAGGCGATCTTCGCCCAGCGTGACGACCTCACTGCCGATGAGCGCCAGGCCCTCAAGGACATCCAGGCGGTCGAGGCCACCACCATGCCGCTGATCGCCGAGGTGATCGAGCGCCGCCAGGCCGGCGATGCCGCTGGTGCTCAGCGGGTGCTGCTCGAGGAGGCCGCTCCGGCCTTCAGCCGCTGGCTCGAGACCATCAATGTCTTCATCACCCTGCAGGAGCGCCTCAACGAGACCGAGACCGGCTTCGCCCGGCAGATTGCCGAGAATTTCCAGATCACCATGCTGGTGCTGTGCCTCGGCGCCCTGGTGATCGGGGGGCTGGTGGCCAGCCTGCTGACCAATCTGCTGTTGCGCGAGTTCGGCGCCGAGCCCTATCGGGTCAAGGCCTTCGCCGAGGCGGTCGGACGTGGCGACCTGACGCGCCGGGTGACCCTCAAGCCCAAGTATCGGCGCAGCATCATGGCCTCCCAGGTGGCCATGGCCGAGCGGCTGCAGAAGACGGTACTGGAGGTGCGTCAGTCTGCCGAGTCGGTGGCCAGCAACAGCGAACAGATCGCCGAAGGCAACAACGAGCTGTCCGCGCGCACCGAACAGCAGGCCAGCTCGCTCGCCGAGACCGCCGCGGCCATGGAGGAGCTCGGCAGCACCGTCAAGCAGAACGCCGATAACGCCATGGAAGCTCGCCAGCAGGCCTCTAGTGCCTCGCAGGTCGCCGAGGAGGGTGGCGATGTGGTCGCCAGGGTGGTGCAGACCATGCGCGACATCGACGGTAGCTCCAACGAGGTGGCCGAGATCATCTCGATGATCGACGGTATCGCCTTCCAGACCAATATCCTGGCCCTCAATGCCTCCGTGGAGGCGGCCCGTGCCGGCGAGCACGGCCGGGGCTTCGCTGTGGTCGCCCAGGAAGTGCGCGAGCTGGCCAGCCGTTCCGCGGCGGCGGCCAAGGAGATCAATACCCTGATCACCGCCAACCGGGAGCGGGTCGAGCAGGGCACGGCGCTGGCCACCCAGGCCGGCAAGACCACCGAGCAGGTGGTGGAATCCGTGAAGCGGGTCACCGACCTGATGGAAGAGATCAGCAACGCCACCGCCGAGCAGAGCGACGGTGTGCAGCAGGCGGGCGAGGCGGTGACCCAGATGGATCAGGTCACCCAGCAGAATACGACCCTGGTGGAGGAAAGCGCCACGGCCTCCAAGAACCTCAAGGGCCGCGCCCACAAGCTGATGGAGCTGATGGCCGCCTTCCAGCTCGGCGATGTCCCGGCGAAGGCCGCCCGCGAGGCAGCGGAACGGGCCCTGCCGCCCGCCGCAGAGTACCGGGGAACGCCGGCGCCGCGGCGCCTCGCCAGCAGTGCACCCGAGCCGGAGTGGGAAGAGTTCTAGTAGAGTTCTAGTGAGGAGGGTCCTGGCGGACAGGTCCCGATGTGTGATCACGAAAAAGGCGACCGCCCTCGGGCGGTCGCCTTTTTCGTGCCGGGGCCTGTCTTACCGGGACCCTGGCGGGGCGACAGGCGCTCGTCATGGGGCAGCATTAGCATGGCCGCGAGGATGCACAATGCCGGTCATGCTGGTGCCGCCCCTCAGGCCATGGCGGCGTCGGGGGGCCGAGCGGCGTCGCTGGCCCGCCGGCGCTTGACCACCTCCCAGGCCTTTTCATGAAAGAAGTAGGCGACGGTGTTCACGGCCGGCTCGGTCAGGGCGATGACGCCGCCCAGCACCCAGCTGCCGGTCAGCAGGTAGGTCACCGTGAAGGCCACGGAGAAGTGGACGACGGCGAAGGTGGCGGTCTTGATCATGTCGGACTCTCCGATGAGGTTTTGGGTCAATATATGAGATTGATTCTCATTTTTAAAGGTGTCGGTGGTGATGGTTCTCATAGGGCCTGACTATGGTTAGTCCGTGACGGGAGCAAGGCAGTGGACAGGTCGGCGGCGATCGGCATACTGAGAAGAGTCAGGGACGCTGGAAACAGCAGGGATCTTCAGGGGAAAGCAAGCATGCGGGATATAACAACAAGGCGGCCCGCCACCCGGGTCGGGGCGGGGTATGGGATGTCGCGCTTCATGCTGGTTATGATGACGGCCATGGGGTTGATGCTGTGGGGCAGTCTGGCCCAGGCCGGCAATCCGCGTTATGCGGGTCTGGTCGCCGATGCCGCCAGCGGCGAGGTGGTCTATGCCGAACATGCCGAGGCACAGCGTTATCCGGCCTCGCTGACCAAGATGATGACCCTCTATCTGCTGTTCGAGGCCATCGAGCAGGGGCGGCTGGGACTCGACGACGCCCTGCCTGTGTCCGAGCACGCCGCCGCCATGCCGGCCTCGAAGCTGTGGCTCGAGCCCGGTGACAGCATCCTGGTGCGGGAGGTGATTCCGGCGCTGGTGGTGCGCTCGGCCAACGACGTCGCCGTGGTGGTGGCCGAGGCCCTGGGAGGGAGCGAGACCGCCTTCGCCCAGCTGATGACGGCCCGGGCGCGGGCCATGGGGTTGGGCAAGACCCGTTTCCGCAACGCCTCCGGCCTGCCCGACGCGGGTCAGGTCACCACCGCCCGGGACATGGGCACCCTGGCCGTGGCACTGATGCGGGACTTCCCCAGCTACTATGGCGAGTTCTCGCGAACCGAGTTCGTGTTTCGCGGCAAGCGCCACCGCGGCCACAATCGCTTGCTCGATCAGTATGCCGGGGCGGATGGCCTCAAGACCGGCTTCATCCGCGCCTCCGGTTTCAATGTCGCCACCTCTGCCGTGCGCGACGGACGGCGCCTGATCGCCGTGGTGATGGGCGGCTTCACCTCCCGCTCCCGGGATGCCCACATGGCCGACCTGCTCGATCGCGGCTTCGCTCGCCTTGGCCTGCGGGAGCGCAGCGACTGGCTGGCGGATACCGATATCTCCGGAGCCATCGCCTCGCTGCCGCCGCTGGCCGTCGATCCGCACGGTTCCACCATGCCGGCCCTGCTGGCCTCGGTGGCGGCCGAGCCGGCGGTCAGCCTGACCGCCGGCTCGACGGACCCGATCCGTGCCCTGATGGAGCGCAACGCCCAGGGCGACGGTGGTGGCACCTGGGCACTGAGAGTCGCCGAAGGGTCGCCGCGCTAGGCGGAGAACGCCCTCACATTATGAGGCATCACGCGAAAGCCCCGCCGTGTGCAGACACACACGGCGGGGCTTTCGTTTATGTGGCGTCTTATATGGTGTGGTTGCCGGCGGATGGCGCCAGGGGGATGGCCCAGGCGCCTGCGGCACTGTCAGAGCAGGAGTGCCAGCACCATCAGGGTGCCGAGGCTCGCCAGGGTCAGTTGCAGCAGTTCCTCGGCGAAGATCGGGCAGAACGGGCAGAGGAGACCCCGATGACGCACCTCGCGGCAGATCACGGCGCAGCCCACACCCAGCAGGGCGATCAGGGTCGGGTCGATCAGGAACAGGCCCTGGTGAGGCACGGCGACCAGCAGCACCAGGCAGGCGAGGCCCAGGCCGATGGGGGTGGGCAGCGACGGGGTAAAGAGGGAGGTGAGTTGCCAGGGGTTATTGTTGGAGATGGCATATGCGGACATGAGACGGCCCCTCAGATGGCATGTCAGGAAAGCGTCCAGAATGAACGAGCTCAGACTATAACAACCATCTTAAGACAGCCTTATGTCAGCAAAGCGCCGGACTGGCATCCTCTGGCAGGGTAATTCTCACCCTCAGGCCGCCGCCCGGTGCCTCCTCCAGGGTCAGCTCTCCCGCGTGGCGCTCCACCAGCCGGTCGACGATGGACAGCCCCAGGCCCGCCCCGGCGCCGGGACCGGCACGATGGAAGCGCTCGATCACCTGCCGGCGTTCGGCCGCGGGAATGCCCGGCCCCTGATCGTCGACGGTCAACCGGTAGCGCCCGGCCTCGGCGCCGAGGCTCACCCGCACGGTGGTGCCCGACGGGGCATGTTGCAGGGCATTGCCGACCAGATTCTGGATCAGGGTATCGACGCAGCCGGGCTCGGTGGTGAGTGGCCAGTCCCGGGCCTCGTCGGCCTCGAGCGCCAGCTCGATCCCCGCTTCGCCGGCCAGCGGCGTGAGCTTGGCCAGGGCCTCGCGAGTCTCGCCGAGCAGGTCGACGCGTCGGCGCGGATGATCGGCGTCCTGATCCGGGTCGAGTCGAGCGAGCATCAGCAGCTGGGAGACCAGTCGGGTGGCGCGCTCGACGCCGGCCTGCAGCTGATCCAGCGACTCCTGGCGGTCGCCGGGATCGGTGGCATCGCGAGCATTCTGCGCATGCAGGCCGAGCACGGCCAGTGGCGTTCGCAGCTCGTGGGCGGCATCGGCGATGAAGCGCTTCTCTCGGGTACGCAGGCCGCGAATCTGTTCGAGCAGCCGGTTCAGCGCGCCGGTGATGGGGGCGAGTTCCCGGGGCAAGGGGGCGAGCATCAGTGGCTTGAGGTTGTGCGGGTCCCGTTCCCGGATCTGCTGCGCCATGCGTGACAGCGGTCTGAGCCCCCAGCCGATCGCCCACCACAGCAGCAGGGCCAGCACTGGCAGCCCGATCAGGTCGGGAAGCAGGGTGCGCAGGGCGATCAGGGTCACCAGCTCGCCTCGTACATCCTCCCGCTCCGCCACCACCACCCTGAGCCCCGGCGATCCAGGGGCGTCGGCAGCGGTGAGGGCGAAGATGCGCCATGCGAAGTCGCCGATCTCGGCGCTGCCGTAGCCGTCGCGACTCGCTTCCAGCGGCGATCTCGGGGCCCGCGCCGAGCGCAGCAGCAGCCGGTCCCGCTGCCAGACCTGGAACACCAGCTTGCTCTCGTAGCGGTGCCCGGCGACGCTCATGTCGGCGTTGTCCGCCTGGGCCAGGGCACGGTCCAGGCTATCGAGCAGCCCGGCGCGTTGCTCCCTGGCCAGAGGCGCCTGCATCAGCCCCTGAATCAGCCGGGCGTTCTGCGCCAGGCGGGCGTCGAACAGCTCCTCGACCTCGTGGGTGGCATCCCGATAGCTGGTCAGGCCGATCACCAGCATGCTGACGGCGAATACCAGCAGTACCAGGCCGAGGGTGCGGCGGCGAATCGAGGTCATGAGGCGCTGCCACTTGGACGGTCGCCGGGCTTGTCGAGCACATAGCCGATGCCGCGCACGGTGCGGATCAGGCTCGGGAACAGCTTGCGGCGCAGGTGGTGAACATGCACCTCGATGGCATTGCTTTCCACGTCCTCGTCCCAGCCGTAGACCAGGCTGGCCAGGGTGTCGCGGGTGAAGACGCGCCCCGGATGACTGAGAAACTCCTGTAGCAGGGTGAACTCTCGCCGGGAGAGGTTGATCGGCTCGCCCTGGTAGCTGACCCGATGCTCGGCGGTGTCGAGGCGGATGCCGTGGAGCTCCAGGGCACTGCTCAGCTGGCCGTGGCTGCGCCGCAGCAGCGCCCGCAGGCGCGCCTTGAGTTCGGCGACCTCGAAGGGCTTGACCAGGTAGTCGTCGGCCCCGGCATCCAGGCCGTTGATGCGATCCTCGATGCCGTCCCGGGCAGTCAGTACCAGCACAGGCACCGGGTTGTCGCGTTCACGCAATTGCTTGAGCAGGCTGATGCCGTCGAGCCGGGGCAGGCCCAGATCGAGGATCACCACGTCGAAGGGCTCGCCATTGTGGAGAGTGGCCAGCGCCGAGCGGCCATCGCCCAGCACATCGACGGTGTAGTGTTCGGATTTCAGCGCCAGGCGAATGCCCGAGGCCAGGCTGGGGTCGTCCTCGACCAGCAGTACTCGCATGCGTGTTCCCTGTAGATACCGTGAAGCGGTCTGGCGATCCGCGCCTCCCGCCTGGGTGAGTGTCATCAGTCTACGGCAGCCGGTCGAGCAAGGCCTGGATCTCCTCGCGACGGCCGCGATCGGCGAGCTCGCGGCCGGGGCGGGCCGGCGCGTCGAGAGCCCTGAGCAGTGCCTGTCGGGCCTCGGCATCTCGGCCCTGCTGATGAAGATAATCGCCCCAGAAGTACAGGCTGTCGATCCCGTCCGGGTTGAACTTCAGCGCCTGGCGCAGGTGCCATTCGGCCTTGTCGTCGTCACCGAAGGCCAGTGGCCAGCCCGGCACCTGGTAGTACAGCGCCCCGAGGCTCGTGTAGGCCGAGCCCTCGAGGGCGGTCGGGTCCAGGTCCAGGGCGGTCTCCAGATCGTCGCGGGCGGCCTTGACCAGCGACAGGGCACCGAGCCCGCCCTTGGCGCCGGCCTCGGTGGAGCGCACGATGCCGGCCCAGATGTGCAGCTCGGCCGCCTCGGGGTAGTGGGCGAGATAACCGTCGGCCTCCTGTTCCAGCGTCTCGAATGCCTTGGCCTGAGCGTCGTCCGCCAGCCGATAGTGGATCTCGGCCCAGCGCTGCTGGAGCGCCTGCACGGCCTCCTCCACGTCAGGCTCCATGGCCAGGGCGGGCAGGCTTGAAAGGGCCAGCAGGCTGGCGGACCAGGCGGCGAGGGCAGTGGCGCGAGCGGCGGTTTGCAGGCCACGGCGAGCCTGCGCTCGAGGCGGGAGGGTCTTGGTACTCATGGCGTCTTCCTCAGGGCTTGCCGACGAAGCGGCGAATGATCGGCAGCTGGCGATGCAGGGCGCGATCGACCACCCGCGGCACGATGGCATTGAGTCGCACGAAGAGGCCTTCGGGGAAGCCCAGCTGGGTCTCTTCGCGCTGTCCTTCGATGGCGCTGCGGACGGCTTTCGCCACCCGCTCCGGGGTGTCCATGGTGGTGCCCAGCGCCTCGTTCATGGCTTCCACTTCGGGGCTGTTCATGGCGGTGCGGGTCGCGCGCGGGGCGACATACAGCACCCGCACCCGGGTGTCGGCCAGTTCACGGCGCAGCGCCTGGGAAAAGCCGCGCATCGCGAACTTGGTGGCGCAGTAGGTGGCCTGCGACGGATAGCCGATGGCGCCGAAGGTCGAACCCACATTGACCAGCTGACCCTGACGAGCCGCCATCAGCTGCGGCAGCAGCTGATGAATCAGCTGCAGGGTGGCGGTCAGGTTGACGTCGATCAGCTCGGCGATGCTGTCGTCGGCCTCGTTCTCGAACAGGCCGACATGGTTGATGCCGGCGGCGTTGATCAGCACGTTGCAGTCGGCACGCCGCGCTGCCTCGACCAGGCGAGCCCGGGCATCGGCGTCGGTCAGGTCGGCGGCCATCACGTGGATGTGCTCGGGGTGCTCGGCCACCAGCGCGGAGAGGGCCGCCTCGTTGCGTCCGCTGGCGAGGATCTGAGCGCCGGTGGCTGCCAGTTCCTTGACCAGGGCGCGGCCGATGCCGCCGCTGGCGCCGGTGACCAGGATGCGCTGCGCCGGCCAGCCGCCCTCGAGGGTGGGCTTCCTGAACCCGGGCAGCTTAGGCCAGGGCAACTTGGACCAGGACAACTTAGGAAAGGGCATCGGCGAGCTCCCGGGTGACATCGCCGCCGCCGCAGGTCGCCTCGACGCCGCGGAACATGGCGCCGTACAGGCGGTAGACCATGGCGGCGGTGTCGATCACCGCCGCCAGGTCGTCCTCGTCGAGGCGCTCGATCAGCGACTCGAAGAAGGCCATGTGGCCGATATCCAGGCTGCCGTGAGAGAGCAGGTAGCGAAAGGCCTCCTTGGGCAGGCCAAGGTGCTGCTGCAGCGCCTCGGCGGCCTGAGTGGCCAGCGCAGTACTGGTGCCTTCCAGCACCAGCACCATGCCGAAGAAACCGACCGGGTTGTCATGGGCGATCACATCGCGCACATGGCCGACCATCAGCCGGGTGGCCGGCGCCGGGGTGGCGGCCACCACGGCCTCGGGATCGCCGCCGGCCACACGAATATCATCGAGGATCCACTGCTCGTGGCCGTGTTCCTCGTCGATGTACTCGACCAGGGCATCGCGCAGCCAGCCCTTGTGGGCGGGCAGACGGGCGCCGCAGGCCATCATCAACGGCACGGTGAAACGCACGTGGTGATAGGCCTGGCCGAGGAAGGCCAGGTATTCCGCGTGACTGACCTCGCCGCGCTGGGCCCGCTGCAGGAGTGGAATGGCCAGCATGGCCTCGCGTTCGGTCTGCGTCTCGGCGAGTAGGCGTTGGTAGGCGCTCATGAGGCGGCTCCAGTGGTAGAGGGCGATGAGGGAGAAGGCGAAGCGGTCGACGATGACGTCGGCATGGCCGTTGAGTCGGCCTCGGCCGTCAGCCAGTCGCGGTAGGACGCGAGCACGGCTCCGCGGCGTAGCCGGCCATTGGCGGTGAGCTGGTCATTGGCCGGGGTAAAGGGGGCCGCGCGTCGCCAGGCGTGAACCCGGGCATAGTCGGGCAGCCGGGCATTGGCCGCGGAGATGGCCGCGTTCAGGGTGGCATCGTCGGCGCCGGGATACCGGGGCACGATCAGCGCCCGGTTGTGATCCAGCGCCTCGCCGTGCACCAGGGCCTGGGCGATCACCGGCTGCAGCACGAGCTCCGCTTCGACCCACTGGGGGGCGACGTTGCGGCCGTAGGCGGTGATGAAGACCTCGTGGCGGCGACCGTCGAGATGGAGCCGCTCGCCCTCCGGGCCCGGTTCGAGGCGGCCCAGATCACCGCTTGCATGCCAGGCGCCGGCGGGCGGCTCGCCCAGATAGCCGAGCATGGTCGCACCGCGGATCTCGACCTCGCCGGCCTCGGACAGGCGCACCTCAGCATGGGGCAGCGGGCGGCCGACGCCACGAGCCGATTCGCCGGGGCGGTTCAGGCACACCACCGAGGCGCACTCCGAGAGCCCGTAGCCCTCGAAGACCGGCCAGCCAGCCTCTCCTGCACGCGAGAGCAGCGCCGGGGCGAGGCGGGCGCCGCCCACGGCGACGAAGGACAGGCACTCGGGGGCCTTGGGCGCCACCGCCAGCAGGGCCTGCAGCAGCTGCGGCACGAGGATCAGGCTCTGGGGCTTCACGGCCTCGATGATGGCCATCGCGGTGCGCGGGCAGAAGCCGCTGGCGCCCTGCCAGCCGAGCGTCGCGGTGTCCGGAAGGTGGCAGCCGGCGCCGAGCCATAGCGGCACATAGAGCCCGCCGATGTTCTCGAGCAGGGTCGCCAGGGGCAGCATGGCCAGGTGACGGCGGATGCCGAGGGGCGTGACGATCGCGGCGATGCTCTCGGCGACCCGCAGCATGGCCGCGCTATCCAGACACACGCCCTTGGGGGCGCCACTGGTGCCGGAGGTGAAGGTGATCTTGGCGGTGCCCGGGTGCATCTTGGGAGGCTTGCTGACCGCTTGGGTGGCGATGGCGCCATCGGCGCTCGACGCGAAGCCGAGTGATGCCGCCTCATCGGCCGCGCCGATCCAGGCATCCAGCCCTGCGCTTGCCACCAGGTGCTGGCGCTGGGCGGCCGAGAAGAAGCCCGGTACCGGCACCGCGACCCGCTCGTCGCGGAGCAGGGCGAGGTCCCACAGCGCCCAGTCGAGGCCGTTGTCCAGCGCCAGGCCGACGCGCTGGGCTCCTGACGCCGCCAGCCGCGCACGGCGGCGATCCACCTCGGCGAGCAGTTCGCCAAAGCTCAGTCGGCCCCGGCCGTCCTCCAGGGCGATGCGCCCGGGATGGTGCGCGGCATGGGCCGCCAGCGCCAGGAAGAACCGCTCATGCTCAGCGGACATGGGCGTTCTCCTCGGCCTGGGACGGCAACAGGCCCTGGGAGGCGAGCTGGGCATGGGCCAGCGTCAGCGAGCCGCCCATCACCCAGGGCACGAGATCATAGTAGCGGCCCCAGGCCGCCCGACTGGCTGGTGGCAGGCACGCCGGGTCGGCCAGCGCCAGGGGGCTCGCGGACAGCCCCAAGCGGCGAAAGCCGTTGCGCACCGCCGGGGTGGCGGTGAAGACCAGCCAGGCGTGGCCTTCGTCGTACAGCTGTTCGATCAGGTGCAGGATCAGGGGACGATAGAGCCCCGGGCGGGCACAGGCCAGGTTGCCGATCTCGACGATGCCGTCGCGGGATACCGGCTGACCGAAGGCCTCGTCGAGGAGCGCCTCGATGGGGCGATCCAGGTAGGTCTCGAGGAACAGGGTACCCACATCGGCGCTCTGGGCGCCGACCGCGGCCTGGGGGCACTCGCCCTGCCAGAGCCCGGCGAGGCGCGGCAGAAAGTGGCTGATGCGTGCCCCATGGTCGCTGGCGAAGCGCTCGCCGATCAGGCGCTCGAGCGCCGCCTGCTGGCGCCGGTTCTCGGCAAGCTGCCAGGCCAGCGGCGCCGCGGCCGGCGAGTCGGCGGCATCGAGGGGGAAAAAGGGGAGAGACACGCCGGGGCGGCGGGCATCGGGCAGGATGCGTGCGTCGGGCTGGACATGGATGTCGGGCTGAACGTGGGAGCAGGGCATCGGGGTCGCCTCCAGGAGCTTCCCCGATAGTGTGGTCAGGCTGGCTTAACGCCGGCTTAAGGCAGACCGCGATGCCTGTCTTTTCTGCTCAGCAGCGGATATAGGCCCAGCCCGCGACCTGGTGCTCGGCGAGGGTCACCACGGCCGCTTCGACTTCGCCAAGGCCCGCCGTGTTCTCGAGTCCCTGGGCCGCCAGCGAATTGCGGCACAGCCGCAGCAGCGGGTCGGTGGCCGCATCGGGCGTCTCCAGTGCCGCCGCCACGCCGCCGCCGTTGGCAACGATCAGCACTTCGGTGTCGGGGCGTGCGGCCAGCAGGTTGACGGCATTGCGCCGGGCCCGAGTCAGGGCGCCGGGGGTGGGGGCGTGCAGCAGCACTTTTAGCGTCGACATGGTGAGACTCCTGATCCTGTGGAAAACGTGAGGCGGGTGCCTTGGACGCGCCGGGGCCGGTAAGACAGGGCCGGTAAGACAGGGCCGGTCAGGCGGATGCCGCCGCCGGGGCTTGCCGGGAACCGATCAGGCGCTCGATGGCCTGTACGGACTCGGCGAAGCCGGGGTGCTCGCGCCTTTCCTCAAGGGGCAGCGCGATGTCGATCAGGTCTGCCACGCCGGCGGGGCCATCATTCTGTCCATCACCCTGGCCACCGCCCAGCACCAGCACCCGGTCGGCCAGCAGCACGGCCTCCTCGATGTCGTGGGTGACGAAGACGATCGCCGCCTCGCTGCGGCGGCGCAGGTCGCCGAGCTCGGTCTGCAGGCGGCGGCGGGTGATGGCATCCAGCGCCGAGAAGGGCTCGTCCATGAACAGCACTCGGGGCCGCACCGCCAGGGCGCGGGCGATGCCCACCCGTTGCTGCTGGCCGCCGGAGAGGGTATGCGGCCAACGCTCGGCGTAGCCGTCGAGCCCGACCAGGGAGAGAGGTTCGAGGGCGCGTTCACGGCGCTGAGCCTTCGACAGTGCCAGGCCCTCGAGGCCCAGCTCGACGTTGGCGCGCACCCGGCGCCAGGGGAAGAGCCTGGGGGCCTGGAAGACCATCGACCAGGCGCGGGTATCGGCGCTGTTGCCTGCGGGAATCTCGACCCGGCCCCGGCGGGGCGCGATCAGCCCGGCCAGGGCGCGCAGCAGGGTCGACTTGCCGACCCCGGAGGCGCCGACCACGGCGACGAACTCCCGGGGTGCGACGTCGAGATCGACACCATCGAGGATGGTGGTGCCATCGAAGCCGAGGCTGACGCCTCGCGCGCTGAGCACGGCAGAGGGGTCGGTGTTCGTCGAGGGAGAGTCGCTCAGGGTTGCCACCGCAGCATCCTCCGTTGCAGGACCATGAAGAGCGCATCAAACAGCGCATAGAGCCCGGCGATGGTCAGCATGTAGACCACCACGATGTCGGTGGCCAGGAGGCCCGAGGCCTCCATCATGCGCTGGCCGATGCCGGGAATGCCGAACAGCTCGGCGGCGACCACCGTCATCCAGCCCTGGCCGAGGCCGGCCCGCAGGCCGCCGAGGATGCCCGGCGCCGCGGCCGGCAGGCTGACCTTGGCCAGGCGATCCACGAAGCGCGTCTGGCCGAAGGCGATGGCGACCTCGTCATAGCCCGGGTCCACGGCGCGAACCGCGCTGTAGCTGGTGAAGTAATTGATCCAGAACACGCCGATGCTGATGATGAAGGCGGCCGCGGTGGGATTGACGCCGAACCAGATGATGGCGAACGGAATCCAGGCCAGTGGCGGGATCGGGCGCAGCAGCCGGGCGAGCCAGGCGTGCAGGGCATTGAAGGTCGGTGCCAGGGCGGCCCCGACGCCGACCGCGATGCCCAGCAGCGAGCCGATCGCCACACCGACGCCGTAGTGCGACAGGCTGGAGCGCACCACCTCGAACCAGATGCCGTCGGCGATCTCCGCCCAGAAGACGCCGGGAATGCCCGACGGCAGCGGCACCAGGTTGCCCGGCAGCAGGCCGGCGCGCAGGCTCGCCTCCCACAGGGCGATGAAGCCTGAGAGCCCCAGGGCGCTGATCAGCAGACGGCGGGGGCGCGACAGGCCACTCACGGCGCGTCGGTCTCGGCGTCGTTGCCCTTGGCCAGTGCGGCGCTGGCCGCGTCATACAGGCCGGTGTCGAACAGCGCCTCGATATCCACCGACTGGCGCAGGGTGCCGTTATCGAGTTGGAAGTCGCGCATCACCCGGGTCGCCTCGAGGATCGCGTGCGGATCGCTCAGGTAGTTGGACGACGGCGAGCGCAGGGCGGCCTCGACGGTTGACAGCGGCACCAGGCGCTTGCCGACGAACTCGCGAACGTGGGGTGCGGCGCGCTCGGGATCGTCGAGGAGCATCTCGGTGGCGCGGATGTGCAGCGTCATCAGCCGCTGCATGGCCTCGGGGGCATCCGCGAGCACGCTCTCCCGGGCGGCCAGCACGGCGCCGGGCTGGTTGGGCAGCATGTCGCCGCCGCGGGCGACGACGCGGGCGCTGGCGTCGCGTTCCTGCACCGTGGTCAGGATCGGCTCGAGGATCGAGGCGGCATCCACGGCGCCGGCCAGCAGCGCCTGCTGGACCCGGTCGGCGCCCATGGCGACGATGTCCACGCTATCCAGCGAGATGCCCAGTTGCTGAGTCAGGTAGTAACGCAGCACGGTGTCCGGCACCGAGCCCTTGGGGAAGGTGGCGATCTTGGGCTTGCGGCCCTGGGTCTCGGTGAAGCGGGCGATGGCCTCCTGGGCGGTGGCGTTCTCGAACGCGCCGGCGAAGTCGCCGCGGGCCACCAGGCCGATCTGCTCCTTGATACTGGCGGCGAGCACCTTGATCGGCACGCCGTTGGCGCGGGCCACCATGGCGGGACCGATGCCGAAGTACATGACATCCAGCTCGCCGGATGCCAGCGCCTGAACCATGGCCGGGCCGCTGGAGAAACGGGTCAGCTCCAGCTCGAGGCCCGTCTCTTCGGTCCAGCCTTCGCCTTCCATGACGAACAGCTGCGCGACCGGCAGGATCGGCATGTAACCGACCTGCAGGGTAGTGATGTCATCCTGATCTTGGGAAGGGGCCTGAGCCTGGGCCAGGCCGGGCAGGGCCAGCAGGGCAAGGGCCAGGGCGCGCAGTTGGCGGGTGAGGCGAAACATGAGCAGTCTCCGCAAGGCGTGGGATGGCCGCCGATCATATCGGCTGAGTCCTTGGGTCGGAAAGTTCTGGTAAAACGATTTACTTATAACCTTATGGACGACAAAGGCCGCCGCCCCGGGAGGGCGACGGCCTTGGCCTGATGGTCGGCGCAGAGGCCCGGGCGGGCCCGGGGCACGCCTCAGCCCTTGTTGGGCTGCTTGGTGACGCGCAGGTAGGGCTTCTGCTCATCCCAGCCCTGCGGGAAGAGGGTCTTGGCCTCCTCGTTGCTGATCGCGGGCACGATGATGCAGTCATCGCCGTCGCGCCAGTTGACCGGCGTGGCCACCTTGTAGCCGTCGGTCAGCTGCAGGCTGTCGATCACCCGCAGGATCTCGTCGAAGTTGCGCCCGGTGCTGGCCGGGTAGGTTAGGGTCAGGCGCAGCTTCTTGTTGGGGTCGATGATGAAGACACTGCGCACCGTCAGGGTGTCGTTGGCGTTGGGGTGGATCATGCCGTACAGGTCGCTGACCTTGCGGTCGGCATCGGCCAGCAGCGGGAAGTTCAGCGCCTGCCCCTGAGTCTCCTGGATGTCGCCGACCCAGGCCTTGTGATCCTCGAGGGGATCCACCGATAGGCCGATCGCCTTGACGTTACGCTTGTCGAACTCGGGCTTGAGGCGCGAGACCTCGCCAAGCTCGGTGGTGCAGACCGGCGTGAAGTCCTTCGGGTGCGAGAACAGGATCACCCAGTTGTCGCCGGCCCACTCGTGGAAGTGGATCGGGCCATCGGTGCTGTCCTGGGTGAAGTCCGGGGCGATATCGCCAAGTTGCAGGGCCATGCTGTCCTCCTTGTTAGCAGATGAACATCTGATGATGTCTCCTTCCTCTATATCAGGACGAGGCGGCCCGGAAACAAGGCACCTGGATAAGCCGATTTCCCATAAGCTTATGTGCTAACAGATAGCCAGACGCGGGCGTCGCCTCAGGGCGCCGGCGCGGCGGCGCCCAGGAAGCGCTCCTGCCAGTAGTCCAGCTCGAGGGCGGTGGTAGTGACCGCCCGCCCGCGCCCCGGCGCATGGATCATGCGGCCGTCGCCGGCATAGATGCCCACATGGCTGGCGCGGCTGCCGCGGCCGAAGAACAGAAGATCCCCGGGGCGCGCGGCCTCGATGGGAGGCAGGGCCCGATACTGGGCATCGGCGGTGCGCGGCACCCTGAGCCCCGCGGCGCGGTAGCTGACCAGTACCAGCCCCGAGCAGTCGAGTCCGCCGGACGAGGCGCCGCCCCAGCGATAGGGGGTGCCGAGGGCCTCTCGCGCCTGGTCGAGCACCAGCAGCCGCTCGATGGAAAGCCCGGCGGCATGATCATCGGTGGCGAGCCTGGGGCCGGCGCAGCCGGCGAGCAGCGTCACGGTCGCCAATACGAGCGACAGGGCCGCCCGTCGCCGCGGCCGTGCCTGGCGGAGCCGGGACGGCGCGTGCCGGGCGTGTCTGAAGAGCGAGGCGATGGGCATCATGGCGAGGGTCCCGAGCCTGGGGCGGATGCGTGGCAAGAGGCCGAGGCCTTGAAAAGCACCGGCCTCAGGCGCATCTATCTGACCATAGCACACCGTATACGACCGCAATGGAGGTCTCATGAGCTTTACCGGAGAACAGCATCCCGGCGTCCAGGCACCGACCGCCGAATCCCAGGGCTTTCGCCTCAACCACACCATGCTGCGGGTCAAGGATCCGGCGAAGTCGCTGGCCTTCTATACCCGGGTGTTCGGCATGCGCGTGCTGCGCAAGCTGGACTTCGAGGAGCTGGGTTTCTCGCTGTACTTCCTGGCGCGGCTCGAGGACGGCGACCGGGTGCCCGAGAATACCGGCGAGCGCACCGTCTGGACCTTCAGCCAGAAGGGCCTGCTCGAGCTGACCCACAACTGGGGCACCGAGGACCAGGAAGACTTCGCCTACCACGACGGCAACGCCGAGCCCCAGGGCTTCGGCCACATCTGCTTCTCGGTGCCGGACCTGGACGCCGCGGAGGCCTGGTTCGATGCCAACGAGGTCGAGTTCATCAAGCGCTCCGATCAGGGCAAGATGAAGGACGTGGTCTTCGTCAAGGACGTCGACGGCTACTGGATCGAGATCGTCGAGGCCGCGCGCCTGGCCAGCATCGGCGATTGAGGCGGTGACCGATCGGCATGGGGGCCGCGTCGTGCGCGGCCCTCCGCCCCTCCAACGCTCCGGCTGGTCCGGGGCGTTTATTCTTTTAACGGTAGAGGTGCGTAGCGTATTGGCGAACCCATTCATGGCATGACCTGCCAAGGATCATCCCCTTGAACAATGCTAACCGTCCCATGACTCGCATCCTCGCCGGCGGCCTCGTGGCCGCTCCGCTGGCGCTGCTGCCGGCCGTCGCCTCCGCCGCCGAGAGCGCCGAGATCCGCTTCGCGACACCGTCCTGGCCGGGCGTCACCGTCAAGACTCAGCTCACCGCCGAGCTGCTCACCGCCCTGGGCTACGAGACCAGCCAGCAGGAAGTCGGTGCCACCATCGCCTATGAGGCCCTGAACCTGGGTGAGGTCGACGCCTTCATGGCGGCCTGGCTCCCTGCTCAGGGGCCGATGTACGAGGCCTCGATCGAGAAGGACACCCTGGTCGACCTGGGCAACAACGTCGATGGCGCGCGCCTCGGCCTGGCCGTGCCGCGCTACGTGGCCGAGGCCGGTCTGACGTCCCTCGAAGATCTGGACAAGGACGAGTTCGCCGAGAAGCTTGGCCGCGAGATCTACTCCATCGAGGTGGGCTCGGGCATGAGCGAGACCCTCAACGGTGGCATCGACAACGACACCTATGGCCTGGGTGACTGGACGCCGGTGGAGACCTCCACGCCGGGCATGCTGAGTGCCGTCAACAACGCCATCAACAACAACGAGTGGATCGTCTTCGCGGGTTGGACGCCGCACTGGATGAACATCGAATACGACGTGGTCTATCTCGATGATCCCCAGGACATGTGGGGGCCGAATGGCGGCAGCAGTGACGTCCGCACCCTGCTCAGCAAGACATACTCCGAGTCGCATCCCAATGCGACGCGCCTGCTCGATCAGGTGACCTTCAGCGCCGATGACCAGAGCGCCATGATCTACGAGTACAGCTATAACGAGCGTGATTCGGAGGAAGTCGCGATCGAGTGGATCAAACAGCACCCGGAGCGCGTCGAGGCCTTTGCCGAGGGCGTGACCACCATCGACGGCGAGCCGGCCTGGCCCGCCCTGCAGAAGGCCTTCGGCCTCTGAGTCGACGCCTGACGCAAGTGCGATATGGCATGAAAAAGGCCGCCTACGGGCGGCCTTTTTCGTGTCTGGCTGTTTCGTATCTGGCTTGTTTGGCCTGTTCGGTCGGCCTATGAGTGGCGAGCGGTCCAGCCGCCGAGAAGGTATCAGCGAAAGGCGATACGGGTGCCGTAGGTCAGCATTTCCTCGGCGGTGATGGCCTTGCTGGGAACGCCGATCATCTCGTCACCGCACTGATCGGCCCAGGTCAGCACGCCATGGGTGAGGCCCAGTGCGCTCATCAGGTCGCGGATCTCGCCGGTGCCCTTGAAGGTGCAGACGTTGCCTGCAGCATCGACCAGGCTCGACATGCCGTTGGCGTGGTGGAAGCGCACCGAGTAGATGCCGTCCATGGAGATGACCTCGACGATCGGGGACATGCCCTCGGCGAGGGCGTGGGAGAGACTGGTGATGGTGAACTGTGTCTCGGGGGCGGGGTAGTCGTGGGTGGAAGCGTCGGCGGCAATCATGGCGGAGGTCTCCAGTACAGGTTTGTACAATTAATGTAGAATCTTTCTTGCACCTGTCCAGCCCTTTTCCTCCCCTTCAATCCGCGATTTATCGGTATGTCGGCACGGTGGTCTGGAGCGCAAGGCGCCACGACTTCTTGCTGGGTGTATAGGTCTTGTCCGCGAAGGTCGGCGCCACCTAGTAACCGGTCATCTCCAGGTAGCCCTCTCCGGCGGGCTGGCCGTCGGGAGTCGTCACCGTCACCGCTCCCTCCCAGTAGGGCACCCGGGTGGCCATCCAGCGCTCTGGATGATGTGCCGCGATCGTCAGGTCGAGCCCCTGGCCTGGCACCTCGAGACGCCAGCGGGTGGGCAGCCGCCGGTCGGCTACCGCGCTCTCGCTGAGCGGGGTCAGTGAAAGCGCGTCTGGGCCGAGCGGCGTGACGGTGCCGTCCGGGGTGATGAAGCTGCCGGACAGGTAATCGTGCGCTCCCTCTCCCTCTCCCTCTCCCTCTGGCTCGCCGCCGCGCAGGCGAAAGGCCATCAGCTTGGCGCCATCGGCGAGGTGCAGCGAGAGCCAGTCCCAGCCCAGCTGGGCCTCCCCCAGTAGCTGGCTGCTCCATTCCCGGTCGAGCCAGGCGCGGCCGCTGACGCGGTGGGTGGCGCCGTTGAGGGTCACCTGGCCGTCGACCCGGTAGAAGGGCTGGCTGTAATAGTAGGAGCCCTGGCCATCGACGGCCTTCTGGCTGAAACCGGCCTCGCCGTGGGCGACCAGCGGGCCCTCGGCGCTCAGCGTCAGCCGATAGCCGGTGCTGTCATTCAGCTTGGCGGTAACGCTCAGCTGGCTCAGGGCATCGGCGTCGGCGGGGGCCGTGCCGGTCAGCTGCCAGTCGTCGATCCAGGCCGAGAAGGGCTCAGCGCGCACCCCCGCTGGGCCGGCGAGGCCCTCGGGCGCGCCGCTGGCCAGGCGCTCGGCGACCACATGGCGCGGGCCCCGGGAGACGGCGGCGTGAGCCATCCACAGCTGGCTCGAGGCCCAGGGGTTGGTCGCGATCGTCGTGCTGGCCTCCTCGCGGGTTTCTTCTCTAACAGCAGGCGGCGCCAGTGCCTGGCGAAACAGCGTCCACTGCACGCCAAGCGCCTGGCCGTGCTCGTCACGCAGGTTGGCGGTGAGGTACCACCATTCGGTGCGAAAGGCGGGATGGGCGCCATGATCCTCGGGGAAGCGTAGCCCCCGGCCGGGCCTTGCCGCGGCGAAGCCCTCGGCGTCGCGACCCAGGCCCGCGAAGCCGGTGTCCTGGCCTGGGGGCGAACGCAGGAACGATGAGGTCAGCAGCCCGATCCCCAGGGCTAGCCCCAGCAGCGCGACGAGGCTCAGGCGTACGACGCGTTTCGCACCACGGTGGCAGATCGGCGGATAGCGGCTCATGAGGCGGCGAACTCCTCGAGCAACTGACGCGGTGGCGCACGCCACAGCCGCCAGGCGGGCAGCGCCGCGGCCAGCAGGGCCACTAGCACGGCGAGCCCCAGGGCTTGTGCCCAGGCCGCGGGGAAGACATGCAGCGGCAGTCGCCAGCCGAAGGCGGCGACATTGATCTCGGCTATTAAGGCCCAGTTCAGCGCCAGCCCCAGCGGCAGGGCCAGCAGCGCCGTGGCCAGCGCCAGGCCGCCGAGCTGCGCGAGGGTCACACCGAGCAGGGTGGTGCGGGTCAGGCCCAGCGCCCACAGCGGCGCCAGCCGGGCGCGGCGCTCCCGGGCCTGGGCGAGCAGGCCGGTGAAGAGCGCGAGCGCGGCGACGCCGAGCGTCAGGCCGGTCAGCGCCCGGGTCACGGCGAAGGTGCGCTCGAAGACCTGGCGGGCCTGACGATGCAGGGTGCGCTGGTCGATCAGCGATGGTGTTGGTGCCTCGCCCGCCGCCGGCAGAGGACTGGTCAGTGCCTGGCGCAGGGCGGCCTCGTCGGCCGTCGCGAGCCCCGGCTCGAGCACCAGACCCAGCGAGCCTGGCGGGGCCGCGAAGCGGGTGATCAGGCGCTCGACCGTCAGGGTCACCTCGCCCCGGGAGTTGCCATAGTCGGGGTAGATGCCCACCACCCGAGTGGTGAACGGCTCGCCGGGGCTTGTGAGGGTCAACAGGTCGCCCGGGGCCAGACCGGTGGCGATCGCCAGCTGCTCGTTGATCAGCGCCTCGCCTTCGCGCAGTGACTGCCAGGCCGCCGCTCGGTCGTCGTTCAGGGTCGCCAGCAGCGGCCAGCTTTCCATCAGCGCCGGGTCGGGCGTGATGCCCTGCAGGGCCACCGGACGCTCGCCATCGGTGCGGATCAGGCGTGTCTCGGCCTCGCGACGCTCGAGCAGCGTGGCGATGTCAGGGCGCGCCTCGAGCCAGTCGCGCCAGGCGTCATGGGTCGCCGGCGGCGGGCGCAGGTAGAGATCGGCGACCAGGCGCTGGTCGAGCCAGTCGAGGAAAGTCAGGCGAAAGCCGCCGACCATGCCGGCGACGCCGAGGTTGGTGGAAAGCGCCAGCAGCAGCGCCATCATCGCGAGCTGCAATCGGGGCAGCTGCAGTTGCAAGTCGGCCAGCGCCCAGTGGATCAGGGTGGCTCTGGGAGACGTGGCGTTCAGCGCCCGTTTGAGGCCTTCGAGGGCCGCGCCCAGCAGCACCGGCAGGCTCAGCGCGCTGCCGGCGAGCGCCAGCGCCACCATGGCGAAAGCGGTGATCAAGCGCGGTGTGCCGGGAGGCGTCGGCCAGGCCCACAGCGCCAGGGCCGAAAGCCAGGCCAGGGCGGCGAGCCCCGCCTGGCGCCTGTGCCGGCGGCGAAGGTTCGCGCGGGAAGGGCGGGCGTGACCGAGGGTGAGAATATCCAGCCGAGCGGTGCGCCACAGCATCCCCAGGCCCGCGGTCGCCAGGCCGCCCAGGGTGATGGCGAGGCTGCCGGCCCAGAAATGCCAGGGCAGCGACAGGGTGGCCCCGACTGGGGCCGAGAAGAGCGCCTCGAGGCTCGCCGCCACGTCCGGCAGGAGGACGCTGGCCAGCCACAGTCCGGCGAGAATGCCGGGCAGGGTGCCGGCCAGCCCCAGCAGTATCAGCTCGGCCGCCAGCAGGACGACCAGGGTACGCCCCGGCACACCCAGGGCGCGCAGGGTACGCAACAGCCCCAGACGCTGCTCCAGGGCGAGACCCAGGGCGGCATGCACGATCAGAAGCCCCACCACCAGCGCCAGCAGCCCAAGGGCCGTCAGGTTGAGATGAAAGCTCTCGCTGAGCTGGCCGGGCGACAACGTCCGGGCCGCGGGCACCCGCCGATAGGCCTCGGGTAGTGGCGATGTGGCCCCCGGAGCCAGCAGCAGGGTATCGATTCGGTGGCCGCGTTCGAGCAGGTCGGCTGCGCTGGTGATCTCCAGCACCAGGGTGCCGGGGGGCAGCTGGGCGTCGATGACCAGCGGCGGCAGCCGCGCGCCGCTTTCGGGGAGGAGCCGGTCTCCGGGGGCGGCCTCGAGGGCGGCCAGGGTCTCGGGGGCGAGACGGGCCTGGCCGGGAGGCGTGAGCAGCCCGAGGACGCCGCCGTCGGCCGTACCGGGTGCCGTACCGGATGCCGTACCGGGTGTCGCGCCAGACGCTGCGCCCAGCCCATTCGCCGGCAGGCTCAGCGGGTCGATGCCCAGCATGTCGAGGCGCGTTCCGCCGGCGAGTGTCAGCGTGCCCTCGAGCAGCGGCGAGACCGGCAGGCCGGCCCGGCGCAGAGTGGCGAAGTCGGCATAGTCGAGGGGAGCGCCGTCGCGGCGTTCCAGGCGCTCGAGGGTCGGGGAGAGCAGGGCCTCGGCCCGGTCGTAGCTGTCCCGGGCCGAGGCATTGATCGCCTGCACGCCACTCCACAGGGCGCTGGCCACCCACAGGCCGACCAGCAGCATGGCCAGCTGGCCCGGGTGGCGGCGGTAGTGGGAGAGTAGCGTGACCAGCGCAGTGCGCGCCATCGCCAGGCGAGGGGAGCCAAGCCCGTCCATCAGCGGGCCTCCTCGACCAGCAGCCGGCCATGGGAAAGGCTCAACCGCCTCTCCAGGCGGCTCGCCACCCGCGCGCTGTGGGTGACCATCAGCAGCGCGCAGTCGCTGTCGCGGATAAGCTCCAGCAGTAGCGTCAGTACCGTCTCGGCGCTGGTCTCATCCAGGTTGCCGGTGGGTTCATCTGCGAGCAGCAGCGCCGGTCGTCCGGCCAGGGCGCGGCCGATGGCGAGGCGCTGTTGCTGGCCACCGGAGAGCTGTTCGGGGTAGCGGTCGGCCATCTCGGCAAGCCCCAGCCGCGTGAGC
Organism: Halomonas sp. YLGW01; assembly: GCF_014840935.1. Lineage (NCBI taxonomy): Bacteria > Pseudomonadati > Pseudomonadota > Gammaproteobacteria > Oceanospirillales > Halomonadaceae > Halomonas > Halomonas sp. YLGW01. The sequence goes on along the minus strand of NZ_CP062005.1, from coordinate 3,280,478 downwards.
AGTTCCTGGCTCCAGGCCGGGGCCTCGCGGTTTGCCAGCCGCGCCTGCAGGGTCAGGTTGTCGGCGACGGTCAGGCTCGGCACCAGATGGAACTGCTGGAACACGAGTCCCAGGCGGTTGCGGCGCAGGGCGGCGCGCTCGGCCTCGCGGGCGGTGGAGAGGCGCTGGCCATCGAGGGTGATCTCGCCGCCATCGGGGGTGTCGAGGCCGGCGGCCAGGTGCAGCAGGGTCGACTTGCCGCTGCCGGACTCGCCCATCAGCGCCAGGCTCGCCCCGGCGGCGAGGGTGAGGTCGACGCCGTCGAGCACCGACAGGGGGCCCTGCGGGGTGGCATAGGCCTTGCGGATATCGCGCATCTCGAGCATGTCGTCTCCGGGCGAGCGGTGATGCTGGCTCTGACAGCATCCCACAAAAAAGGCGCCCCCCGCAGGGAGCGCCCGAGACGACCGAGATTCAACGCTCAGTGGTCGTGGTGATCGTGCTCGTGTCCATGGTCGTGCGCCTCGTGGTGTCCCGGCTGCGCCAGGGCCTCATGCAGCACCCGGGCGTTGTGGCGCATCATGCCGAGATAGCTCGAGGCCTCGCCCTCGGCGGCCAGGGAGCCGGAATAGAGGGTGCCGGCGATCGGCAGGCCGGTCTCCTCGGCGAGCTGCTCGAGAGTCGCGGTGCTGGTCATGCTCTCGTGGAACAGCGCGCTGACGCCCTGCTCGCGAATGACGTCGATCAGCCGGGCCATGTCGGCCGCCGAGGGCTCGGCCTCGGTGGAGAGCCCGGTGGGCGCCAGGAAGCGGATGCCGTAGGCGTTGGCGAAGTACTCGAAGGCGACGTGGCCGGTGATCACGCTGCTGTCGGCGGGCACCTCGGCCAGCAGGGCATGGATCTCCTCGTCCAGGGCGGTGATGGCCTCACCATAGGCGCGGGCGTTGGTGCGGTAGGCCTCTTCATGCGCCGGGTCGGCGGCGATCAGGCCGTCGCGGATGTTGGCGACATAGGTGGCGGCGTTGGTCAGGTCCTGCCAGGCGTGGGGGTCCTGAGGGCCATGGTCGTGACCTTCATGGTCGTCGTGACCGTCGTGACCTGCATGGCCCTGATGGGGTTCATGGCCCAGCGCGGCGATGCCTTCGCTGGCCACGATCCGGGCGCCGTCGTAGTCGCTGGCCTCGATCAGGCGCTCCATCCAGCCCTCGTAGTTCAGGCCGTTGAAGACCACCAGGTCGGCCCGGGAGACCGCGCGGGCCTCGGTGGGGCTCGGCGAGAACATGTGCGGGTCGCTGTCGGGGCCGACCAGGGACGTGACCGTGACGTGTTCGCCGCCGACCCGCTCGACCATGTCGGCGAGCACGCTGAAGCTGGCGACCACCTCGATGGGCTCGTTGGCCTGGAGCGGGGCGCTGGTGACGGCGGCGGCGAGGCCGGCGGTGGCGAGGGTCAGTCGGAAGGCGTGGCGCATGTCGGGTATCCGGTAGAGAGTTGGCGGGTCGGTTGGCGATCGAAGGCTGTCGAGCTAGTCGGCCTCCCGCGGCTCCAGCGGGGCGTCGCGGCGGCGCAGCTTCGCCAGCAGGCTGTTATGGCGGCCAAGCAGTGCCGAGAGCACATAGCAGGCTCCGGCGAGCAGGATAATGCTCGGTCCCGAGGGCAGCTCGAGGTGATAGGAGAGCAGCAGCCCGCCACTGGTGGCGAACACGGCCAGCAGAATGCCCAGGCCGATCAGGCCCTCGAGGCGCTTCGACCAGAAGCGCGCGGTGGTGGCCGGCAGCATCATCAGGCCTACCGCCATCAGGGTGCCCAACGTCTGGAAGCCGGCGGTCAGGTTGAGCACCACCAGGCCGAGGAAAACGCCATGCACCAGGCCGCCGGCCATGCCTTGGCCGCGCAGGAACAGCGGGTCAAGGCACTCGACCACTAGGGCCCGGAAGACGACGGCCAGCACCACCACGATCAGGCTGCTGATGGCGGCGATCAGCACCAGGGCGGTGGAGTCCACGGCGAGGATCGAGCCGAACAGCACATGAGTCAGGTCTACGCTGCTGCCGCCCAGCGACACCAGCATCACCCCGCCGGCCAGCGAGATCAGGAAGAAGCTGGCCATCGCCGAGTCCTCCCGGTGGCCGCTCATGTGCGAGACGCTGCCGGCGAGCCCGGCGACCAGCAGGCCCGAGAGGATGCCGCCGAGGCTCATCGCCGGCAGCGAGAAGCCCGCCAGCAGAAAACCGAGCGCCACCCCGGGCAGGATGGCATGGGCCATGGCATCGCCGATCAGGCTCATGCCGCGCAGCATCAAGAAGACCCCCAGCGCCGGCGCGGCCAGTGACAGCGCCAGGCCGGCGACCAGCGCCCGCTGCATGAAGCCGTAGTCGAAGGGCGCGAGGACGAGGCTATTCAGCAGTTCGAGCATGGGACGCTTCCGTGGAATAAGTCGGCATGAGCGGCATGGCAGCGCGTAGGCCGCTCTGGCGGTGGTCGATGACGGCCTTGGGTGTGCTCCAGCGGGCATGGCCGTCGGCCAGCAGCAGCACCTCGTCGGCGAGCCGGGTCAGCTGGTCCAGGTCGTGGAGCACCACCAGGATGGTGGTGCCCTGGCGGGCCATCTCGCGCAGCACCCCGGTCAGCACCTCGATGGTGTCGATATCGACGTTGGCGAAGGGCTCGTCGAGCAGCAGCAGTTCCGCCTCCTGCATCAGGGTGCGGCCGAACAGGGCGCGCTGGCGCTGACCACCGGACAGCTCGCCCAGCGGGCGGTGCGCCAGGTGCGAGATGCCCAGCCGCGCCATCACCTCACGGGCCTTGCGGTAATGGGGGCCGCAGTAGCCCTTGAGCGCCCCGTGGCTTGGCCAGGTTCCGGTCATCACCAGCTCTTCCACACTCATCGGGAAGGACAGATCCAGTGCCAGCTGCTGGGGAAGCCAGGCGCGGCGCTCCTTGGGCACGGCGCAGTCGATGCGCCCCCGGCTGGGCTTGAGCAGGCCCATGATGCCCTGGATCAGGGTGCTCTTGCCGGCGCCATTGGGGCCGATCAGCGCCGTGATGGCGCCGTCCGGGAACTCGCCCTCGACGTGCTCGAGCACGGTGCGGCCGCCCTGGGCGAGGCTTAGATCATGCAGGGCCAGGCGCGCCATCAGGACCACCACCCCGCGGCCCAGGACACCGCCAGCCACAGCGCCGCGAGCGGGGCGGCGGCCAGCAGCAGGCGCCGTGCCCAGGACAGCGACATCAGCGAGAAATGACAGGGGCCTTCCGGCCGATGGTGGTGGCGGTGTGCCATGGTGCGATCTCTTGAGTGGGGTCTTGGACGAGGGGATCGGGCTTGAGATAGGGCGGAGGTTATAACATAACAAAGTCTCTCGAGGCCAGAGAGACGGCGGGTAAGTGAACGATAGACCCAGAATCTGCTTCGTATGGCAGAACGTCTTGAGAGGGCGTGGCGCTAAAACAGAAGGCGTTAAGGGCTTGGGGCGCCATGGGCCTCCGAAAAAGTATGATGCGCGCCACCTCAGTCAGAGTGAGTGTCTGCTCAGTAATGCGAGTGGTGGCAGGGAAGAAGATCGGATGCTTATATGAGTGGGGTAATCTCAATACGAAAGGGAGTTCGTGGGTGAGTTACTACCGCTATTGGGGCAAGGCCAAGCCAGCAGGCGACGGTGCTCCTTACCATCTGCTGCCATATCACAGCCTCGATGTAGCCGCCGTCGGCTGGCAATTGCTGTCGCCTGAACGGGCGCTGACTCAGCGCATGGCGGCGCAGTTGGATATAGCGCCCGAGGCGCTGCGACGTTTTTTCGTCTTCCTGCTGGGACTTCACGATCTCGGCAAGTTTTCGCGGGCTTTCCAGGGGCTTGCCCAGTCGCAAGAAAACGAAATGGTGCCTGCTTTGCCCCGCTTCGCGTACAGCCAGCGTCACGACCGGCTGGGTGCTCTGCTGTGGCAAGAGTGTTGGATGGAATGGCTGAAGGACGGGGTGCTGAACTGGCCAGGAAGCCCGCCCGGGCGACGCGAGCGTGACCAGCTTTCCAGGACGTTCAGCACCCTGTTGACGCCGATGTTCGGCCACCACGGCAAGCCGGTGGCGGGCAACGGCCTTAACATGCGTGATTTTTTCGGCAGCGATGCGAGTGGTGATGACGTCCAGGCAGCCTCGGCCTTCATCGCCGAGTGGTGCCGGCTCAGCGAGGTGCCATGGTCACAGGTGCAGCTCTTGTCTCCCGCCTGGCATGAGGCCCTCAAACCGCTGAGCTGGCAGCTAGCGGGCTGGGCGGTGCTCTGCGACTGGATCGGCTCCCATCAAGGGCACTTTCCCTACCATGACCGGCCGATGCCCTTGGCCGAATACTGGGCGCTTGCCAAGCGGCGAGCCGGGGAAGCGCTGACGGCTTTCGGGTTCGGCCAACCGCCGGTGCCAGTTGCGTACGCTGGAATGGCGAGCTGGTTCGATGGTCAGCCGGTCGAACCGACGCCGTTGCAGCACCAGGCCGAGCAGGCGGAGCTGCCCTCGGGATCGCAGCTGTTCATCCTTGAGGACATCACCGGCGCCGGCAAGACGGAAGCCGCCTGTATCCTGGCTCAGCGATTGCTGGCGGATGGTCATGCAGAAGGCCTTTATTTCGCGCTGCCCACCATGGCGACCTCTAACGCCATGTATGCGCGTCTCGGTGCGCTGCATCGACGCTTCTACACGCCGGCCTCTGCCCCCTCCTTCGTGCTGGCGCATGGCGCGCGCGAGCTGAACGAGGACTTCGCTAGGGCGCTGGGCCACGAGCAGCCAGTGGACCGCAACTACCAACCCGATGAGTACAGCGCCTCCTACCAATGCAATCACTGGCTCGCCGATTCGCGCAAGAAAGCGCTGCTGGCCGATGTGGGCGTGGGCACCGTCGATCAGGTGCTGATGAGCGTGCTGGCCTTTCGTCATCAGTCGCTGCGGCTCTACGGGCTGGCCCGCAAGGTGTTGATCGTCGACGAGGTGCACGCCTACGACATCTACATGCAGCAGCTGCTGCAGCGCCTGCTGACCTATCACGCTCGCCAGGGGGGCAGCGCCATTCTGCTGACTGCCACGTTGCCGCGGCAGATGCGCCAGTCCCTGGCCGACGCCTGGAGCGCCGGCCTGTCAGTCGAGTCGGCGCCGATGCTCGAGGATGACTTTCCGCTGCTGACCCAGCTATTCCGGGAAGGCTACCAGGAAGTCCCGGTGGCCGCCCGGGCCGAAGTCAGTCGCGAAGTGCAGACCGAGTGGCTGAGCACCGAGGAAGACGCCACCGCCGTGGTTCTCGACGCGGTGGCGAAGGGCCAATGCGTGGCCTGGGTACGCAACACCGTCGACGATGCGATTCGCGCCTTCGAGGCGGTACGCGGGTGCCATCCGGCGCCCGAGCGCTGCCTGCTCTTTCATAGCCGCTTCACCATGGCCGACCGACAGCAGCGGGAAGCCAGGGTGCTCGAGCGCCTGGGCAAGGACTCCACGCCCGAGGCACGTCAGGGGCAGGTGCTGATCAGCACTCAGGTCTTCCAGGAGTCGCTCGACTGCGATGTCGACCTCATGGTCAGCGACCTGGCTCCCATCGACCTGCTGATCCAGCGCGCCGGACGCCTGCAGCGCCACCAGCGTGGGCAGCGTGAAGCCCCTCGGCTACTGGTACTGGCTCCCGAATGGACCGAGGCCCCCGATGCGGACTGGCTGCAGCGTTTCCTGCCCGGTACCCATGCGGTCTATCGCGATACGTCCTTATGCTGGTTGACCCAGCGCGTACTGCGCCAGCTGGGTGGTATCCGCTTGCCGGAGCAGGCCCGGGCGCTGATCGAGGGTGTCTATGGCGCCGATATCGAACAAGTGCCGGCGGAACTGGAGCAGAGCCGCCTCGAGCACAGCAGCAAGCAACGTAAGGATGCTGGCCTCGCCACCTATCACGCCCTGCCGCTGGACGACGGTTATCTCAGCGGCAATCAATGGAGCGAGGAAGTGGAGATCGGCACCCGGCTGATGGATGAGCCGAACGTCAATGTCGTGTTGCTGGCGCCTGCCGGACCGGGCCGATTGCGGCTATGGCATGACGGCGTTCGCCATGCCGCGATGCTCAGCCAGCTGCGGCTGCGGGAGTCGCAGGCGAAGAATCTGGCGGCCCTGCCGGCCGACTATCAGCCCGCCTGGGAAGCGCTCCAGGAACGCGAAAAATCCCTGCGGTTCGTTCAGCCCTGGCTGGTGGAAAACGATGCTGCCTGCCATTACGACACCCGTTATGGAATTTGCTTTGGCCGCGAGGACAGCGCCGATGACTAAACGCCGGACTGTTGCTTTTCCCACCCAACCGATGTTCGAAAGGAGCTCGCCTTGAATCTGTTAAGCGCCCCCTGGCTGCCGTTTCGCCACCGCGACGACAGCATTCTCTACCGTCCGCCGGCAGCCATCGCTGACCCCGAGGTCATCGATCTGGCCTTCCCGCGTGCTGATTTCCAGGGCGCGGCCTATCAATGGCTGATCGGTCTGCTGCAAACGGCCCTGTCCCCGGAAGATGGCATGGACTGGACCGAACGGTTCGAGGCACTCCCCACCGAAGACGAGCTGAAGGATGCCTTCGCTCCCTTTGCCGGCGCCTTCGCACTGGATGGCGATGGGCCGCGCTTCATGCAGGACCTGGACCCGCTGGAGCAAACGGCTCCCTCGACGGTAGCCGCGTTGTTGATCGAGGCACCCGGAGAAAGCACTCGAAAGAAGAACATCGATCACTTCATCAAGCGGGGGATCGCCGACGAGATCTGTCGGGACTGCACGGCCATTGCACTGTTCACCATGCAGATCAGCGCGCCGGCGGGTGGCGCCGGGGTCCGCGTCGGGCTGCGCGGCGGCGGACCACTGACTACCCTGATCCTGCCGGACGATCCCGAGGCCAGCCTGTGGCACAAGCTGTGGCTCAACGTCCTGCCGCCGGCGCGTATCACCGCCGACGGGCAGGCGCATACCGCCCCCAAGGCAGACGACGCCGCCATCTTCCCCTGGATGGGCCCGACACGGGTCAGTGACAAGCCAGGCACGGAAGTGCTGCCCGGCGATGTGCACCCGTTGCATGCCTATTGGGCCATGCCGCGGCGCTTTCGCCTGCTGGTGGAGGACAGCCCCTGTCGCTGTCAGCTCTGTGGTCGTCAGGCCGAGCATCGGATAAGCGAGATTCGTGCCAAGAACTATGGGGCCAACTATGACGGTGCCTGGCGGCACCCGCTGACGCCCTATCGCTGCAACCCCAAGAAGCCCCAGGAGCTGCCGTATTCCCGCAAGCCACAGGATGACGGCCTCGGCTATCGACACTGGGCAGGCTTCGTGCTCGACGATGCCAGCGACAGCGGGGCTCTGCCGGCGGCGGTGGTCGTCGATTACCTGTCCGACAAGGTGCGCATCAACCGGGAGGACCTGCAGTCGGGCATGGCCGTCGAGCGGTTGCTGTTGCCCGTCCGGCTGTGGGCCTTCGGCTATGACATGGACAATATGAAGGCGAGAGGCTGGTACAGCCTCGAGATGCCGCTGGTGGCCGTGCCCGCCGAGCAGCAGGAGCGGCTGCGAGAATGGGTGAAGAACTTCGTAGGGCTGGCCCAGGAAGCGGCCGGCAAGTTGCGTGACCAGGTCAAGATGGCCTGGTTCAAGCGCCCCCAGGATGCCAAGGGCGATCTTGGCTATCTCGACAAGCAGTTCTATGAGGCAACCCAGGCCGATTTCTTCCGCGTCCTGCGCCGCCTCGGCGAGGTACTGCGTGATGGTGGCGTTGAGGCTCTAGTGCCCGCGGAGGCGGCGCGGGACTGGTACCTCGCCCTGCGCCGTCAGGCGTTACGGCTGTTCGACGCCCACGCGCTGTCCGGCCCCATGGAGGACATGGACATGAAGCGCCTGGTGCGTGCGCGACAGTTCCTGCTGTTCTGGTTCCTGGGCGGCGGCAAGGGCCGCAATAGCGTGGCACATTTCGCCGATAGGGGTGGTTTTGACCTGCGCCCCTTGCAGCATCCGGTAGACGACAAGGAGAAGGCCCATGAATGAGGCAGTGGCAGACAGCCGTTTCGACGAGGACACCCCGGCGCTCGCCAAGGAGGCGAAGCGCGCACGCTTGCTGAGTGATGACGAACGTCGGGTGGTGCGCCTATGGTGGCAGCGGCTGACGCTGAGCGACGCCGAGGCTCGGGAGCGCCGGCTGCCGCCGCCATGGCCGCGTGGCGTCAGGGCGGTGCTGCGTCGTTGCGCAACACCGGAAGCCGCCGTGCTCACCGAAGGTTTCCGCAAGCTCTGGCAGATGCTGGATGTGGATGCCGCCGAACCTGCCGATATGCCCGCCTATCGGCGCCGCGACATGCAGGCCTGGGCGAGTGTCGCCACGGTGCTGGCCGAGCTAGGCTCCGAGAAATCCGCCGCGACCCTCGGCCACCGGTTCGGTGAGCAAAAGGCCGAAACCGGCAAGCCGCTGGTCAGCGAGCTGCGCTTCCAGCAGCTGCAGCAAAGCCACACCAGCGACGAATTGACCCGCCGGCTGCGGCGTGGCCTGGCGCTGGTTGGCAAAGAAGGCATCAGCGCGGTCAATCTCGCCGACGACATCCTGCTATGGCACCGGGAACAAGCGAGCGATCTGCCGCGTTCGCGGCGCACCGACGACCGTCTGGCCTTTCGCTGGGCCCACGACTATTTCACTACGCTGGCCACCTATCAGCGCGACGCGAAATGACCACCGACATCACTCATGACACAGGGGTTTTAACCATGAGCCACTTTATCCAGCTGCACCTGCTGACGTCCTACCCGCCGGCCAACCTCAATCGCGATGACCTGGGGCGGCCCAAGACCGCCATCATGGGCGGCGCCAAGCGTCTGCGGGTGTCGTCGCAGAGCCTCAAGCGTACCTGGCGCACCTCGTCGCTGTTCACCGAGGCGCTGAGCGAGTATCGCGGCCAGCGCACCAAGCGCTTGGGCAAGCAGGCCTACGATCGCCTGGTCGAGCGCGGCATGGCCGACAAGCTCGCCGCGCAGTGTGCCGAAAAGATCGCCGGCGTGTTCGGCAAGCTGCGCAAGGCGGGCAAGGGCGAGGCCCACGAGTTCGAGATCGAGCAGCTGGTGCACGTCGGTCCGGAAGAGCTGGCGGCGTTGGACGCCCTGGTCGAGACGCTGGTCGCCGAGAACCGCGTGCCGGAGGAAAACGACCTGAAGCTGCTGCGCCACACGCCGGCCGCCGCCGACATCGCCCTGTTCGGCCGCATGCTGGCGGCGGTGCCGGAGTACAACGTCGAGGCGGCCTGCCAGGTGGCGCATGCCATCACCGTGCACACCGCGGAAGTGGAAGACGACTACTTCACCGCCGTCGACGATCTCAATAATGGCGACGAGGATCGCGGCGCTGCCCACATCGGCGAGGCCGGCTTCGCCGCGGGCCTCTTCTACACCTATATCTGCATCGATCGCCGCCAGCTGGTCGAGAACCTCGACGGCGACAGCGAGCTGGCCGAGCGCGCCATCGCCGCACTGGCCGACGCAGCCACGCGCACCTCGCCCAAGGGCAAGCAGAACAGCTTCGGCTCCCGCGCCTACGCGAGCTATGTGCTCGCCGAGCAGGGCGACCAGCAGCCACGCTCGCTCTCGGCGGCCTTCCTGCGCCCGGTTGCCGGCCAGGATCAGGCGGATGAGGCCGTCGCGCGCCTCGAGGCTCAGGCCAGCGCGTTCGATGGCGCCTACGGCGCCGGCGCCGAGCGGCGCTTCGTCGTCGCCGCGCTGCCCGGCTATGAGACGCCGTCGCTCGCGGGCGAGGTGAGCAAGGGCACCCTGGGTGAGCTGGTCGAATGGCTCAAGGCCGGCCGTTAAGGGGGGCGACATGACGGAATATCTGCTCTTTCGGCTCTATGCGCCGCTCGCCAGCTGGGGCGAGGCTGCGGTGGGCGAGATGCGCCCCACCGCCACCCACCCCGGGCGCGGCGCGATCCTCGGGCTGCTGGGCGCGGCGCTGGGCATCCGACGCGATGATGATGCCGGCCAGCAGGCGTTTGGCGACAGCGTGTGCATCGCCGTCAAGCAGCGCTCGCCCGGGACCCTGTTGCGGGATTATCACACCGCTCAAGTGCCCTCGACCCAGGCCAAGGTGACCTATCGCACCCGGAGTGACGAACTCAACGCGCCGCGCAAGGCCATCAATACGATTCTCTCCAGCCGCGACTATCGCTGCGACGGCCTTTGGACCGTCGCGGTATGGAGCGCTGACGGTACCACGCACTTGCTCGAGGAGCTGCAGGCAGCGCTCGAGCGCCCCCGCTTCGCGCTGTTTCTCGGGCGCAAGGCCTGCCCGCTGGCGGCGCCGCTGGCGCCTCGACGGGTCGAAGCCGCGTGCCTGCGAGACGCCCTGGACTCGAGCTTCCCGCCCTTGGTCGGCCACTCTGAGCGGGCCGAGCGCCTGGCGCTGGGCCTGACCGATGAGGTGATGTATGCCTGGGAAGGCGGCGCCGAACGCCTCGACGGCGAGGCCCACGGCGTGGAATCCAACGATGTCTGGGATCAACCGCTGAACCGTCGCCGCTGGCAGTTCGGGCCGCGCGTCGAGTATCGGCGCTTCGCCCGCGATGCCAACGCCAAGGAGGCGCGCTGATGTATCTCTCACGTGTGAGGGTCGACCTCAACGGGCTGTCCCGCGAAAGCCTGTTCGAGATCATGGGGGGCGGCGCTTATGCGGCCCACCAGCTGCTGTGGCAGCTGTTTCCGGGCCATGACGGCGCGCGCCCCTTCCTGTTCCGCCAGGAGATGGAAGAAGGGGACGCTAGCCAGAACAAGGCTCCCAAGGGACTGCCGCTATTCTATCTGCTCTCCGATCGCGAGCCGGCCGCCTCTCAGGGGCTGCTGGAGGTGCAATGCAAGCCCTTCGCCCCGACGCTAGCCGTCGGCGATCAGCTGGCCTTTCGGCTACGGGCCAACCCCACCGTGGCCAGGCGCGTGGCAGGCGCCAAGCACTCGCCGCGCAGCGACGTACTGATGGCGGCGAAGAAGCCCTTCCCACCCGGGCAGCGAACGAGCACCGAATGCGTGCATGCGATGGATGCCGCCGCACGCGACTGGCTCGAGACCCGCGCCGAGGGCAGTGGCTTTCGTCTGCCGGTGGCCCCAGAGGTGGGGGCCTATCGGCAGCACGCCCTGAACAAGCCCGGGCGGCGCGATGCTATCCAGTTCTCCAGCGTCGACTACGAGGGGCTGCTGGAGGTCACCGACCCAGGGCGGCTGATCGAGACCCTGGCGCAGGGAGTGGGGCGTGCCAAGGCCTTCGGCTGCGGCCTGCTGTTGGTGCGCCGCCCCTGATTCGTCACCCCTGATACATCACCGGCAAGGAGGCCGCGATGGGGTTTATCCCGCTCAAGCCGATCCCCGAGAAGGACCGCATGTCGATGATCTTCGTCGGCATGGGGCAGATCGACGTACGCGATGGCGCCTTCGTCGTCATCGATGAGGTGAATGGCGAACGCATGCATATTCCCGTCGGCTCAGTGGCTTGTTTGCTGCTGGAGCCGGGCACCCGGGTCTCTCACGCTGCTGTCAAGCTGGCGGCTACAGTGGGCACCCTGCTGATCTGGGTGGGTGATGCGGGCGTACGCCTCTATAGCGCGGGTCAGCCCGGTGGCGCGCGTTCCGATAAGCTGCTTTATCAGGCGAAGCTGGCGCTGGATGACTCCCTGCGTTTGAAAGTCGTCCGCAAGATGTTCGAGCTGAGGTTCGGCGAACCACCACCGTCACGGCGTAGTATCGAACAGTTGCGCGGCATGGAAGGCGCTCGGGTGCGCAAGACCTATCAAATGCTGGCCAAACAGTATGGCGTGAAGTGGAAGGGTCGGCGTTATGACCCGACGCAATGGGAATCGTCAGATGTGGCCAATCAATGCCTATCTGCGGCCACGGCCTGCCTGTATGGCATCACCGAGGCCGCGATTCTGGCCGCAGGCTATGCCCCTGCCATCGGTTTTTTGCATACCGGAAAGCCCCAGAGCTTCGTCTATGACATTGCCGATATCGTCAAATTCGAGACCGTAGTGCCCGCCGCCTTTCGCATTGCTGCGCGTCATCCTGCGACCCCCGAGCGCGAGGTGCGCATTGCGTGTCGCGACGCCTTTAAGCAAAGCCGCGTGTTGCAGCGGCTGATCCCCATGATCGAAGACGTATTGGCAGCAGGCGATATCGAGCCACCGCCGCCAGCCCCGGAGGCCATGCTGCCTGCCATTCCCGAGCCCGCCTCCGTGGGCGACCAGGGGCACCGGAGCAAATGAGATGGCCATGTTAGTTGTAGTGACCGAGGCCGTGCCGCCGCGTTTGCGCGGTAGGCTCGCTATCTGGCTGCTGGAAATTCGTGCTGGTGTCTACGTCGGCGATGTCAGCCAACGCATTCGCGAAATGATCTGGGAGCAGGTCGATGCGTTGGCCGAAGACGGTAACGTCGCCATGGCCTGGGCCAGTAACCACGAATCAGGCTTTGAATTTCAGACCTACGGTACCAACCGGCGTGAGCCTATCGATCATGACGGGCTGCGCTTGGTGCGCTTTTTACCCCAAGAAGCCAACTAATTGATTTTATCGGATCTTTAACAAATTGCATTGATCGAATAATGAGCAAAATCGCTGGTGGACTTTCCGCCAGCGATTTTGTTCTTTTTAAACAATCGTCTACGATTAGTCCGATCCCCGCAGGCGCGGGGCTCAACCGTACGAAGGCATCGACCCCGAGCGTGCCCGCCACCGATCCCCGCAGGCGCGGGGCTCAACCGTCCTCCATGGTTCCATCGGGGAGCAGCTCCATCCGATCCCCGCAGGCGCGGGGCTCAACCGGCCTCCTCGGGGGTCGAGGGGTACTCGCGCTGCCGATCCCCGCAGGCGCGGGGCTCAACCGGTGTCGCCGTTCTTCTCGATCACCAGGCTGGTCCGATCCCCGCAGGCGCGGGGCTCAACCGGGCCGCCCGCTCGAGATCGACACCGAGGTGGCCCGATCCCCGCAGGCGCGGGGCTCAACCGATGAGCCACTGCGCGCGCACGCCAAGCTCTTTCCGATCCCCGCAGGCGCGGGGCTCAACCGTTACGGCGAGCGATCAGGCAGATGGTCTCGCCCCGATCCCCGCAGGCGCGGGGCTCAACCGTTTCGCGGGTCGCGCCCGGTCGCCTTCCACTCCCGATCCCCGCAGGCGCGGGGCTCAACCGGCAGCACCAGCGCAGCGAGAGGACAGGCGTCGCCGATCCCCGCAGGCGCGGGGCTCAACCCGATCGCAGGGCGGGATAATGCACTCAACCTCCCCGATCCCCGCAGGCGCGGGGCTCAACCGAGATCATCGCCTGTGCCGACGATCCCTACAGCCCGATCCCCGCAGGCGCGGGGCTCAACCGAGCTGGCTGAACACGACATGCCGGAGGTCTACCCGATCCCCGCAGGCGCGGGGCTCAACCGCACGACCCGGATTGCGAATACCCCGGCCTTGCCCGATCCCCGCAGGCGCGGGGCTCAACCGATCAGCTTGCTGCCGGAGCGCGAGCGAGACGCCCGATCCCCGCAGGCGCGGGGCTCAACCGGCGATCCAGGGCGTCTTCTCCAGCGGGTATGTCCGATCCCCGCAGGCGCGGGGCTCAACCGGTGCCTGAGGCCCACCGATCGTCAGCCTTCAACCGATCCCCGCAGGCGCGGGGCTCAACCGTAGAGCGTATCCGCCAGGGTGAAGCGGGCGGCCCGATCCCCGCAGGCGCGGGGCTCAACCGACCAATTATGCCGACTGGTTCGGACGGCAGCCCCGATCCCCGCAGGCGCGGGGCTCAACCGCTCTCGACGGTCACGCCGGCATAGTCTTTCAGCCGATCCCCGCAGGCGCGGGGCTCAACCGCGTTCGACATAGGTCGCGACCAGCGCCTCGCGCCGATCCCCGCAGGCGCGGGGCTCAACCGTTGGTCAGCACATCCTCCTCATACATGGCGACCCGATCCCCGCAGGCGCGGGGCTCAACCGCCGTCTTCGCCCTCGACGGTGCCGCTGGTGCTCCGATCCCCGCAGGCGCGGGGCTCAACCGGCGATTATCAGCGCCGAGGTCGAGGCGCAGCGCCGATCCCCGCAGGCGCGGGGCTCAACCGGTCGCGGTCTTCATGTTGCCCGGCTGCTTTCCCCGATCCCCGCAGGCGCGGGGCTCAACCGGAGAGCGCCGAGGCCCAGCTGCAGGCCTATGCCCGATCCCCGCAGGCGCGGGGCTCAACCGTTAGAACGTCCATGCCGCCGATGTACTGGCGCCCGATCCCCGCAGGCGCGGGGCTCAACCGCTGGCAGGATGTGAGAACGCTTGTCTGGTTAGCCGATCCCCGCAGGCGCGGGGCTCAACCGGTGGATGAGACCATCCTCAACAAACTGCCGTACCGATCCCCGCAGGCGCGGGGCTCAACCGTCCTGATCGGTGGTGAGCGTGGTCTTGATGCCCCGATCCCCGCAGGCGCGGGGCTCAACCGCGTCTCGTTCTGCTGCTTGATCCGCGACCGACCCGATCCCCGCAGGCGCGGGGCTCAACCGTGCGAGCGGGTGATCAGGATGTCCTCGCCGGCCCGATCCCCGCAGGCGCGGGGCTCAACCGTTGTCGTAGTTGATCTGCGCCTCGCGCAGCGTCCGATCCCCGCAGGCGCGGGGCTCAACCGGTCGCTGAAATCTTCGAGCATGAGGACGAGCTCCGATCCCCGCAGGCGCGGGGCTCAACCGGCCGGGGAAAAGACCTCGATGACCAACGCTCGCCGATCCCCGCAGGCGCGGGGCTCAACCGGCGCCAGTGCCGATCAGGACGCAGTGCTTCAACCGATCCCCGCAGGCGCGGGGCTCAACCGCCCACGGTCTCACCTACAGCCTATCCATAGACCCGATCCCCGCAGGCGCGGGGCTCAACCGGGCTTCGATGCCCCGGAGACGTCCTGTCTGGTCCGATCCCCGCAGGCGCGGGGCTCAACCGCCTCGACGGCACCGTCCGATACCTTGAGGTGCCCGATCCCCGCAGGCGCGGGGCTCAACCGATCATCCGTGACAAGCGCCAGATCCCGAGCCTCCGATCCCCGCAGGCGCGGGGCTCAACCGTCGAGTTGTCGGCGCTGTACTCGATGGCAACCCCGATCCCCGCAGGCGCGGGGCTCAACCGGATCAGCCCGCCGCCATCGGAGACGAACGCTACCGATCCCCGCAGGCGCGGGGCTCAACCGGCCGATACCTCTAGCGGCTATGGAAGCACGACCCGATCCCCGCAGGCGCGGGGCTCAACCGACGTTATCGACATTATCCACATCGGCCTGGCCCGATCCCCGCAGGCGCGGGGCTCAACCGGCCTGACGCAGGGCCTTGAGGCCCGCCACCCGCCGATCCCCGCAGGCGCGGGGCTCAACCGGAGGAGCGGGCCAGGGTCTCGAAGGCCTTGGCCCGATCCCCGCAGGCGCGGGGCTCAACCGCCGAGCTGGCGGGCCTTCAGGATCAGGTCCAGCCGATCCCCGCAGGCGCGGGGCTCAACCGATCGTGGACCTGGCGGCCCGCCGGGAGTTGCGCCGATCCCCGCAGGCGCGGGGCTCAACCGGCAAACGTATCGCCGCCGCATTGAACGACATCCCGATCCCCGCAGGCGCGGGGCTCAACCGTCGTGCAGGGCCAGCTGGTCGGCGTAGTGCTTCCGATCCCCGCAGGCGCGGGGCTCAACCGCAACATGAAACCATTCACCAACCAACATGACACCGATCCCCGCAGGCGCGGGGCTCAACCGGGCGCGCCGTCACGGCTGGCAGAGGCGTAGTGCCGATCCCCGCAGGCGCGGGGCTCAACCGATCTCCAATGCTGAGACGTTGATAATCCACGCCCGATCCCCGCAGGCGCGGGGCTCAACCGAGCGGTTCGGGGGCAGGCACTCGCCGCACCCTCCGATCCCCGCAGGCGCGGGGCTCAACCGATGCTGCTCAGCCTGCCCAGCTACTACAACGTCCGATCCCCGCAGGCGCGGGGCTCAACCGTTAGGACACACCGAAAGCCACGTCTCAAACATCCGATCCCCGCAGGCGCGGGGCTCAACCGCACGACTGAGGCCCGCGAGCGACAGCGAGTAGCCGATCCCCGCAGGCGCGGGGCTCAACCGCGGCCATCGGGTCGGCCATCGCCAGCGTGCTCCCGATCCCCGCAGGCGCGGGGCTCAACCGGCGACCGACAATGGCTGGCTGGTGACCACCGCCCGATCCCCGCAGGCGCGGGGCTCAACCGGGCGGCACCTATCGCGTGTACCGCAAGTTCTACCGATCCCCGCAGGCGCGGGGCTCAACCGGTACACCCCATGCCGCGTATCAGTCCCAGCCGCCGATCCCCGCAGGCGCGGGGCTCAACCGGTAGACGAGACGATCCTCAACAAGCTGCCCTACCGATCCCCGCAGGCGCGGGGCTCAACCGCTGGAATCACGCATCGCTGAGATGGCCGATGTCCGATCCCCGCAGGCGCGGGGCTCAACCGGAGTGGTCGACCCGGTGATGGAGTTTCGTGGTCCGATCCCCGCAGGCGCGGGGCTCAACCGTCGAGCGCAGGCACGGCCCCCATCTCGGATTCCCGATCCCCGCAGGCGCGGGGCTCAACCGATCTTCGAGTAGGCCAGAGCCTCATCGCGCGGCCGATCCCCGCAGGCGCGGGGCTCAACCGCCCGATCACGAAACACCAGAGCCGCATCGTCACCGATCCCCGCAGGCGCGGGGCTCAACCGACATCCCAGCCGGCGGCGCCGGGGGTGGCGCGCCGATCCCCGCAGGCGCGGGGCTCAACCGGAGAAGCCGACCACCACCTACACGATCGTGCCCCGATCCCCGCAGGCGCGGGGCTCAACCGAACGAGGCCAGCGCGTCCGCTCAAGAGGCCACCCGATCCCCGCAGGCGCGGGGCTCAACCGGCGTCAGTGATGAAATGATGGGTTACGTCGGCCCGATCCCCGCAGGCGCGGGGCTCAACCGCGCTGCCACCGCTTCGACACCCTACGCATCGACCGATCCCCGCAGGCGCGGGGCTCAACCGCCCAGCGCCTGCGTTTTAACGCCGATCGCCTGCCGATCCCCGCAGGCGCGGGGCTCAACCGGAGGCCAGGCCAATGCCGAGGACCGAAAAAGCCCGATCCCCGCAGGCGCGGGGCTCAACCGGTGGCCAACGGCGCCACCGACGAGGACATCCGCCGATCCCCGCAGGCGCGGGGCTCAACCGGCGCCTTGCGCGACTACATCCGCAACATCGACCCGATCCCCGCAGGCGCGGGGCTCAACCGCAGTGACTAGACGCCACGGGCCGCCGTGGCGTCCGATCCCCGCAGGCGCGGGGCTCAACCGGAGGCGAGGGCAGCCTCGCGGGTCGGTGGCAGCCGATCCCCGCAGGCGCGGGGCTCAACCGCATCAGGCATGGCGTTGCAAGAGATAATCGATCCGATCCCCGCAGGCGCGGGGCTCAACCGCCGGAGGCTGGCACCAGGGCGCGGACTAGCTGCCGATCCCCGCAGGCGCGGGGCTCAACCGATGATTAGAATCGGCCCAAATTTGGACCCATCCCGATCCCCGCAGGCGCGGGGCTCAACCGGACCAGAACGGCATCGTCTACCAGCGCTGGCACCGATCCCCGCAGGCGCGGGGCTCAACCGTTTTTCATCGTTTCGGCTTCCTGCGTTCGATTCCGATCCCCGCAGGCGCGGGGCTCAACCGTCTAGAAAACTCACCAAAGAAGAAAAAATTTTCCGATCCCCGCAGGCGCGGGGCTCAACCGCGCCACTGATCCCACCACGCAACGCGCAACGGCCGATCCCCGCAGGCGCGGGGCTCAACCGAACCCGACCGCACCGGTCGAAATCATGGGGTCCCGATCCCCGCAGGCGCGGGGCTCAACCAGTAGAGGTCGGTGATAGCGCATTCGCTGGCGCACCGATCCCCGCAGGCGCGGGGCTCAACCGTTGGCGACCCGCTGCAAATGGCCATGTCTGATCCGATCCCCGCAGGCGCGGGGCTCAACCGTCCTTAAGCTCGCCGCCGCCAGTTGACATAAACCGATCCCCGCAGGCGCGGGGCTCAACCGAGATCTACGAATGAGCGAGACCACCGCCGCGACCGATCCCCGCAGGCGCGGGGCTCAACCGCGCAATATCCTGCTGCGCACCTTCCGTCCGCACCGATCCCCGCAGGCGCGGGGCTCAACCGACGCCTCCAGGGCTGCGTCCAGAGCGACCAAACCGATCCCCGCAGGCGAGGGGCTCAACCGTTTGCCCCCTACTTCCGGCCGGTCAAGGATGCCCGATCCCCGCAGGCGCGGGGCTCAACCGGTCTGACGCACATCGGCGACCGTAGGCAGGTCCCGATCCCCGCAGGCGCGGGGCTCAACCGCACTGCGAGTAAACTCTGTGCAGTCAGCGAAGCCGATCCCCGCAGGCGCGGGGCTCAACCGCCGGCAAGCTGCGTCGCAACAACATCGCCGACCCGATCCCCGCAGGCGCGGGGCTCAACCGATGGTGATCTCCTCGATGCCCTCGGGGGGCTCCCGATCCCCGCAGGCGCGGGGCTCAACCGGTTTCGCTGGATACCGTGCCCTCGGCCCAGTCCCGATCCCCGCAGGCGCGGGGCTCAACCGTGAGCCTTCTTGCCCGACTGCTCGACGATATCCCGATCCCCGCAGGCGCGGGGCTCAACCGTTCGTCGACTGGATCCGCAACGATGACCGCCGCCGATCCCCGCAGGCGCGGGGCTCAACCGCCGCTGGGGCGTCTACGCTGACGACTGCAAGACCGATCCCCGCAGGCGCGGGGCTCAACCGCCGCTGGGGCGTCTACGCTGACGACTGCAAGACCGATCCCCGCAGGCGCGGGGCTCAACCGCTTAGTCATCGAACTCGAATCCGCATTTCGGACCGATCCCCGCAGGCGCGGGGCTCAACCGGTCATTGCACGACTCACGGTGGCTGTCATGGACCGATCCCCGCAGGCGCGGGGCTCAACCGTGAAAGGCTTCTGGCGCGACGACGCCAGGGCCCCGATCCCCGCAGGCGCGGGGCTCAACCGGTGGTGGCCCCGGCGGCTAGTTCGGCGCCGAGCCGATCCCCGCAGGCGCGGGGCTCAACCGGTGGTGGCCCCGGCGGCTAGTTCGGCGCCGAGCCG
This sequence comes from Halomonas sp. YLGW01, assembly GCF_014840935.1. NCBI lineage: Bacteria > Pseudomonadati > Pseudomonadota > Gammaproteobacteria > Oceanospirillales > Halomonadaceae > Halomonas > Halomonas sp. YLGW01. The sequence continues at coordinate 3,261,352 of NZ_CP062005.1, read as the reverse complement.
ATCCCCGCAGGCGCGGGGCTCAACCGATCGGCCCGAGTTGCGAGCGCACTCCGCTATCCCGATCCCCGCAGGCGCGGGGCTCAACCGCGTCCAGAGGAGATTGCCACATGACACCCGCCCCGATCCCCGCAGGCGCGGGGCTCAACCGATCACCGGGGCACTGAATCCCCTGGGCATGATCCGATCCCCGCAGGCGCGGGGCTCAACCGCCAGCGACCGACGAGGACGGCAAAGCCAAGGTCCGATCCCCGCAGGCGCGGGGCTCAACCGGCCTCGGCCCAGGCCCGCATGTGGGCCAGCTCCCGATCCCCGCAGGCGCGGGGCTCAACCATCCTTAAGCACCCAGTAAGTCCTAGCATTATCGGTTACCAACATTTGGCGCTCACTCCGGCACGGCGTAGAACAGGCAGTCGCTGCGGGCGATCTCGGCGTTGGTGGTGGCCATGAACAGGCGCAGTGGGCGGCGGGGGTAGAGCCTGCCGTTTCGCGCGCAGAGCAGCTCCCCCAGACGGTCGCTGCCTCGGGCGTCGACGGCCTGCAGGTAGCGAAGGCCCCCCTCACCGAGCCAGCCGAGGCAGGTGGTCGGGTCGGTGATACCGCGGTTGCAGGTGTCGATGCGGGCCCAGAGGGTGATATCGGCGCCGGGCTCCGGGCCGCGGGCATAGGCGAGGCTAGCACCGGGGCGCAGTTCGACCCGCAGCGGATGGATCAGCACCTCGAGGCCGGGGGCGGGGGTGAGGGCCGCGAGGTCCGGCCAGTCACCGAGCCGACGATAGACGTCGGCCGCCACCTCGAGGGCGGCCGGGTCCCGGGCGCCACCGCATTCGAGGGTGAAGATCGGGCAGTCGGCGAGGGTCGGGGCGGTCAGTGGCAGCTCCATCAGGCTGCCAAGCCGGAAGTCCGAGACGATCAGTCGGTCGCAGAAGTGGCTCGCCAGGCGCTCGATGGCGGGGTCGCGGGCCAGGGCGACGGCGAAGGCCGGGCCGCTGCCGGAGGTGTTGTGCAGGTCGATCACGCATTCCGGTGCCCAGGCGGCGATGTCCATGGCGATGCGCCGAGCCAGCTCGCCGCTGGCATCACCAAAGGGTGGGCGAAAGCAGCGGTTGAGATCCCGTCCGCCGGGGGCGATGCGATGGGTGAAGATCGGCGGGGCGAGGGCGGCGGCGACATTGGCCACCAGGATCGCCAGGCTGACCCTGGGGCGCGGCGCCTCGCCCAGCCAGCGGTGCAGGGCCAGCACGCCGGAGGGCTCGTTGCCGTGGAGCAGGGTGGTGATCACCCGGCAGCGGCTCGCGTCCTCCCCCGGCAGGTGCAGCCAGGTGGGCCCGCCGAGGGCGTGGCGCAGCCAGGTCGTCGCGTCGCTGTGGGTGATGGTCGAGGCGCCTGCCGCGGCGAGCGTTGGTGCGGTGAGCACGGGCAGGGCGAAGGACGGGGCGAGCGGCATGGCTCAGGCCTCCGTCGACCAGTCGGCCACCGGGCGCTGGGTCGCGGCCTCATGGCGGTAGCGCCCGAGCATGTGCCGGCAGGCCTTGCTTCGGGACAGGCCGCGCGCCTCGAAGGCCGCCAGCATGCCGCGCTGCCAGGTGGCGCCGCTGGTACGTGCCGCCAAGCGCGCCTCGCTCACCGCGAGGAAGGCATCGGCATCCGCGGGGCTGACGCCGCCGGCCATCAGGCCGGCGCGGGCGTGGGGCAGCAGGTCCTCCAGCAGGGTGGCGAGGGGCATCTCCTCGAGCCGGTGATGCTGGCGATGAGGCCACAGCAGCCGCGCCGAAAGGCCCTGCTGGGCAGCGCGGTAGAAGTTGTACTCCGCGTAGTGGAAGGGCAGGGCGCTGAGTCGGGCCTCGATATCATCGCGCAAGCCGAGGGCCAGGCCGAGCAGCAGGGCGCTGTTGGCGGCCATGTCGCGCGGGGTCGGGCCGGCCGGCAGGGCGCGCATCTCGATACGCAAATGGCCGCCGTCGGCGGGGTCATAGACGGCGCGGTTCCAGGGCCAGACGGTGCCCATGTGCAGCCGGAGTTCGCCCAGCGCCGGGGCGGGGTCGCCCGGCCGCCAGGCGCCGGGGGCGGTGTCGCCGAGCACTGGCAGCAGCGGCGGGTGCAGGGCGACCGTCTCGGCGAACAGCTCCCAGGCCCCGCGGCGCACCCAGCCCTGGCCGAAGGCCACCCGCGACGGGCGTCGCCAGGCATCGCTTCCGCGCTGGCGGTCGTCCACCGACTGCTTGAACAGGGCGATGCGGGTCTCGTCCCACAGCCGTTGCTTAAGGAACAGCGGCGAATTGGCAGCCAGTGCCAGCACCAGCGGGGTGATGAGCTGTATGGTGTTGAAGGTGTCGGCGAAGCGCTCGGGTTCCACCCGCAGGTGCAGCTGGAAGGAGGTGTTGGCGCCCTCCAGGGCGACATGGGAGCTTTTCAGCGCCAGTCGGTCCTGGCCGTGGATCTCGATGCTGAAGGCCTCGCCGCGCAGCGCCTTGAGCTGGCGCTCCATGGCCCGGAAGCGACGGCTGTCGGACATCGCATGGGCGCCGAGATCGGCCCGGGTCAGGGTCGGCAGGATGCCGATCGGCACGATATGCCCGCCGTGAGGCGTGGCGGCGCCCTGCAGCCGCGCCAGGGCCGCCACGAGCTGGCGCTCCAGGGCGGCGAAGGGGGCGCCCGCCAGGGGCAGCGGCGTCAGGTTGTACTCGATATTGAAGCGGTTCAGCTCGAGCTGCACCTGAGGGTCCTGCATCTCGTCGATCAGCCGCTGGTTGAGGGGCAGCACGCGACCGTTGTCATCGGCGATATAGGTCTCGAGCTCGGCGCCGAGGCTTGGCGCGCCACGCCCGAAGCTCGGCTGGTCGAGCAGCTCGCGCAGCACCGCGAGGCTCTCGTGGAGGCGAGCGGTGAAGCGTTTCATGTCGGATGCCGTGAACCGCTCCCGATCGATGTTGGTCCCCATGGCCACGCTCCCTGGCGGCATCCCGCGATACCTCCAGTCTAGGCAAGAATGAAGAACTGCCGCTCACGATCGGGCCGGTTGCAGGATTTGGTCGAGGGGCGCGGCCTCCGTTCCCGGTCGAGGCGTCTTTGACAGAGCGTGCCGGGTCGCCTAGATTGCAAATGACAATCGTTATCATTAATTGCAGCTATCGAGGACACCCTCATGCCTTACCAGATCGATACCCGCCTGCGGGGCGCCAACCCCAGCCTGCAGATTCGTGATGCCAGTTCCGGCGCGGTGCGCCTGGCCTGGGAGTATCCGCGCCATATGCTGGCCGAGAGCGAGGACGAGGAGCTGCTGGCGCTCAGGCGCGAGGAAGCGATCCACGAGCTTTTCCGTCGCCTGTTCCTGCTGACCACCGAGCAGTACCTGAAGGGCGAGACCGTCGACGGCAAGGGCTCGCCGGTGTGAGGCCGGCATCGTCTCCCTCTTCCAGCGGCTGCGCCGTTGACCATGATGCGGGGCATGCCTCGAGTGTTCCCGCGTTGTGTCCGCCCACGTTATTCTCTCATTTCTCTCCTCAGCGTTGCCGTTAACCGCTCGCTCGACGTCGAGCCGTGCCAAGCAACCATCGAGGCGTTGGCATCAAGGGATGCGCAACGGTGGCGAAGTTCTCTTAATCCTGTTTAGCTAATTGCATTTTTCCTTATGGGTGCGCGGGCATTCCAACAGGGAAAGAGGGGCGGTGCTGTACCGCCGGCACCTCAGTTGCCTCATTAGCCCTAACAAGGCCAGGCACGGCGACGTCTTTTTCGTTGCGGCTTCGCCTCCAATAAAATCCGCGCATGCTGGCGGTGTTAAGTTTATATAGGAAGCAGGTTTTGCACAGAAAAACATCAATGCGACTCGTTAGAGATATATTTAAAGGCCAAAGAATTGCATTGCCCGAAGAACCTGGTGTTTACGCCTTTTGGTGGCTAGGTAAACGGGATGTGCTATTGCAGGCAAACAGGCACATCGTTCTCAAAGGTCCCGGCGAAAAGCCTGTTGATGTTAAGTTTATGGAGTGGTGGCCACCGGAAATAGAATATCCATGTCTATATGTTGGTAAGTCAACCAATATCAAAAGCCGATTTTCTTTGCATATAAAAAGAAAATGTAAAGGAAGGCTTCATCAAATACCCGTGACAAATGAAAAACAAAGAGCAGTGACTACCTCTTGTCAGTTGCGTTATGGCATAGAGCATGTGTTTCGAGAGGCCGAAGAACCCTTGGACATAATTTTTGATAACGTTGGGTTTTCATACACTACGAACTTTTCTGAAAATGCTATTGCCGAACGTTTCTTTACTGAAGATCGGCTCATTGGTACCTGGAAGCCATGGTTTAATGTTGATTCAGAGAGATGAAAAGCTTAGTAAGCCCTTTCGGCAGACTCTGTCGCTAATGCGCTTGCTCTGTTGAAGGAAACGTTACACCGGAGAGGGTCACGCAAACTGGCCCTCTACGGTGCTATTCTCCAGCGATATAGCCCTTATTCCACCAGCGCCCTCAACCGGTCCGGGAAGTTGGTAAACATGCCGTCCACACCCCAGTCGAGCAGGCGCTGCATCTGCTCGGGGTCGTTGATGGTGTAGGGGTGCACCAGCAGGCCGTTGGCGTGGGCCTGCTTCACGAAGCTTTCGTCGATCACGTCTTCGCCGTCATAGACGACGTTGGGGCCGACGCCCACGGCGTACTCGGCGATGGCCTGAAAGTCGGCGTCGGTGATCTCGGCGGGCGCCGGGGTCACGCCGGTCCATTCGGTCAGGCCCTCGCCGTCCTCGGCGGGGGAGTACCACACCAGCTGCACCAGCGGGATATCGGCGTTGAGCGCGTGGACCTGCTGCAGGCTGTCGCGGCTGAACGACTGGATGACCACCGAGCCGGACGCGACCAGCCCTTCGGCCTCCAGGGTCTCGACCAGGGCGCGCTGCAGCTCGGGGTAGCGCTCCGGCGACTTGGTCTCGATGTAATAGCGCACGTCACTGCCGTAGCGGTCGATCACCTCGTCGAGGGTCAGCAGCTCGGCGCCGGCGTAGGCGTCTTGGGCCCGCTCGGGGTGAGCCGCGTTGAACCAAGCGCCGGCATCCAGCGCTTTGAGTTCGTCGAGGGTGAAATCCTTCACCTTGCCCTCGCCGTCGGTGGTGCGATCCAGGGTGGTGTCGTGGATCACCATCAGCTCGCCGTCGGCACTCATGTGCAGGTCCAGCTCGAGGTAGTCGGCACCCATCTCGCGGGCCTGCTCGTAGGCCGGCCAAGTGTGCTCCGGCGCATGGCCGCTGGCCCCACGGTGGGCGATGATCTGGAAGTCCTGAAGGTCGGCGAGCTGCTGCTCGAGGGCATCGGCCTGGGCCGTGAGCGGGGCGGTGAGCCCGAGGGCCAGGGCGGTGGCGAGGGGGAGGCGAATGGCGATATTCATGAGCGTCCTTTTATTGAATGAGCGTGCAATAACCTAGCGTGCCGGCGGCGAGGGAGCAAGCTTGCCTCGATTACGAAGGCTGTCAGCAGCGCCCCGACATGCTTCCATGGACAGATGACCGCTTTGATATGCTTCGATGACCACTTGCGATTCACCACGCTAGGTTCTTTCTCAACAACATGCCCTTTCACAACAACAAGGAGACCCCATGACGGATTCGTCACCCTATGCACGAGCGCTGGCCGCGCTGGATGCCCTGCATGCCGAGGACCCGCGCCGGGTGGAGGCAGCGGGTGAGCACCTGCCGCTGGAGCTGTGGCATGCCGGTCGCATGAGCGCCTGGCTGGACGCGCTCGAGGAGGCGCCGGATGAACTGGTGCGGCTGGCGGTGCGGGGCCAGCACCTGCAGCGCTGGCAGGTGCCGCGCGGCGACTACCCGGAGGGCCGGGTGGGTTACCTCACCTGGCGCCGCGATCAGGGCAAGCGCGCCGGCGAGACGACGGCGGGCCTGATGCGCGAGGCCGGTTACGCGGCGGAAGACGCCGAGCGGGTGGCGGCGATGATCCGCAAGCAGGGGCTCGGGCGCGACGCGGGCACCCAGGCGGTGGAGGACTGCGCCTGCCTGGTGTTCCTGGAGAACTACTTCACCGACTTCTCCCGGCAGGTCGATCACGATCACCTGATCCGCATCGTGCAGAAGACGTGGAAGAAGATGTCGCCCGGGGCCCACGAACTGGCTCTGGGGCTGCCGATGAGCGACGAGGCGAGACGGCTGGTGGAGGAGGCGCTGGCGGGCTGAGCCCCCGACGCCTGAAGAAATGCCGGGAGAAGGGCGGCCGGGCTCTGTCGCTGGGATTCTTTCCCCGGCCCCTTCCGCCCGGCTCCTTCCATCATCCGGGCTCAGGCACCGTCGAGTCGCACCTCGAGGGTATCCTCGCGCTCACAGGGCTTGCCGTGGCGCAGGGTGAGGCGTCGCTCGCCCAGGTTCATTACCACCGAAAACAGCGTCTCCATGCGTTCCTCGGCCGGCTGGTCGGGATTGAGGTGCCGGCAGATCGACAGCGGGGCGTTGTCGTGGTCGGCGAGCATCGCGAACAGGGTGTCGGCGTCGATCGCGGCCCCCGGCGGCAGGCGCTCGCGCAGCAGCCGGTCGATGCGCGTGAGCCGGGTGCCGGAGTCCGGGCGGGGGAAGTCCTCCACCTGGCAGGTGGCGGCCTCGGCATAGAGGTGATTGGTGTGGGTGACGGCACCGCCGCGGGGCTCCAGCACGCCGGGCAGGCCGGGGTGCACCTCGAAGCCGGCGGCGCGGCCGTCGCCTGAGGCGATCAGGAAGTGGGCCGGCGAGCAGACCCGGTCATGGGTGACCACCCGGATCGCCGCATCGAACGACTCGGCCTCGAGAATCTTGCGCAGCGCCACGTGGATCGGCAGCCCCTCGCCCAGGGTTCGCGAGCGAATGGCGTTGAGGCACACGCCCACTCCATGAGCGTTCAGGCCGATCTTGGCCACCATGCCGGCCTCGCCGACGCTTACCAGCCTGGGGACGCCCTCGGGGTGCAGTTCCATCGCCACCACGTTGTGCAGCTGGTCGTGGCGCCAGTCCCAGTTCTGGGCCAGCCACTGGGTGCCGTCGCGGTTCACGGAAAACGCCGTGCAGCCGCCGCTGGCCTGAGTCAGCGAGATCTCGCTGCGACAGTTGAGGGTCAGGATATCCTCGAGGTCGAGCCCGGCTCCCCGGGCGATGCCGGCCATCTCGTCGAGCACCGCCGGGAAGCCGCGCTCGATCATCGGCAGGAAGCGCTCGGCGACCCGGCGGGCCTCGGCCCAGCGAAGGCCGACGAAGTCGTAGAACAGCCGGTCGTAGACCTCGAGGCTCGCAGTGATCAGGGCGGCGTGGGTGTGGCCGTGGGCCTCGCCGATCTCGCGGCGGGAACCGGAGAAGGCGCTGAGCATGGTGACCTCCCGAGGGACATGGCGACCCGCTCAGCCTAGCACGGGCGGGGAGGGGCCCCGGGCGAGACCTGAGCCCCGCCCGGTGCCGTCGATCAGCTCTTGCCGGGGGCGTTGTAGACGGCTTCGTCGAGCTCGCCTTCGCTCTTGCCGACCAGGGTGGTGACCATCAGGTCGCCGGCCACATTGACGCTGGTGCGGGCCATGTCGAGGATGCGGTCGATGCCGGCGATCACGGCGATGGCCTCCAGCGGCAGGCCGATCTGGGCCATGACGATGGACAGCATCACCAGGCCCGCGCCGGGCACGCCGGCGGTACCGATGGACGCCAGGGTGCCGGTGACGATGATCATGCCGTAGTCGGCCATGCTCAGGTCGACGCCCAGCAGCTGGGCGATGAACACCGCGACCACGCCCTGGTAGATGGCGGTGCCGTCCATGTTGATGGTGGCGCCCACCGGCAGCACGAAGCCGGCCACGCCCTCGGAGACGCCGAGGTTCTTCTGGGCGCAGCGCAGCGAGACCGGCAGGGTGCCGGAGGACGAGGCCGAGGAGAAGGCCACCACCAGGGCGTCGAGGATGCCCTGCAGGTAGCGCAGCGGGTTGAGGCGGCCGAGCAGGGCCAGCAGGCCCGAGTAGACCACCAGCACATGCACCACGCTCGCCAGGTAGGCCACGCCGATCACCTTGGCCAGCGGCAGCAGCACGTCCAGGCCGTAGTTGCCGGCCACATGGGCGATCAGACCGAAGACGCCGAAGGGCGCAAAGGCCATGACGATGTTGGTCAGCTTGACCATCGCCTCGGCGAAGCTCTCGAAGACGCGTACCGCGGGCTCGCCCTTCTCGCCGATCAGGGTCAGCGAGATGCCGAGGCCGATGGCGAAGACGATGATCTGCAGGATGTTGCCGCTGGCCAGGGCGTCGATGGGGTTCTGGGGCACGAGTCCCACCAGGATCTCGACCAGGCTCGGCGCTTCCTTGGCCTCGACCCCGGACTCGAAGCTCATCTCCAAGCCGACGCCGGGCTGAAAGATCAGTGAGGCCAGCAGGCCGATGGCGATGGCGAAGGCCGTAGTCAGCAAGTAGAGGGCGATGGTGCGGGCGCCGATGCGGCCCATCTTCTGGGGGTCGCGCATGGCGGTAATGCCCACCACCAGGGTGGAGAACACCAGCGGCACGATCAGCATCTTGATGGCGTTGATGAAGATATCGCCGAGCGGCTTGAAGACGCTGGCCTGCTCGCCCATCAGGGCGCCGGCCAGTACGCCGAGCGCCAGGCCGGCGAGGATCTTCTGCCAGAGGGGGATGCGTTGCCAGGCATTGCTGCCGGTGGCGGTGGCTTGATGCGACACGTAAGACTCCTTTCTGTGTTGTGGTTATGCAGCGGTGCTTGATGCTGCAAACCGACGATACTACAGAAAGGAGTGAGTGCTTATTTGCTGATAGGTAATGATTTTTTCTGTCAAAGGGACATGGTGAGCGCCGTGAGAAGGGACGTTAGAACACCTCCTCGAGCAGGTCGGTGAAGGCATCCCAGGACTGTCGGTCGGCGCGGGCATCGTAGCGTTCGCTGCCGAGCACCGTGAAGGCGTGGGGGGCACCCGAGTAGACCTGGATCTCGTAGGGGGCGCCGGCCGCCTCCAGCTCCTGGGACAGGGCGGCGACCTGGTCCATGCCGATTGCGGCATCGGCACCGCCGTGGGCGACGAGCAATGGCGGCATGTCGGCGGGGTAGGCCTGCCCCTCGGGCGTGGCGAGGCCGCCATGGAAGGTGGCGTAGCCCTTGATGTGCTCGGCGGTGCCGGCGCGCGCGAGCTCCAGCACCACGGCGCCGCCGAAGCAGTAGCCCATCACGACGGTATCGCTGGCGCCCAGTCGCTGCGCCTGGGCGAGTGCCGCCAGGGTGCGCTCGCGCATCGCCTGGCGATCCGCGTAGAGCTTGGCGGTCTCGGCCTTCTTGGCGTCGGTCTCCACCGGGCGGTTGCCGGTACCGTACAGATCGGCGGCGAAGGCGTCGTAGCCCTGCGCGGCCAGCATGTCGGCGCGGCGAATCTCGTAGTCGGTCAGCCCATCCCAGTCGTGAATGATCAGCACGCTGCCCTTGGGGTTGCCCTGGGCGACGGCGTGATAGCCCTGATAGGGCTCGCCATCGATCTCGTAGTCGACGGCCTGACCGGCCAGCGCCGGGGCGGCGGCCAGGGTCAACAGCAGGGAGTACAGCGCGGGTGCTTGCATGGAGAACCTCCAGGAGTGAGTGGTCCGCGAGACGCGGGCGTGGGCCCATGCGGTCAGTCGGCATCCTCATCGTCGGGCAGGTGGGACTCGATGGCCCGCATGGCATCGGGCAGGCGCACCATGTCGCCCAGGGCGAGCTTGTCATGCACCGGCAGGCGTTCGCCGGTCTGGGGGTCGATCAGCGCCACCACCTCGCCGATGCTGGTGTCGTCGCCGACATAGGCCTCGACCCGCACCCGCACCGTGATGCCGCGGTAGTGACCGCAGATGATGCGCCCGGGGTAGGCGGCGGGATAGTCGTCGGGGTCGCTTGCGAAGAAGGTCTTCACGCTGTACTTACCCGGGTCATCCCATTCCACGTGCTTGTGCATCTCGTGTCTCCTTGAGGCAGTGATATCCAGAGCTGGATCTTGCTTTGAGGTTAGCCACTTTTGCGACGTCCGTAGATTAGCGGTTTCCACGGGACATAAAAAAGGCTATGTCCCCGTTGCGTGTTGCACGGGACGACCCACGGCTTCTTGAAGGCAGTGAACGGGCCGTATCGTCGCTGAATACCGCTCCAGCATGCGCCGCCATCCGAGATAGTGGACGAGATATCGGGTGGCGACGCCATGGAAACGGTGCATCCAGCCTTTCAAGCGGCTGTGGTAAGCATTGACGTTCTGGATGTGAAAGGCGCCTGCACGGACACGCTGCCCGGGCTTGGCATGTACTATCTGGTGAGTGATGCCACACCGGCTGGCGAAAGCTGAGTACACACTGGCCCCGTCCGTACAAAGGACAGACTCCTGATCAACCAGCGGCGCGAGCGCCTCATGGACGTGGCGGGCATCGAGCTTGCTCAGGAGGAAATCGGCCGTGTGCCCTTCCCGGTCACGCACCACCATCACCGGAATCTGGTCGGGCCCCGTACCGCGTGTTGCGCCAACGCCACCGCGCTTGCGCGGTGGTCGTGGCAAGTGGCGTTGGCCCTTGAAGGATTCCAGAAAGAAGGTCTCATCGGCTTCCACGATGCCGGTTTCGCGGGTGTCGCTGTGTTGGGCGATTCGTGTCAGAAACCGGTGTCGCCACCGGAAGGCGGTATTCTTGCTGATACCACAACGCTGCGCCGCCGCGCGTACTGTGAGTCCCTCGATCAAGGCCTGGGCGTAATCCTGCCAGCATTCCACCCGGCGGAGACGAGCCAGTGGGGTAGCCGTCAGCGTGTTGCAGGTACGACGACATGCCCGGCACCGATAGCGGCGCAGGCCACGACTCCAGCCCCATGGGGCCAGCTGCGCGGCAGACGCCGCACAGTGCGGACAGGCCTGTAGCGCCGGAAAGGTATCGTGGAGGGCATCCTGTCGAGGCGGCTGATGAAGTCGATGTCGGAGCAGGCGTTTCTGTCGGGCATTGAGACGTGGCAGCTGACTCAACCAGTGCCGAAAGGTGTGCGTGTCCATGGGAGCTACCTCGGAGGGCCTTCACCTATCAAGGTAGCTTTTCAACACATAATGGGGACATAGCCATAAAAAAGCCCACCGCGAAGGGTGGGCTTTCGGCTCGGGCGACAGGGCGCCATGAGCGTCAAGGAAGACGGCGCTCCGTGAGGAGCGCCGAGGGCATGAATCAGCCCTTCTTGGCGCGCTTGCGCTCGTTTTCCTTGAGGTGCTTCTTGCGCAGGCGGATATGGTTCGGCGTGATCTCGACCAGCTCGTCGCTGTCGAGAAACTCGATGGCCTGCTCGAGGGTGAAGCGAACCGGCGGCGTCAGCACCAGGTTCTCGTCGTTACCCGAGGCGCGCATGTTGTCGAGCTTCTTGGCCTTGGTCGGGTTGACCACCATGTCATCGGCGCGGTTGTTGATGCCGATCAGCATGCCCTCGTAGACCTCGGTGCCGTGCTCGACGATCAGCTTGCCGCGATCCTGCAGGGCGAAGAGGGCATAGGCCAGAGCCTTGCCGGGCACCATGGAGACCAGCACGCCGTTGCGCCGCTCGATGGAAGCGTCGGGCTTGAGCTCGCCGTAGTGGTCGAAGCGGCTGGTGAGGATGCCGGTGCCGGAGGTCAGGGTCAGGAACTGACCACGGAAGCCGATCAGGCCCCGCGCCGGGATGATGAAGTCCAGGCGCACGCGGCCCTTGCCGTCCGGGTTCATGTTGGTCAGCTCGCCCTTGCGGTAGCCGAGCTCTTCCATGATGGAGCCCTGATGCTCCTCCTCACAGTCGATGATGACCTCTTCGTACGGCTCCTGCTTGACGCCGTCGACCTCACGGATGATGACCTCGGGGCGGCCCACGGCCAGCTCGAAGCCTTCGCGACGCATGCTCTCGATCAGCACCGAGAGGTGCAGTTCGCCGCGGCCGGAGACCTTGAACTTCTCGGGCGTCTCGCCCTGCTCGACACGCAGCGCCACGTTGTGGATCAGCTCCTGGTCGAGGCGATCCTTGATGTTGCGGCTGGTGACGTACTTGCCGTCGCGGCCGGCCATCGGCGAGTCGTTGACCTGGAAGGTCATGGACACGGTCGGCTCGTCGACGGACAGCGCCGGCAGCGCCTCGACGGCGGCCGGGTCACAGATGGTGTCGGAGATCGCCAGGGCATCGATGCCGGTGATGCAGACGATGTCGCCGGCGGTGGCCTGCTCGGTCTGCACGCGCTCCAGACCCATGTGGGTCATCACCTGGCCGATCTTGCCCTTGCGGGTGCTGCCTTCCTTGGTGATGACGCTGACCTGCTGGCCCGGGCTGATGGCACCGCGCTTGATGCGGCCAAGGCCGATGACGCCGACGTAGCTGTTGTAGTCCAGCGCCGAGACCTGCATCTGCAGCGGACCGTCGAGCTCGACCTTGGGCGGCTCGACGATATCGACGATGGCGCGGAACATCGGCGTCATGTCGTCGGCGAGCTCTTCCGGCTCTTCACCGGCGATGCCGTTGAGGGCCGAGCAGTAGATGATCGGGAAGTCGAGCTGCTCGTCGCTGGCGCCGAGGTTGTCGAACAGATCGAAGATCTGGTCGATGACCCAGTCCGGGCGCGCGCCCGGGCGGTCGATCTTGTTGACCACGACGATCGGCTTGAGGCCCTGATCGAAGGCCTTCTGGGTCACGAAGCGGGTCTGGGGCATCGGGCCATCGACGGCATCGACCATCAGCAGCACGGAATCGACCATCGACATCACGCGCTCGACCTCGCCGCCGAAGTCGGCGTGTCCCGGCGTGTCCACGATGTTGATGTGGTAGTCCTTCTCGTCCTTGGCATCGTGCCAGCGGATCGCGGTGTTCTTGGCCAGGATGGTGATACCGCGTTCCTTTTCCTGGTCGTTGGAGTCCATGATCCGCTCCTGACCTTCGGCCTTGCGGTCGAGGGTGCCTGACTGGCTGAGGAGCTTGTCGACCAGGGTCGTCTTGCCGTGGTCAACGTGGGCGATGATGGCGATGTTGCGAAGATTCTCGATCACGAAGGGATCCTGCTGCGAAAATTGGGCGACATTATAGTATCCGGGCCGGTGCGGCTACCAGCGCTATGCGCGAATTCACGCGGCCGATAGCCCCAAGTCCTTGATCTCCAGCCCTGGATGCCCGGGCCTGCCGGCCCGACATGCACATGACATCCGGCATGGCGGGCCCGTTCGGCGCTGGCCGCACGACGCAGATGCTGTGCAGATGCTGTCGTCGCCCCAGTGTGAGGGGCCTGGCGGTGAGTCTGGCAGGGCGCGAGGGGGATCCGGGGATACTCTCTCGTTGCTTGTCGTTGCTGCTGGTTTGAGGGTGTCCGCGGGATTATAGCGGTACTTCCACGATGCGCGCGTGACAGGCACGCAGACGCTCCACCAGGTCTTCGTGGGCGGTGCTGTCGAGGGCGGGGTCGAAGCCCCCGATGCGCTCGAACCACTGGCGGGCGACGCACAGGGTACCGGGTGGTCGGGAGACATGCCACAGCCGCCGCAGGTTCGTCAGCAGGGCAGGGCTATGCGGCTGGAAGATCACTGCGTCCCACGCCTGGTGATCGAGCAGCTGGTTGACCCGGTCGAGCCAGTCGCTGCGTAGTCGCCCGTGGGGCGAGAGAAAGACCAGGATGGTGGCCGAGTTGGTACGGGCGGCGGCGTTGCCGCGAGCGCCGATGGTGTCCTGGTCGCAGGCCGTGAAGCGTCCCCCGAAGCGCCGGCTGAGAGCCGTCAGGCGAGCCTCATCGGTGGGGCCGATGACCAGGATGTCGACCCGCGACGGGTGTCGTCTCGCTGCCTCGCTGAGGGTCGCCAGGCAGCGTGGCAGGTGGGCGCCCAGGAGCGTGGAATCGACAATGATGCTGTAGGCATTCATCTGCAGCGACGCTCCTGAGTGAACGAGGGCGGCCGACCTCGGGGAGGGCGCAGTGCAGAGAGGAGTGCCGCCACCTCCAGGCAGTCAGATCATGCCGGGGCCATTGTTGTGTAATAAAGTGTAGCTTTTGGTTTCCCTGGGTATCAATAACCTCTTTTCCTGATATGGCGGCCCGCAGGGCCCGGCGAGGACTCATCCAAACTGGTGGGCAGGCTAAACACAGGGGGCGGTGCCGGCGGCGATCTATCATGGTGCATTAATGGTTTGCTCTGTTCTATTTTGGTGCACAAGCCGGAGTGAACGATCCCTGCCAGGCGCCGAAATCGCCGGGCTTTAACCGCTGCCTCTTTGCGATGCACTTGAAAAACTCTTTTTTATCAATTGGTTGTTGATTTTTCTGTGGCGTGGTGCGCCATTTTGGCACGTCCCCTGCATTATTCTCCCCAAGTGACATGACGCAGTGACATGACGCGATTCATGTCCTGTATCGGCGGCCATGGGCCTCTCGCCTCTGGCATGGTACAAACGAGGCGTTTCATTTCGCCGCCGAGGCGAAACGCAGCTCGAAGGACCTCGCCGGACACACACGCCAATCACAAGAGCCATCGCTCATCCTCTGGAGGACACCATGTCTGATAAGACCCTCGCACTGATCGAAGAACACGACATCAAGTGGGTTGACCTGCGCTTCACCGATACCATCGGCAAGGAGCAGCATGTCACCATTCCGGCCAGCTCCGTGGATGAGGAGTTCTTCGACAACGGTCAGATGTTCGACGGTTCCTCCATCTCTGGCTGGAAGGGCATCAACGAGTCCGACATGATCCTGCGTCCGGAAGACGGCAGCGCCTACCTGGACCCGTTCACCGAAGACGCTACCCTGGTACTGCGCTGCGACATCATCGAGCCGGCCACCATGCAGGGCTACGAGCGTGATCCGCGCTCCATCGCCAAGCGCGCCGAGGCCTACCTGCAGTCCACTGGCCTTGGCGACACCGCCTTCTTCGGCCCGGAGCCTGAGTTCTTCATCTTCGACGAGGTGCACTGGAAGTCCGACATCCAGGGCGCGATGTACAAGATCACTTCCGAGGAAGGTGCCTGGGCCACCGACAGTGCCGTCGAAGGCGGCAACCTGGGCCACCGTCCGCGGGTCAAGGGCGGCTACTTCCCGGTTCCGCCGGTGGACAGCTTCCACGACATGCGCGGCGCCATGTGCAACACCCTGGAAGCCATCGGCCAGAGCGTCGAGGTGCATCACCACGAGGTCTCCAACGCCGGCCAGAACGAGATCGGGGTCAAGTTCAACACCCTGGTCAAGAAGGCCGACGAAGTGCAGTCCATGAAGTACGTGATCCACAACGTGGCGCACGCCTATGGCAAGACGGCCACCTTCATGCCCAAGCCGCTGGTCGGTGACAACGGCTCCGGCATGCACGTCCACCAGTCCTTCTGGAAGGACGGCGTCAACCAGTTCGCCGGCGACGAGTACGCGGGCCTGTCCGAAATGGCGCTCTACTACATCGGCGGCATCATCAAGCACGCCCGT
This sequence comes from Halomonas sp. YLGW01, assembly GCF_014840935.1. Classification (NCBI taxonomy): domain Bacteria; kingdom Pseudomonadati; phylum Pseudomonadota; class Gammaproteobacteria; order Oceanospirillales; family Halomonadaceae; genus Halomonas; species Halomonas sp. YLGW01. The sequence continues at coordinate 3,245,940 of NZ_CP062005.1, read as the reverse complement.
GCGCTGAACGCCTTCACCAACGCCTCCACCAACTCCTACAAGCGTCTGGTGCCGGGCTTCGAGGCGCCGGTGATGCTGGCCTATTCGGCTCGCAACCGCTCCGCCTCCATCCGTATCCCCTACACCGCCAGCCCGAAGGGCAAGCGTGTCGAGGCCCGCTTCCCGGACCCGACCGCCAACCCGTACCTGTGCTTCGCGGCGATGCTGATGGCCGGTATCGATGGCATCAAGAACAAGATCCATCCGGGCGATGCCATGGACAAGAACCTCTATGACCTGCCGCCGGAAGAGGGCAAGGCCATCCCGACCGTCGCCGAGAGCCTGGACCAGGCGCTGGCGGCGCTGGACGCCGATCGCGGCTTCCTGACCGAGGGTGGCGTCTTCACCGATGACATGATCGATGCCTACATCGAACTCAAGGAAGAGGACGTCGAGCGTCTGCGCATGACCACGCATCCGATCGAGTTCGACATGTACTACAGCTGCTAACGACAGCTGCTGATCGACGCCTGCCGGCCCTGTCGGCAAGCGTTGGCCAATCGGCTCAAGGGGACCGCTCACGCGGTCCCCTTTTTGGTTACACTCGAGGTAGTCAGCAGCGGACACCGCCGGTGGGCGGCATAGCCAGCAGCCAGGGAGAGCAAGCGATGCGAGGAGCTAGAAGGACGGCGGGAGTCCTGTTGATGGCCGTGTTAATGCCGTCGGTGCAGGCCGCCACGGTGTATCGCCACGTCGATGAGCAGGGCAACGTCAGCTACTCCGACCGCCCGCAGCAGGGGGAGGCGGTCGAGCTGGCGCCGCTGACCGTGGTGCCTGCGCCGCGCGCCTCCTCAACGTTCACCGGTCGCGACACCGCCAAGGCGGCTACGCCGTCGCCACCCTTCCTGCCCTATTCCACCTTCCGCATTGCGTCTCCCGGCGACGAGCAGACCCTGCCGACGGGCTATGCCGGCAATGTCCAGGTCGAGGTCGCCATCGAGCCGGCCCTGCGGGAGGATCATCGGGTGCGCCTGCTCCTCGATGGTCGGCTCAGTCAGTCGGCCCTGCACTCCGACGCCTTCATGCTCACCAATCTGGACCGAGGCGAGCACCAGTTGGTCGCAGAGCTGCTGGATGCCGATGGCCGCGTGCGCCATCGTAGTGAGCCGGTCACCCTCTTCGTGCAGCGCGCCAGCGTCAACCTGCCTCGCAATCCCCAGTAACGCCCCTCGGACTCCAGTCAGCTCCCCCCGGTCACCCGGTGCCTCCTGCCCGATGGGCGTGGCGCTGGGTGATCGTGATGGTCCTCGTTCACGAGACGGATGGCTGAGACCCCGGGGCTCGTGCTCGCGCCGATTCGATGCCGCCGGTTCGATGACAGGCGCCGACCCTCGCGGCGTCGTGAGGCGTGCAGTGAGGCGACACCAGGACTCGTTCTGCACTAATATGGTGCACATGTGCGGTCGCCATGGTCTGCCAGGGCCGGCGTGACCGCCTCGGCAAGGCTGGCGCGCTTCTTGCAGAGCAATAGGAAATGCTGACCGAGTGAAGGGCACCATGTATCAACGTCTGCTGGAGCACCTGAGTGCCGCCGTCCTGCTGCTGGATGGTGGTCTTCGGGTGCGCTGGATGAATCCCGCCGCCGAGGCGCTGCTGGCCGTCAGCCTCAAGCGGGTTCACGGCACCTGTCTCGAACCGCTGGAGGGCATCGACGGCGCCATCGCCGAGGTGCTGTGCAAGGCCCGCGATGAGCTGCATCCCTTCACCCAGCGGGAGGCGGTGCTGACCACCGGCAGCGGTGAGGTGGTCACCGCCGACTTCACGGTCACGCCGCTGTCGCAGCAGGAGCTGCTGCTCGAGATCGAGCCCCGCGACCGCCTGATGCGCATCTCCCGGGAGGAGGCGCTGATTGCCCGCCAGCAGACCATCAAGACCCTGACCCGCGGACTGGCGCACGAGATCAAGAATCCCCTGGGGGGCATCCGAGGGGCCGCCCAGCTGCTGGAGCGCGATCTGCCGGACCCGTCGCTTGCGGAGTTCACCCGCATCATCGTCGAGGAGGCGGACCGCCTGCGCGATCTGGTCGATCGCATGCTCGGTCCCAACCAGCCGGTTCATGATGCGCTGTTCAACATTCACAAGGTGCTCGAGCGGGTGCGCTCCCTGATCGTCGCCGAACACCCGGACGTGCAGCTGGTGCGCGACTACGACCCCAGCCTGCCGGAGCTTGTGGGGGACGAGGCGCGGATGATCCAGGCGGTGCTCAACATCGCCCGCAACGCCGTCGAGGCCATGGGCGAGGCCGGCACCGAGGCCCCGCGCCTGACCCTGCGCACCCGCGCCCGGCGCCAGTTCACCCTCGGCTCCGAGCGCCATCGGCTGGTCTGCGAGGTGGCGATCATCGACAACGGCCCGGGAGTCCCCGAGTCGCTGCGCGAGACCCTGTTCTTCCCGATGGTCTCCGGCCGCGCCGAGGGCAGTGGCCTGGGGCTGTCCATCGCCCAGTCCATCCTGCACAAGCATCAGGGGCTGATCGAGTGCGACAGCGAGCCGGGCGCCACCGAATTCCGGTTGCTGGTGCCGCTGGATGCCTCGTCTTCCCGTTCGGAGGACCGGCCATGAGGGTTTCTACCGTTCTTATCACTGCTCACGCCCCGACCCTGCTGGAGGCATCATGACCGACCCCGCGCGTATCGTTATCGTCGACGACGACCGTGCCATCCGTTGGGTACTGGAGCGCTCCCTGGCGCAGCCGGACCTGGCGGTCGAAAGCTTCGAACGCGCCGATGCGGCGCTGGCCAGTCTGGAGGCCTCGCCCCCCGACGTGCTGGTCACCGACATCCGCATGCCGGGGCTCGATGGCCTCGAGCTGATGGCCAGGGTCCGCGAGCGCCATCCGAACATGCCGGTGATCGTGATGACCGCTCATTCGGATCTCGACAGCGCCGTGGCCTCCTACCAGGGCGGCGCCTTCGAATACCTGCCGAAGCCCTTCGACGTCGACGAGGCCCTGGCCCTGGTGCGTCGCGCCGTGGCCCATGCCCGGGAGCGTCAGCGCCCGGCCGAGGCACCGGTCGGGCTGAGCGCCGAGATCATCGGCGAGGCGCCGGCCATGCAGGAGGTGTTTCGCGCCATCGGCCGGCTCTCCCACTCGCATATCACCGTGCTGATCAACGGCGAATCCGGTACCGGCAAGGAGCGGGTCGCCCAGGCCCTTCATCAGCACAGCCCCCGGGCCGGACAGCCCTTCATCGCCCTGAACATGGCCGCGATACCCAAGGACCTGATGGAGTCCGAGCTGTTCGGCCACGAGAAGGGCGCCTTCACCGGCGCCGCCGCCCAGCGTCGCGGACGCTTCGAGCAGGCCGACGGGGGCACCCTGTTCCTCGACGAGATCGGCGACATGCCGCCGGATACCCAGACCCGCCTCTTGCGGGTGCTGGCCGACGGCGAGTTCTATCGGGTCGGGGGCCATGTATCGGTCAAGGCCGACGTGCGCATCATCGCCGCCACCCACCAGAACCTCGAGACCCTGGTCAGCGACGGTCGCTTCCGCGAGGACCTGTTCCATCGCCTCAACGTGATCCGCGTGCACCTGCCGACCCTGGCCGAGCGCCGGGAGGACATCCCGCGCCTCACCCAGCACTTCCTGGCCGAGGCGGCCAAGGAGCTGGCCACCGAGACCAAGGTGCTGACCCCGGAGGCCGAGGCGCACCTCACCCGTCTGCCCTGGCCCGGCAACGTGCGCCAGCTCGAGAACACCTGCCGCTGGCTGACCGTGATGGCCTCCGGGCGCGAGGTGCTGATCGACGACCTGCCGCCGGAGCTGCGCTCCACCGAGGGCACCGAGACGGCCGCCGGCGATTGGCGCAGCGCCTTCCGCGACTGGGCCGACCGGGCGCTGGCCGGCGGCCAGACGCATCTGCTCGAGGAGGCCGTGCCGGACTTCGAGCGCATCCTCATCGAGACGGCGCTCAAGCACACCGGCGGGCGCAAGGGTGAGGCCGCGGAATTGCTGGGTTGGGGTCGCAACACTCTGACCCGAAAATTGAAGGTGCTGCTGCCGGCGCTGGCCGACGACTGAGAAGGGCTCGGCTGGAGGCGCAACACCTGCTTGTCATACCCCCCGGCAAGCTGAAGGCCCTACTGCCGGCATTGACCGACGATTGAGGACGTCGCTGTCGGTGCGGCCGGGCGACGGAGGGCTGTCGCCGGCCCGATGCCACAACGCCGACCCCGGTTACCCGGGGTCGGCGTTGTCGTTAAGGGCTCATGGCCGGTCGCGGCTCACGGCTCACGACTTACGGTTCTGGATTCATGACGGAAAGGAGAACTGGGCACCCTCGCGGATGCCGGCCGATGGCCAGCGCTGGGTGACGGTCTTGCGCTTGGTGTAGAAGCGCACGGCGTCCGGACCGTAGGCGGCGAGGTCGCCGAACAGTGAACGCTTCCAGCCGCCGAAGCTGTGGTAGGACACCGGCACCGGCAGCGGTACGTTGATGCCCACCATGCCGACCTGGATGCGGTCGCTGAAGTAGCGGGCCGCCTCGCCGTCACGGGTATAGAGGCAGGTGCCATTGCCGTACTCGTGATCGTCGATCAGGCGCATGGCGGCGTCCATGGAGTCGACCCGCACCACCAGCAGCACCGGCCCGAAGATCTCTTCGAGGTAGCAGGTCATCTCGGGAGTCACCCGGTCGATCAGGGTGCCGCCGACATAGAAGCCGTTCTCATGGCCCGGTACCGTCACCCCGCGTCCGTCGACCACCAGCTCCGCGCCCTCGCGCTCGGCCCCGTCGATATAGCCACAGACCTTCTCCTGATGGGCGCGGGTGATCACCGGGCCGAAGTCGTTCTCGGCGGCATGGAAGGGGCCGACCTTCAGGGTCTTCATCGCCTCCTGCATCTTGGCGATCAGGGCGTCGGCGGCCGCGTCGCCCACGGCCACAGCCACGGACAACGCCATGCAGCGCTCGCCCGACGAGCCGAAGGCGGCCCCGGTCAGCGAGCTGACCACGTTGTCCATGTCGGCATCGGGCATCACGATGGCATGGTTCTTGGCGCCGCCCAGCGCCTGGCAGCGCTTGCCGTTGGCGCTGGCGCGGCTGTAGATATACTCGGCGATCGGCGTGGAGCCGACGAAGCTCACGGCCTTGACCCGGTCGTCGTCGAGCAGGGTGTCGACGGCTTCCTTGTCGCCGTTGACCACGTTCAGCACGCCGGTGGGCAGGCCCGCCTCCAGGGCCAGCTCGGCGATGAAGAGTGCCGAGCTGGGATCGCGTTCCGAGGGCTTGAGCACGAAGGTATTGCCGGTGGCGATGGCCATGGGATACATCCATAGCGGCACCATGGCCGGGAAGTTGAAGGGCGTGATGCCGGCGACCACACCCAGCGGCTGGAACTCGCTCCAGGAGTCGATGCCGGGGCCGGTGTTCTTGCTGTATTCGCCCTTGAGCAGTTCCGGCGCCCCGCAGGCGTATTCGACGTTCTCGATGCCGCGGGCGAGCTCCCCCTGGGCGTCGTGGACGATCTTGCCGTGCTCCTGGCCGATCAACCGGCAGATCTCGTCGGCATGCTGCTCCAGCAGTGCCTTGAAGCGGTACATGACTCGCGCCCGTTTGGCGGGCGGGGTGTCGCGCCAGGCCGGGTGGGCCGCCTCGGCGGCGGCGATGGCCTCCTCGACGGTGGACTTGCTGGCCAGGCTGACCTGGCCGGCGACCTCGCCGGTGGAGGGATTGAAGATGTCCTGGGTGCGTCCGTCGCGGTCGACGCGGGTGCCGTTGATCAGATGGCCAAGCGTGGTCATGGGGTTTCTCTCCAGAGGTGGATATTGGGTGTCGATGCAGTGAGCCCCCGATGACGGCCATCGGAAGCAAGACAGAGCGAGGGTCCTTTGCCATGGATGGCAAAAGTAGCGCCCAGGGAAGGGTTCACCGCGCCCTCGCGGCGTCTTGCTCCCGAATGCGCCCGCTGCGCTTGCCGGGCAGGGGCGTTAGGGGGCACGGCGTCAGTCCAGCTCGCCGATGGCATCGCCCAGGGCGTTGATCAGCCGGTCGATCTCCTCGCGCTCGACGATGAAGGGCAGGCCTAGCTGGATGGTGTCGCCGCCGTAGCGGACGTAGAAGCCCTTCTCCCAGCACTTCATGGCGATCTCGAAGGGCCGGCGGGCCGGCTCGCCGGGGTAGGGCTCGATCTGCAGGGCGCCGGCGAGGCCGTAGTTGCGAATATCGCTGATGTAGCGAGTGCCCTTGAGAGAATGCAGGGCCTCCTCGAACACCGGCGCCATCTCCCGCACCCGGTCGACCAGGCGCTCGTTCTCGAGCACGTCCAGAGCCGCCAGGGCCGCGGCGCAGGCCACCGGATGTCCCGAGTAGGTGTAGCCGTGGGGCAGCTCCATCATGTAGTCGAGGCCACCCTGTTCCATGAAGGTCTGGTAGATCTCGCCCTGCACGATGACCGCGCCCATGGGCACCGCGCCATTGGTCAGCTGCTTGGCGACGTTCATGATGTCCGGCACCACGCCGAATTCCTGGGAGCCGGTCATCGACCCCATGCGCCCGAAGCCGGTGATCACCTCGTCGAAGATCAGCAGGATGTCGTTGGCATCGCAGATCTCGCGTAGCCGCTTCAGGTAGCCCTGGGGCGGCGGGATCACCCCAGCGGACCCGGCCATGGGCTCGACGATCACCGCGGCGATGTTGGAGGCATCGTGCAGCGCGATCAGCTCCAGCAGATCCTCGGCGCGCTCGGCGCCCCGTTCGGGCATGCCGCGGGTGAAGGCGTTTTCCTTGAGCAGGGTATGCGGCAGATGATCGGCATCGACGCCCTGTCCATATAGGGTGCGGTTGGCCCCGATGCCGCCGACGCTGAAGCCGCCGAAGTTGACGCCGTGATAGCCCTTGCTGCGTCCGATCAGCTTGGTCTTGGTTGCCTTGCCCTTCTTGCGCCAGTAGGCGCGGGCGATCTTCAGCGAGGTGTCGGCACTCTCGGAGCCGGAGCCGGTGAAGAAGACGTGGTCGAGGCCCGTGGGGGTCAGGCCGCGGATGCGGTGGGCCAGCTCGAAGGCCTTGGGGTGGCCGTACTGGAAGGCCGGGGCGTAGTCGAGCTCATGCAGCTGGCGGGACACCGCCTCGGCGATCTCGGGGCGACAGTGCCCGGCGCCGCAGGTCCACAGACCGGAGAGGCCGTCGAAGATGCGACGCCCGTCGGCCGCCGTGTAGTAGCTGCCCTCGGCGCCGACGATGATCCGAGGATCACGCTTGAACTGACGGTTGCCGGTGTAGGGCATCCAGTAGGCATCCAGCTGCTCGGCGGTCAGTCCCGCGGTGGGCCCGGAAGGACGGTCTGACATGGCAATTCCCCCTCTTGTGGTGGTGTCGGTTGCCTTTAACGCTAGCCTGGCGTCGAGCGCAGATAAGTTAAATCTAGAGATGTTGAATCTCATGTAAGCGTAGAGTTAACTTTCAGGGGCGCCCGGTGCGGCTTTCAGGGGCGTCCGGCGCTGCGCCGGACCACGCCTCACACCTTTTACTTCACACCACGCAAGGGGAGCACCATGGCACGTCGCAAGGAGGCCCTGACAGGCTCGCTTGGCGACACCGATCTGCGGCTGCTGCGCATCTATCGCCGGGTCGTGGAGTGCGGCGGCTTCTCCGCCGCCGAGGTGGAGCTGAACATCAGCCGGGCTGCCATCAGCATGGCGATGAGCGACCTGGAGACGCGCCTGGGGCTCCGGCTGTGCCAGCGGGGGCGCAGCGGCTTCGCCCTGACCGACGAGGGGGCCGAGGTCTATGCGGCCACCCTGCAGCTGCTGGCGGCGACGGAAGGCTTTCGGACCCGGGTCAACGGCCTGCATGCCTGGCTCAAGGGCGAGCTGAACATCGGCATCACCGACAACCTGGTGACCATGCCCGAGATGTATATCACCGATGCGCTCAGCGCCCTCAAGGAGCGCGGCCCCGAGGTGCGCATCAACATCCGTATGATCCCGCCCCACGATATCGAGCTCGCCGTGCTGGACGGCAGCCTGCATACCGGGGTGGTGCCCGCGCTCAAGACCCTGCCCGGGCTCGACTACCTGCCGCTCTACGAGGAGACCTCGCGGCTCTACTGCGCCTCCGGCCATCCGCTGTTCGAGGCCGAGACGGTATCGGACGCGGCGCTGGCGCACTGCGATGCCGTGCTGCCGGCCTATGCCCAGCGCCCGGAGATCAAGGCGCAGCATGAACCGCTCAGGGCCGCCGCCTCGGCCACCGACCGGGAGGGCATCGCCTTCCTGATCCTCTCCGACCGTTATATCGGCTACCTGCCGACGCACTATGCCGAGCGCTGGGTGCGGGATGGCCGGATGCGGGCGCTGGCCCCGCAGACCCGGGGCTACGTCACCCGCTATTGCGCCATCACTCGCAAGGGCGCGCCCCCCAACCGGGTGCTGGAGAGCTATCTCGAGGCGCTGAACGCGCTGATCGCGTCCTGAATGCCCCGATCGCGGGGCGGGTGGCCTCTGGCGGGGGGCGAAGGGGGGTGCCAGAATGGAGAGCCTGACCTTTGGAGGCGCCATGACGCTGATGCACTGGGAACGCCTGCTGGATCCTCACCGGCTCAACGACAAGCCCCGCGCGCCCCGTGAGGAGCTGGGCCGCAGCCCCTTCCACAAGGATCATGACCGGATCGTCTTCGCCGGCTCCTTCCGGCGCCTGGGCCGCAAGACCCAGGTCCATCCGCTCACCGACAACGATCATATCCACACCCGCCTGACCCATTCGATGGAGGTCGGCTGCGTGGGCCGGAGCCTCGGCATGATCGTCGGTGAGGGGCTGCGCGAGCGGCTGCCCGACTGGATCACCCCGGCGGATCTCGGCGTGATCGTGCAGGCGGCGTGCCTCGGTCATGACATCGGCAACCCGCCCTTCGGTCATGCCGGCGAGTATGCGATACGCGACTGGTTCAAGCGCGCCGAGGCCGATGGCCTGGGCTATCTCGAGGAGCTGTCGCCGCTTCAGCGCCGCGATCTGCTGACCTACGAGGGCAACGCCCAGGGTTTTCGCATCGTCACCCAGATCGAATACAACCAGTTCAACGGCGGCATGCGCCTGACCGGGGCGACGCTGGGCACCCTGCTCAAGTATCCCTGGACGGTGGAGCACGGCGGTTCGGCCGGCAAGTTTGGCTGCTATCAGTCGGAGCGCGAGCAGCTCGCCGAGGTGGCGCGCCGGCTGGGCCTCAAGCAGCGCGACGACTGGGCCTGGTGTCGCCATCCGCTGGCCTGGCTGGTCGAGGCCGCCGACGACATCTGCTACGCGCTCTTGGATCTCGAGGACGGCCTGGAGATGGGCATCCTGCGCTTCGACGAGGTCGCCGAGATCCTGATCCAGATCGCCGGCGGCGAGCCGGCCGACTATCACGCCATGGGCGAGCAGGGCGTGTCCCAGCGCCGCCGCATCGCCGCCCTGCGCGGCGCCGCCATGGAACGGGCGGTCAACGATGTCGGCGCGGTCTTCGTCCAGCACGAGCACGAGCTGCTCGCCGGCACCCTCAGCGACGACCTGCTGGAGCTCTGCCACCCGGATCTCGGCTGGGGCGTGACCGCCGCCAAACAGCTGGCCCGGGAGCGGATCTTCCAGAACGAACGCAAGGCCAAGCTGGAGATCGGCGCCTACACCACCCTCGGCATCCTGCTAGAAGCCTTCATCGGTGCGGCTCATGAGCTGCATACCACCGGGCATTCGACCTTCAAGCATCAGCGGGTGTTGGCGTTGATCGGCGAGAACACGCCGCGGGCGTCCTGGAGCCTCTACGACAGCTACCGGCGCATGCTCGACTTCATCGGCGGCATGACCGATCACTATGCGGTGGACCTGGCCCAGGAGATGGGCGGACGCCTGAAGGGCGACTGACGCCCGGGCGCCCGTCGTCGGTCGCCTCGTGTCGAGGCAGGTCAGGCGGTGAGCTGGAGCGGCGGCTCGCCGTCCGGGTCACGGTTCGGGTCGCCGTCGGGATCGCCGTCCGGGTCCCGGTCGTCGCCGAGTCCCATCACCCGCTGGATGGCGAGGCCGATACGCTTGCTGCTGTCGGCGATGCCCTGATTGCCGAACAGGCGGTTGAACTCGAACACGTAGGGGTGACCGTCGACCATGGCGATATCGAAGCCGGCGTGATCGATATCGAGTTCCCGGGCCAGGCGCAGGGCCAGGGCGATGGCCGCCTCGGGGATGTCGTCGTGGGCGACGCGTCCGCCCTGGCTGACATTGGCGCGATAGCCGCCGAGGGGCGTGACACGCCAGTAGGCGGTGAGCACCTCGCCGCCGACCACCACGATGCGCAGGTCGCGATCGATCGGCAGTCGTGCCTGGGCATACAGCACCGGCTCTTCCTCGAGGTGGGCGTGCAGGGCCTCGCGGGAATCGATCAGGCTGACGCCTTCGCCCATTGAGCTCTTGATGCGCTTGGCGATGAAGGGATAGCCGAAGCGTGCCTCGACCCGCTCCTGCGAGGCCCGGGAGGAATCGAGGATCTCGGTGGGCGGTACATGCTCGGGGCACAGCGCCATGAAGGCGCGGGTCTGCTCGACCTTGGTGTGGCCCAGGTGGTAGCTGGCGAGACTCGGGAAGATGCGCGCCTTGAGGCCGTAGACCAGGGTGTGCAGCTGCCAGTAGGCCGGGAACAACAGCCAGTCGGCCGCCTGGATCTCGTCGAGATGATCATACATGCGCTCGGGCTTGATGTAGCGAACGCCGGGAATGCCCAGGGTGCGAAAGACGTCGAACGTGATAATCTTCATTAGGGAATGTTCGTCAACTCCTGCGAAAGGCGCGGATTATTATCCGGGGCTCGCGGTCTGGCAAGCACTATCGCAGCACTATCGATCCCCCGTTCGCTAACCCCTTGATGAAAGGAGACAGCATGTCGCGATCTTCCTCCGGCTGCCGTCGCCGCTGGCCCGTTTTGGCGGTGCTGATGGGGCTGGCGTTGCTGCTCGTGCTGGCGCCGAGCGGGCCGGCCGCCGCCCGATCCGAGGCGCCGCCGACCGCGTCGTCCGAGCTGGCCCCCCTTGCCGCCCTGGAGGGCTCGGGGTTCGATCACTACACCCTGGCGCTGACCTGGCACCCTGGCTTCTGCCACACGCGTCGCCGGCCGCCCCGCGAGTGTCGGGAGCCGTCGCTGGCGCCAGGCGCGGCGGAGGGCTTCGTGCTGCACGGGCTATGGCCCTCGCTGCCGGCACGCCTCGAGGCGCGCGGCATCGGGCGCGAGCGGTGGTGGCGTCAGGGCTGCTTCATCGAGACGCCGCGTCCCAGCGGCAGCTTCTGCCGCGCTCACCCCCCGCTGAATCTGCCTCAGGCACTGGATCGTTCGCTGGATCACGCCATGCCGGGGCGGGTGAGCTGCCTGGGTCGCTATCAGTACGCCAAGCATGCCGCCTGTCTGGCCCTGCCGGTCGACGACTACTTCGCGGCCGCCGTGGCCCTGCGTGAGACGGTGAACGCCAGCGCCTTCGGGGCCTTCGTCAACCACCACCGTGGCGGCGAGGTCACGCGGAATGCGCTGATCGCGGCCTTTGAGGCCGCCTTCGGCGAGGGCACGGGGCGCGCGCTGCGCCTTGAGTGCGGCGGTCGCGGCAACCGGGTGCTCACCGAGGTGCGCATCGGCATCGCCGCCGAGCGGCTGGGGGCCTTCCCCGCCGCTGACAGCCTGGTGGCGCTGGGGCGTGGGCGCTGTGCGCCCCGGGTGCAGCTGGTGGGCGGTTCCTCCTAGCGGCCAGTTAGTGGCCAGTGGCGGTCTGGATCGTCCATGGAAGGAGCGCCGCGAGGAAGACGGACCTTCGATAGAGAGGTCTTCTGAAGAAAGACAGGTCAATCGACGCACGATCGACGAGCGAGAAGGCCCTCCTAGAGCGAGGGGCCGTCGAGGTGTGCCGGCAGCAGATGGGTCCCCCGCCGCATCAGCGCCTGGTTGATGCGATCGTGAAGCGCATCGGACAACGGGGCGAGTTCCGTTTCGGTGAGCAGCGCGGCCAGCCGGTCGCCGTCGACCACCTGGATATCCGCAGGGGCGTCGCTGCTGTCGATGTCCCAGCCCGGGAGGGCGAGGATACCGGCCACCGGCACCTCGGCACCGCACTCCCGGCCAAGCCAGTGGCGCAGCCAGGCCACTGCCTGGCGGGTCTTGCGCAGCGGCTGGCGCTCGCTCCAGCCGGGGAAGCGCAGCCGCTTGGCCTCGACCGCCACCTGGGTCTGAGGCACGCCGCGCGCATCCAGCGGTTGGGTGCGGGCCCGGGTCTCGATCACGAAGACCCCATGGGGCGTGACCGCCACATGATCGATGGTGTAGGTATCGGCGGGGATATCGTGGAAAATGAAGTAGGGGTGCGTCTCGGGGCGGACCAGGCGTTGCAGCTCCTGACCCACCGCCAGCTCGCAGGCGAGCCCCAGCTTGAGACGGCGAATGCGCTGAAAATCCCGGGTCAGGCGCAGGCAACAGATCAGCACCAGCGCCGTGCTGAGCCCCCCGTAGAGCGACCATTCGAGCCAGTTCTGACGCTCGGCGAAGAGCATTCGCCCCATGCCGTAGACCAGCGGGGCGAGCACGGCGATGGGGCCCAGGGCGCCGTCGAGGAACAGGCCGGCGAAGGCGCGGTCGAGTCGGTCGCGCAGCACTTGGCCGGGCTCCCGCAGCGGGTGGGCATCGAAGGGCGAGCTCACGCGCGCGTCGTGCAGGTTGCGCAGCGCGACCACGATCACCGCCATGGCCGCCAGCGGGAACAGGAAGATCAGCGGTAGCAGGTATTCCAGCCAGGCCATCGAGGCCTCCTTGCCCGAAAGGATGCGAGGGGATTCATTCTAGAGGGCCGGGGAAGCCGAGACCACGCCCCAAACGCCTAATGCTGACAGAAGCGCCCCATCAACATTAGCGCCCCATCCACAGTAGAGAGAGGCCATGCCCCCGTCATCCCCTACGTGCTCAGATGCCCCTCATGCTGCCGTCGCCGCTGAGGTGGATGTCGCGGCCCTGGCCGCCTTCGTGCGCGCCCACCCGCGGCTCGTCGTGCTGACCGGTGCTGGGGTCAGCACCGAGAGCGGCATTCCCGACTACCGCGACGCCGCCGGCGACTGGAAGCGGCCGCCGCCCATGCAGCACCAGCGTTTCATGCAGAGTCACGCCGCCCGCCAACGCTACTGGGCACGGGCTCTGGTCGGCTTTCGTGCGCTCAGCGAGGCGCGCCCGGGGGCGGCACACCATGCCCTGGCCCGATTCGAGGCGCTGGGCCATGTGCACACCCTGATCACCCAGAACGTCGATGGCCTGCACCAGCGCGCCGGCAACCGGCGGGTCATCGACCTGCACGGCCGTGCCGAGATGGTGCGCTGCATGAGCTGCCAGGCGCGGCGCATGCGCCATGACCTGCATGCCGAGCTCGAGGCCGAGAACCCTCACTGGCGGGAGCTCGACGCCGTGGCGGGACCGGATGGCGATGCCGACCTGGAGGTCGACTTCGCAGACTTCCGGGTGCCGCCCTGCGGCCGCTGCGGCAGCGGCGTGCTCAAGCCGGACGTTGTGTTCTTCGGTGACAGTGTGCCGGTGTCCCGGGTTAAGGCCGCACTGGCCGCCGTGGACGAGGCTGACGCCCTGCTGGTGGTGGGTTCGTCGCTGATGGTCTATTCCGGCTATCGTTTTGCCCGAGTGGCCGCACAGCGCGGCAAGCCGATCGCCTGTCTCAACCTGGGTCGCACCCGGGCGGATGCGCTGTTCGCGCTCAAGCTCGAACGGCCGATCGGCGCCACCCTGGCCGCGCTGGTCGCGGTCCTCGAGGCGTCGCCTGGCTAGGCTTGTCTGACACGAGCCTAGCCGCCGGCCAGCTTCACCTTGTAGCCCTGGGCCTCCAGCGCGTCCTTGAGCGTCGTGCGATGATCGCCCTGGATCTCGATCACCCCGTCCTTGACCGCGCCCCCGGTGCCGCAGCGCTTCTTGAGCGTCTTGGCCAGCGCCTTCAGCTCGGCCTCGGGGAGAGGCACGCCGTCGATGGTGGTCACGCCCTTGCCCTTGCGCCCGCTGGTCTCGCGACGGATGCGCACGATGCCGTCGAGGCCGGCCAGCCGCTCGCGTTCGGCCAGTGCCTGGCACTCGCAGTCGTTGATCGGCTGGCGGCAGTCGGGGCAGGTCTCGCCATGCTCGGTGGAATAGACGAGGCCGCGCAGTTGATCCTGCAGGGAAGCCATGTCGCGCTCCTGACGGTGAAGAATGGATGCCGCCATGATAGCGCAGCACCGCCCGCGACTCATGGGGCGACGGCCTCACCGCTTCTTATCCACAGCCGCCCGTCTGGCGAGGGCTGTGGATAAGCAAGGGCGGCAGGCGAGCCTGGCTCAGAGGCTGGCCACCGCCTCATGCGCCAGGTGGCCGACCACCGTGGGCAGCTGATGCATGTTGCTGATCTGGATCGCGCCTTCCGGGGTAGTCTCCACGTCCGGGAAACGGTTCAGATGAATCACGCGCATGCCGGCGGCCAGCGCCGCCTTGACGCCGACGATGGCATCGTCGATGGCGATGCATTCGTGGGCCTCGTAGCCCATCAGACTGGCGGCATGCAGGTAGAGGCAGGGGTCCGGCTTCCAGCACTGGACGGTATAGCCGCTGAACAGCCGGTCGCCGAAGTAATCGCTCAGGCCGGTGGTGGTGAGGCCGGTGCGGATCTTGGTCTCCGGACCGTTGGAGACCACCGCCCGGGGATAGCCGGATAGCGCCTCCAGTGCCTCGCGCACGCCGGGCAGCGGCGTCAGCTCGCTGGCCAGCCGCTCGGCCAGGCGCGAGCGCATGTCGGCCTCGCCCTGCTTGAGCGCCTCGGGGTCGATTGTCCCGTGGCGGCGCTGGAGTTCGGCGACGATGTTCATGAAGCGGGCGCCGCGAAACTCGCCCATATAATCATGGGGGGCAAAGGGGAGACCGAGTGCCGAGAGGCTCGTCGCCATCTCGGCGGCCAGCAGGGGTTCGCTGTCGACCAGGGTGCCATCGCAGTCGAACAGCAGGCATCGCGGAATTGTCATCGCCGATCCTCTGGGGCAAGACAGGGGGACATCATACCAATGTTACCGTTATCGGCGCGCGTCACCGGAGCTTGAAGTAGGCGCGTCGGAGCATATCGATAGTGTAGTCAATTTTGGAACAGTGTTCTTTAATTCGAAGCGGATCCGCAGGGGAAGTGGGCAAACGAGCCGAACGACGTCGGCGATGACGAATGGCACTGCCGCGCGGTGCTAGGCAGGAGGTGGACGAGGCGCGATGGACTAGGCTGAGCGCAAGACTTGCGCTCCTTCCCGATGCCCACTCCGAGGTCCCCATGTTCCGATGCCGTTTGACGTCATCGCGGTTGATAGTGCCGATGCTGGCGCTTCTGCTGGTCGCCGCCTCCTTGCTGGCACCCCATCCGGCGGGGGCGCAGCCATTGGATGACCACCACGCCACCTGGGCCGCGCTTTCCCAAGGTGGTCACATTGCCCTGATGCGCCATGCACTGGCGCCTGGCACCGGCGACCCGGCGGGCTTCACGCTCGATGACTGCACCACCCAGCGCAACCTTTCCGAGGAAGGCCGTGCCCAGGCGCGCGCCATCGGCGAGCGGTTTCGCGAACGGGGCATCGAGGTGACTGCGGTGCGCTCCAGCCGCTGGTGTCGCTGCCTCGACACCGCCGAGCTGCTGGCGCTTGGCGAGGTGATCCCTACCCCGGCGCTGGATTCCTTCTTTCGTAACCGCGGTGCGGCCGAGGGGCAGACCCGTGAGCTGCGCGCGCTGATCGCGGCCTGGAACGGCGAAGGCACACTGGTGCTGGTCACCCATCAGGTCAACATCACGGCGCTCACCGGCGTCTATCCGCGCTCCGGCGAGATGCTGGTGCTGGCGCCGGAGGGTGGCGCGCTTGACGTGGTAGGGCGGCTGCGACACTGACGCGCTGCTTATCGCGCCTCGGTGAAGGTGCCCGTCAGGACATTGAAGGGGTCAGTGTGAGACGTTGGCGCAGTTGTCGCGATACAGGGGGGCAGCGGTGCCCAGCGCCAGGCGCTCGGTGGCGCTGTTGTAGTAGAAGCGACCGGTGTCGGCGCCTGAGAGCGCATAGTCGCCGCACACCCCATAGCCCTTGTTGACCCTCGCCAGGTGGGAGATCTCGGCCGGGGTCTGGCTATCGAGGCGGTCGCCGATGAGCGCGGCGATATGGGCATCGCGCTCGGCTTCGGAATAGGCCTGGCCGCCGAAGATCATCGCCGCAACGGCCAGGATGGCGACGACGGGTATCCACAGATTGTGCATGGCGGGTCCTGAGCGGGTGCCCACCGGCGCGAGGCCGGTGGGCGGGAGGGCTTACTTGACCTTGGGATCGAGCTCGCCGCGCTCGTAGCGCTTGAACATCTCTTCCAGGCTGAGCGGCTTGATCTTCGAGGCGTTGCCGGCGGTGCCGAAGGCTTCGTAGCGGTCGATGCAGACATCGCGCATGGCGCTGACGGTTTCCTTCATGAACTTGCGCGGGTCGAACTCGGCCGGGTTGTTGGCCAGGAAGCGACGCACGGCACCGGTAGAGGCCAGGCGCAGGTCGGTGTCGATGTTGACCTTGCGCACGCCGTGCTTGATGCCTTCGACGATCTCGGAGACCGGCACGCCGTAGGTCTCGGGGATGGCGCCGCCGTATTCGTTGATCACCTCGAGCCACTCCTGCGGTACCGAGGAGGAGCCGTGCATCACCAGATGGGTGTCGGGGATGCGGGCGTGGATCTCCTTGATGCGCTGGATCGAGAGGGTGTCGCCGGTGGGCGGCTGGGTGAACTTGTAGGCGCCGTGGCTGGTACCGATGGCGATGGCCAGGGCATCCACGCCGGTGGCCTTGACGAAATCGGCGGCCTCTTCCGGGTCGGTGAGCAGCTGCTCCATGTCGAGCTTGCCCTCGGCGCCGATGCCGTCTTCCTCGCCGGCCATGCCGGTCTCGAGGCTGCCCAGGCAGCCGAGCTCGCCTTCGACGGAGACGCCGCAGGCATGCGCCATCTCGACGGTGCGGCGGGTGACGTCGACGTTGTAGTCGTAGCTGGCCGGGGTCTTGCCGTCCTCGCCCAGGGAGCCGTCCATCATCACCGAGGAGAAGCCGAGCTGGATGGAGCGCTGGCAGACAGACGGGCTGGTGCCGTGGTCCTGGTGCATGGCGATCGGGATATGCGGGAATTCCTCGATCGCGGCGAGGATCAGGTGGCGCAGGAAGGGCGCGCCGGCGTACTTGCGGGCCCCGGCGGAGGCCTGAACGATGACCGGGGAATCGGTCTTGTCAGCCGCTTCGAGGATGGCGCGCATCTGCTCGAGGTTGTTGACGTTGAAGGCCGGGACGCCGTAGCCGTACTCGGCGGCGTGATCCAGCATTTGGCGCATGCTGATAAGTGCCATGAACTCACCTGTTGTACATGAGGACGGCGCGGCAGGGCCACGCCGTGAGGATCAAGGGATGTGGGGGCTTGGTTACTTCGCGGCCTCGAAGGCGGCGCGCAGGGCCGTGACCGCCGGCAGGGTCTTGCCTTCCACGTACTCGAGGAAGGCGCCGCCGCCGGTGGAGATGTAGGACACCTTTTCTGCGATGCCGTACTTGTCGATGGCCGCCAGGGTGTCGCCGCCGCCGGCGATCGAGAAGCCGTTGCTCTCGGCGATGGCCTTCGACAGCGCTTCGGTGCCGCGGCCGAACTGGTCGATCTCGAACACGCCCACCGGGCCGTTCCACAGGATGGTGCCGGCGTCCTTGAGCAGGCCGCCCAGGCGGGCCGCGGTGTCGGGGCCGATATCGAGGATCATCTCGTCGTCTTCGACCTGATCGACCGGCTTGGTCACCGCTTCGGCGGATTCCGAGAACTCGGTGGCCACCACCACGTCGGTGGGCAGCGGGATCTCGACCTTGGCCATCAGCGCCTTGGCCTGATCGACCAGGTCGGCTTCATGCAGCGACTTGCCGACGTTGTAGCCCGCCGCGGCGATGAAGGTGTTGGCGATGCCGCCGCCGACGATCAGCTGGTCGCACTTCTCGGAGAGCGCGGTCAGCACGTCGAGCTTGGTGGAGACCTTGGAGCCGCCGACGATCGCCACCATCGGGCGTGCCGGGGTGGCCAGCGCCTTTTCCAGGGCCTCGAGCTCGCGGGCGAGCAGCGGGCCGGCACAGGCGGTCGGGGCGAAGCGTGCCACGCCGTGGGTCGAGGCCTGAGCCCGGTGGGCGGTGCCGAAGGCGTCCATCACATAGACGTCGCAGAGGGCGGCGTACTGCTTGGAAAGCGTCTCGTCGTCCTTCTTCTCGCCTGTATTGAAGCGCACGTTCTCGAGCAGCACGACCTCGCCATCGGCCACGTCGACGTTGGCGCCCAGGTAGTCCTTGACCACGCGTACCGGGCGCTCGAGCAGCTCGCCGAGACGCTCGGCGACCGGTGCCAGGGAGAACTCCTCGGCCGGTTCGCCCTCGGTGGGACGGCCCAGGTGGCTCATCAGCAGCACCTTGGCGCCGGCATCGCGAGCGGCAAGGATGGTCGGCAGGCAGGCGCGCAGCCGCGCATCGCTGGTGACATGGCCGTTCTTGATCGGCACGTTGAGATCTTCGCGGATCAGCACGCGCTGACCGGCGAGGTCCAGGTCGGTCATCTTGCGAACATTCATCGGGGCAGAGTCCTCTGGGTTGCAAGCCAGGTGGGGAAGACGAGGGCGACGCTCATGCCGGGGCCTTCAGGCATTGCCTTGCCGGGTCATCGCTCGTCGACTGTCGGGACGGCGCCTAGCCTTGCCAGTCGTTCGGTGACGTCGAGCATGCGGTTGGCGAAGCCCCATTCGTTGTCGAACCAGCACAGCATCTTGATCAGCCGGCCGCCGGCGACGCGAGTCTGAGTGGCGTCCACGATACCGGAGCGCGGGTCGTGGTTGAAGTCGACCGAGGCCATGGGCTCCTCGGTGTAGCCCACGAGGCCCGAGAGCCGCTCGTGGCAGGCCTGCTTGAGCAGCGCATTGACGGCCTCGGCGCAGGTGTCCTGGCGCACGCAGATGGCCAGATCCATGGCCGAGACGTTGATGGTCGGCACCCGCACGTGCAGGCACTCGAAGCGATCCGCGAGGTGCGGCATCAGGCGGTTGATGCCGCGGGCCAGTCCGGTGTCGACGGGCACGATCGACTGCATCGCCGAGCGGGTCAGGCGCAGGTCGGTCTGGTGGTAGGCGTCGATCACCGGCTGATCGTTCATCGCCGAGTGAATGGTGGTGGTCACGCCGTGCTCGACCCCCAGCGCCTCGTCGAGCATGGTCAGCACCGGCACCAGGCAGTTGGTGGTGCAGGAGGCAGCGGAGACGATGCGGCAGTCAGGCGTCAGGTCGGCATCGTTGATCCCGGTGACGATGGTGGCATCGACGTCGCTCTCGGCGGGCTGGGAAAACAAAAGGCGCCTGGCCCCGGCGTCGAGGTGGCGCTCGGCGGTGGTCCGGTCCTTGAAGCTGCCCGAGCACTCGACCACCAGGTCGATGTCGAGCTCGCGCCAGGGCAGGCGGTCCGGGTCCGGCTCGCTGAGCACCCGGATCGGCCGATCATCGATATAGAGGTGGCCGTCGCGGCCCTCGACGCGGCCGGGGAATCGCCCGTGGGTGGTGTCGTAGCGGGTCAGGTAGGTGATGGTGTCGAGATCGGAGAGCTCGTTGATGGCCACCACCTCGATGACGGGCGAGGCGTCGCCCGGCACCCGATTGTCATGGGCTTGGCGCTCGGTCAGCGCCCGCAGCACGCATTGGCCGATGCGGCCGTAACCGTTGATGGCGATCCGATAGGCCATGGGACGCTCGGGCTCCACGATGTCGATTTCCCTCAGCAGGCGCCCGCGGGGCGGCGGGGCGCGCTCGATGGCAAGAAAAGGGCGATTCTAGCGCAAAAGGGCGCGCCCTGCAGGGCGGCCCGGAAGCGCCGGGCAGGCGAGCCCCTAGAACCCCAGCAGGCGCCAGGCCAGCGGCAGGCACAGGGCCGTGAGGATGCCGGTCAGGCTCATGCCCAGCGAGGCGAAGGCGCCGGCGGTGGGGCTCATCTCGAAGGCGCGCACGGTGCCGATGGCGTGGCCATTGACCCCCAGCGCGAAGCCGAGGATGCGATGGTCGCGAATGCCCAGCGGCGGGGCCAGCAGGCTGACCGCCAGGGTCGCCATCACGCCGGTGATCAAAAGCCCGCCCATCAGCAGCGGCACAGAGCCGCCCAGCTCCTCGATGATGCCGAGCGCAATCGGCGCGGTCACCGACTTGGGCGCCAGCGAGGCCATGACCTCGGGGCTGGCGCCCAGCGCCCAGGCCAGCGCCACCGAATAGCAGGAGGCCAAGGCCGCCGCCGGGGGCAGGCTCAGCGCCAGCGGCTTCCACAGCGCGCGGATGTGGTGAAGCTGCTGGTAGAGCGGCACGCCGAGCGCCACCGTGGCCGGGCCCAGCAGAAGCATCAGCCAGTCGGCGCCGCGACGGTAGTCGGCGACGTCGATGGACAGTGCCCACAGGCTGGCGGCGACCAGCAGGGCGGCCAGCAGTACCGCCGGGCACCAGCTGGGGCGCCCCAGGCGCTCGACGGCCCACAGAGCGGCGAGGTAGGCGGCGAGCGTCAGGGCGATGGACGCAAGCGGGGTGGCCAGCAGCGCCTCGCGCAGCTCGATGAGAGACGCGCTCATGATGGGGTCTCGTCCGGCGTGTTCGCGGTGGGCTCAGCGGGGATGCAGCGGC
Source organism: Halomonas sp. YLGW01 (assembly GCF_014840935.1). Taxonomy (NCBI): domain Bacteria; kingdom Pseudomonadati; phylum Pseudomonadota; class Gammaproteobacteria; order Oceanospirillales; family Halomonadaceae; genus Halomonas; species Halomonas sp. YLGW01. The sequence goes on along the minus strand of NZ_CP062005.1, from coordinate 3,225,230 downwards.
GCATCAGCAAGAGGGTGGTCAGCACGCTGGCCAGGGTGCCTCCCACCAAAGCCACCGCCACCGCCAGCCACTGGCCGGCGAATTCATCGGCGACGAAGAACACGCCCACCACGCCCGGCATGATCAGCATCGCCAGCAGGCCGATCAGCGGCTGGCTGGCGGCGGCGATGTCACTGAGCCGCCCGCCGCGCAGCATCAGCATGGCGGTCATCAACAGCATGCCCACCACCCCCGCCGAGATCGGCAGGTCGAGCAGCACGACCAGCGTCCTGCCGGCGAGCCAGAAGGCCGTCAGCCATAGAAACCCGCGCAATACTGCGATCACGTCCTTTCTCCTGAATAGTCCCTTGCTGAATAGTCCCTTTCTGAATAGCCCCCTCTCTCAGGCGCCATGATGCCTTGAGAGCGAGGGAAAAGCTCCTGGCCGACCGACCGGGCCATGGCGTGTCGCCTGTGCATCGGGCCTGACGTGCGCCGGGGATGAGCGTGACGCGCCCGCTTGTGGTCGAGCCGGCGCTGGCTACGCTGAAAGGGCACCCGCACGGCATTTCCCTTCGCCACCCCTGCAAGGAGCGCATGACCATGAGTGAGACCGCCAAGATCCTGGGCGATGAAGCGAGTTACCTGCTGGAGCACCGCTGCAGCGCGATTCCCCGCGAGCAGCTGCACCTGCCGGGACCGGACTTCGTCGACCGGGTGATGATCGACAACGACAGGAGCCCCCAGGTGCTGCGCAACATGCAGGCCCTTTACAACCACGGCCGGCTGGGCGGTACCGGCTATCTGAGCATCTTGCCCGTCGATCAGGGCATCGAGCATTCGGCCGGCGCCTCCTTCGCGCCCAACCCGCTCTACTTCGACCCGGCCAACATCGTCGAGCTGGCCCTCGAGGGCGGCTGCAACGCCGTGGCCTCGACGCTGGGCGGGCTGGCCTCGGTCGCAAGGCGCTACGCCCACAAGATTCCGCTGCTGTTGAAGCTCAACCACAACGAGACCCTGACCTACCCGACCATGCACGACCAGACCCTGTTCGCCAGCGTCGATCAGGCCCACGCCATGGGCTGCGTGGCGGTGGGGGCGACCATCTATTTCGGCTCACCGGAGTGCCGCCGTCAGATCGAGGAAATCAGCGAGGCCTTCGAGCGAGCCCATGAGCTTGGCATGGTCACGGTGCTGTGGGCCTACCTGCGCAACCCGGCCTTCAAGCAGGAGGGCACCGACTACCACGTCGCCGCCGACCTGACCGGTCAGGCGATCCACCTCGCGGCGACCCTCAAGGCCGACATCGTCAAGCAGAAGCTCGCCGAGACCAATGATGGCTATCGGGCGATCGGCTTCGGCCACACTCACCACAGGGTCTATGGCGAGCTGACCAGCGAGCACCCCATCGACCTGGCCCGCTATCAGGTGGCGAGCTGCTACCTGGGCCGTGCCGGGCTGATCAACTCCGGCGGCGCCTCCGGTGGCGAGAGCGACCTGGCCCAGGCGGTGCGCACCGCGGTGATCAACAAGCGCGGCGGCGGCATGGGGCTGATCTCCGGACGCAAGGCCTTCCAGAAGCCGATGGCCGAGGGCGTTCAGCTGCTCAACGCCATTCAGGATGTCTATCTGGACCCGCAGGTCACCATTGCCTGACGGGCGGTTTCGGCAGGCACCACGCTGGCAGACGCAACATCGGAGGACAGTGCACCAGTAGGAAGAGGACCGGCGGACACAAAAAAGGGCACGGCGTTCGCCGTGCCCTTCTGCGTTGCAGCCGACGCTGCACTCGACGCCGCTGTCGCGGCGTCGCGCGTGCCTTACTCGGCGGCGTCGTCCAGCAGCTGCTCGGCTTCGCTCACCAGGTTCTCGACGGTGAAGCCGAATTCCTTGAACAGATCGCCGGCCGGGGCGGACTCGCCGAAGCTGTCCATGCCGATGATGCGGCCCTCGAGGCCCACGTACTTGAACCAGAAGTCGCGGTGGCCGGCCTCGATGGCGATGCGCGCGCCGACTTCCAGCGGCAGCACCGCTTGGCGGTAGGCGGCGTCCTGGGCGTCGAAGACATCGGTGGACGGCATCGACACCACGCGCACGGCACGGCCCTGCTCGCCAAGCGTGGCGGCGGCGTCCATGGCCAGGCCGACCTCGGAGCCGGTGGCGATCAGGATCAGTTCCGGGGTGCCTTCACAGTCCTTGAGCACGTAGCCGCCACGCTGGATGTTGGCCAGCTGGTGCTTGTCGCGGGCCTGGTGCGGCAGGCCCTGGCGGGACAGCACCAGAGCGGTGGGGCCTGAGTGACGCTTGAGGCCGGCATGCCAGGCGGCGGCGGTCTCGACGGCATCGGCCGGGCGCCAGGTCGACAGGTTCGGCGTCGAGCGCAGGGTGGTCAGCTGCTCGATCGGCTGGTGAGTCGGGCCATCTTCGCCCAGGCCGATGGAGTCATGGGTGAACACCTGAATGGCGCGCTGCCCCATCAGGGCCGCCATGCGCACGGCATTGCGCATGTATTCCGAGAAGATCAGGAAGGTCGCGCCGTAGGGCACGAAGCCACCGTGCAGGGCGATGCCGTTCATGATCGCGGCCATGCCGAACTCGCGCACGCCGTAGTGCAGGTAGTTGCCGCCGGGCTCGGCCGGGCTGATCGCCTGGGCACCCTCCCAGAAGGTCAGGTTGGACGGCGCCAGGTCGGCGCTGCCGCCGAGCAGCTCGGGAAGCTGCGGGCCCAGGGCATTGAGGGCGCCGAGAGAGGCCTTGCGTGAGGCGATGCTCTCGCCCTGCTTCTGGGCCTGCTCGATCAGCGCCTCGCTGGTCAGCTCGCGGGGCAGCTCACCCTTCATGCGGCGGGTGAACTCGCGAGCCTCGGCCGGGAAGGCCTCGGCATAGCGTGCGAACCGCGCATTCCATTCGGCCTCGCGCGCCTCGCCCGCCTGGGTGGCGTCCCAGCCCTGGTAGATCGGCTCGGGGATGTGGAAGGGCGCGTGGGGCCAGTCGAGCTGGACGCGGGCCGCGGCCACCTCGTCCTCACCCAGCGCCGCGCCGTGACACTCTTCCTTGCCCTGCTTGTTGGGGGAGCCGAAGCCGATGATGGTCTTGCAGATGATCAGGCTGGGCTTGTCGTCGTGGCTCTTGGCGAGCTCGACGGCGGCCTTGATCTCCTCGGGCTTGTGGCCGTCGACGTTGGGCACCACGTGCCAGCCGTAGCTCTCGAAGCGCTTGGCGGTGTCGTCGGTGAACCAGCCCTCGACCTCGCCATCGATGGAGATGCCGTTGTCGTCGTAGAAGGTGATCAGCTTGCCCAGGCCCTGGGTGCCGGCCAGTGAGGCGACCTCGTGGGAGACGCCTTCCATCAGGCAGCCGTCGCCGACGAAGCAGTAGGTGTGATGATCGACGAGTTCGTGGCCGTCGCGGTTGAACTGGGCCGCCAGGGTGCGCTCGGCGATGGCCATGCCCACGGCATTGGCGAAGCCCTGACCCAGCGGGCCGGTGGTGGTCTCCACGCCCGGCGTGTAGCCGAACTCGGGGTGGCCCGGGGTCTTGGAGTGCAGCTGACGGAAGTGCTGCAGGTCCTCGAGGGAAAGCTCATACCCGGACAGGTGCAGCAGCGAGTAGACCAGCATGGAGCCGTGGCCGTTGGACATCACGAAACGGTCGCGATTGGCCCAGTGCGGGTTGGCCGGGTTATGGCTCAGGAAGTCGTTCCAGAGGACTTCGGCGATATCGGCCATGCCCATGGGGGCACCGGGGTGGCCAGACTTGGCCTTCTGCACGGCGTCCATGGACAGCGCGCGAATGGCATTGGCCAGTTCGAAACGGGACGGCATTGACAAGCTCCTCGCCTGCGGCAATAAGCAATGCCCGGGCGGCTCCGCGGGCAGGGCGGGCGGCTCGAGCAAGATGGCGGAACGGCACCGCGGCATGCGGCACGCTGGATTCAGGGGGCGTATTGTCGCCGAGAAGCGCGCAACCATCAATTGCCGCGCCCCGCGGGGCTTCTAGGAACCGATGACTCCTCTGGTGTAGAATCCCGCCCCCGAGGCCCCTGGGCCCGTCGCGCGTCACGCCTGCCACCGAGAAAGGCAGTCGGCGATGCAGCCTCAGCCGCCGTGCTGTGCCCCCCACGCCGTTTTTGATAGGCCGTTATTGATAGAGGGTCGAGGACGCCATGAGCGAATACTCCCTGTTTACTTCCGAGTCCGTGTCCGAAGGGCATCCGGACAAGATCGCCGACCAGATTTCCGACGCGGTGCTGGACGCCATCATCGCCCGTGACAAGCAGGCGCGCGTGGCCTGCGAGACCCTGGTGAAGACCGGCGTGGCCATCGTCGCCGGCGAGATTTCCACCTCGGCCTGGGTCGACCTCGAGGAGCTGGTGCGCCAGGTCATCATGGATATCGGCTACACCTCCTCCGATGTCGGCTTCGACGGCGAGACCTGCGGCGTGCTCAACCTGATCGGCAAGCAGAGCGTCGATATCGCCCAGGGTGTCGACCGCGTGAAGCCCGAAGATCAGGGCGCCGGCGACCAGGGCCTGATGTTCGGCTATGCCACCAACGAGACCGATTCCTTCATGCCGGCGCCGATCCACTATTCGCACCGGCTGGTCGAGCGCCAGGCGGAGCTGCGCAAGAGCGGCATGCTGCCCTGGCTGCGCCCGGACGCCAAGAGTCAGGTCACCTTCCGCTACGGCGACGACGGCAAGCCGGTAGCGGTGGACGCGGTGGTGCTCTCGACCCAGCACGATCCCGAGATCGACCAGGATGAGCTGCGTCAGATGGTCAAGCGCGAGATCATCGAGCAGGTGCTGCCCGCCGAGTGGCTGACCGAGACCACCCAGTACCACATCAACCCGACCGGCAAGTTCGTGATCGGCGGGCCGGTGGGCGACTGTGGCCTGACCGGGCGCAAGATCATCGTCGATACCTACGGCGGCATGGCCCGCCACGGCGGCGGCGCCTTCTCCGGCAAGGACCCGTCCAAGGTCGACCGCAGCGCCGCCTATGCCGGCCGCTACGTGGCCAAGAACATCGTCGCCGCCGGGCTCGCCGACAAGTGCGAGATCCAGGTCTCCTACGCCATCGGCGTGGCCGAGCCGACCTCGGTGTCTGTGAATACCTTCGACACCGGCAAGATCAGCGATGCCAAGATCATCGAGCTGGTGCGCGAGCACTTCGACCTGCGTCCCAATGCGATCACCCGCATGCTCGACCTGCTGCACCCGATGTATCAGCTGACCGCGGCCTATGGCCACTTCGGTCGCGAGCCGTTCGAGACCAGCTATGACTGGACCGACGTCAACGGCGAGGTGCAGACCGAGACCTTCACGGCTTTCCCCTGGGAGAAGACCGACAAGGTCGAGGCACTCAAGCGCTCCGCCGGCCTGTGAGGCGGCGTCGAGGCGCGTGACGACAGGGACCCGCTTCGGCGGGTCCTTGCGTATCCGGCCCCGTCGCGGGCATCAGGGTTATCGGTCGACATGGTGAGAGTCGGGTAGGCCACCTATATTAGGGACAGTATCGTTTCGCCACCCTGACCGAGGTGTTGCATGAACCGACCCGCCATGCCCGCTGTGCCGATCGGTGACCACAAGGTCGCCGATCCCTCCCTGGCCGACTGGGGCCGCCGCGAGATCCGCATCGCCGAGACCGAGATGCCGGCGCTGATGAGGATCCGCGAGAAGTACCGGGCGTCTCGTCCCCTGGCCGGTGCGCGGATCAGCGGTTGTATCCACATGACCATCCAGACCGCGGTGCTGATCGAGACCCTGGTCGCATTGGGCGCCAGCGTGCGCTGGTCGTCCTGCAACATCTTCTCGACCCAGGATCATGCCGCGGCGGCGGTGGCCGCGGCGGGCATCCCGGTGTTCGCCTGGAAGGGCGAGACCGAGGAGGAGTTCTGGTGGTGCATCGAGCAGACCGTCGAGGGCCCCGAGGGCTGGACACCGAACCTGGTGCTCGACGACGGCGGCGACCTGACGGCCCTGCTCCACGAGAAGCGCCCGGAACTGCTCGAGGCCGTTCACGGCATCTCGGAGGAGACCACCACCGGGGTGCATCGCCTGCACGAGATGCTGCGCGATGGCTGGCTCAAGGTGCCGGCGATCAACGTCAACGATGCCGTCACCAAGTCGAAGAACGACAACAAGTACGGTTGTCGCCACAGCCTGAGCGATGCCATCAAGCGGGGCCTCGATCACCTGCTGGCCGGCAAGCAGGCGCTGGTGGTGGGCTATGGCGATGTCGGCAAGGGGTCGGCGGCCTCGCTGCGCCAGGAGGGCATGATCGTCAAGGTCAGCGAGATCGACCCGATCTGCGCCATGCAGGCCTGCATGGACGGCTTCGAGGTGGTGTCCCCCTACCTCGAGGGGCATAACGGCGGCGTGGCCAGCCTCGATGCGGCAATGCTTGGCAAGATCGACCTGGTGGTCACCGCCACCGGCAATATCGACGCCTGCGACGCGCCGATGCTCAAGGCGCTCAAGAAAGGCGCGGTGGTGTGCAACATCGGCCATTTCGACAGCGAGATCGATACCGCCTACATGCGCCGCCAGTGGCATTGGGAGGAGATCAAACCGCAGGTCCACAAGGTCTACCGCGACAGCGACCCGGGCGACTACGACCCTGAGAGCGACGATTACCTGCTGCTGCTCGCCGAGGGGCGGTTGGTCAACCTGGGCAACGCCACCGGTCATCCCTCGCGGATCATGGATGGCTCCTTCGCCAACCAGGTGCTGGCGCAGATCCACCTCTTCGAGGGCCGCTTCGCCGACCTGCCTGAGCAGTCACGCGCCGCGGCACTGACCCTGTCGGTGCTGCCTCGCCACCTGGACGAGGAGGTCGCCCGCTACATGGTCGAGGGCTTCGGCGGGGTGATGACGCGCCTGACCCAGGCTCAGGCCGACTATCTGGGGCTATCCGCCGAGGGCCCCTACAAACCGGACAGTTATCGCTACTGATCAGGCGCCTCGCCGGCCGGCAAGCGTCGCATCGAGGCAGGGAACAGAGGCAGGCGGGAGGCCTGCATCAAGGAGATGGGCATGGAGCAAGCGGTACCCGATATTTCTCATGAGCTGACCCGATTACAGGCTCGCCATCGTGGGGTTGCGCTGACAGGGAGCATGATCGGCCTGGCGTGCTTCCTGCCGGCCGATGTGATGCTCGTGCCACAGCACTGGCCATGGCTGCCGGGCGCACGGCTGCTTCTGGTCGCCGTGCTGGGCATCTGCCTATGGTGGCAGCAAGGCCGCCCGGCGCGTAGCCGGGCGGCGCTGCTGATCGGCCTGCTGGCGGCCGAGGGCTTCTTCCTGTCGTCGGCCGTCCTGATCGAGGATGGCAATGTACTGATCATGAGTCACCTTGGCCTGGCGATCGCCTTCTGCCTCCTGCCGCTACTCCACTGGCGCTGGCCGGGTGTGCTGTTCTTCAACCTGATCTCCTTGGTCGCCTATGGCGCCGCCCTGGCCGTCTGGAGCCCCTTCGGGTGGCAGGAGCTGCTGGCCTTCGGCGGGGTGTTGCCGTTCATCGGTCTACTGCTCTCGCTGCTGCTGTGCTGGGTGCATACCGTCAACGGTCAGCGCTCGGCCTGGCTGATGTCGGAGCTGAGCCTGAGACATTCCGAGGCGAAGATGGCCTTCGAGCGGCTCGCCGAGCAGCAGAAGGAGCTGCGCCAGCTGGCCAATTTCGATGTCATGACCGGGCTCGCCAACCGTCAGCGGGGGATCGGTGTGCTGAAAGGCGCCCTGGCCAATGCCCTGCAGGCCTGGCAGCCCGTCTCGGTCCTGTTGGTGGATGTCGACCGGCTCAAGGTCATCAACGACACCTACGGGCACGCCATGGGGGATCAGCTGATCTGCAGCGTGGCGACGGCTCTGGCCGAGAGCGTCGGCCCGCAGGATGTCGCCTGTCGCCTGGGTGGGGATGAATTCCTGGTGGTGCTGCCGCAGACCAAGCAGGCCGAGGCCGAGGCCTGGAAGGTGGCGTTCCAGCAGCGCCTGGACGCCTGTCGTCTCGAAGGCTGCCCGGATTCCCGGATCACGGCCAGCGTGGGGATCGCCCGCTACGAGCCCTGGCGGGAGGGGCCGATCGACGTGGATGATCTGATCCGGCGAGCCGATGGGGCCATGTATGCCCACAAGCGCCAGGTAAGGCGCGCTTGAGGGAGGCCGACTGTTCCTTTTCGCCTCAGGCCGGCACATGGGCATGCGGGATCGCCGGACCTCAGCCCAGCGCCAGTAGCTCCCGCAGGCCCGCCAGATAGAGCGGCATCACCAGTGGGGCGAGCAGGGTGCTCACCAGCACGGCGAGTGCCGCCTTGTCGGCCCGGCTGCCCACCTCCATGGCCACCACCACCAGGTTGGCGGCCAGGGGCACCACCCCGATCAGCAGCAGCGCCAGCGCCAGTTCCTCGCCGATGCCGAGGGTGGTCCGCAGCAGGAGCACGCCGCCGAGGCTGACCAACGGCCAGAGCCCGAAGCGCACCGCCAGCGCGGCGGCGATGAAGCCGGGGTCCACCTCCTTGAGGCTTAAGCGCCCCAGGGTCATGCCGATGATCATCATCCCGAGCAGGGTGTAGGTGGGCGGAAAGACCTCGAGTCCCTCCATCAGCGCCGCCGGCAGCGGAAGCGTCAGGCCGCTGATCGCCAGGGCGGCGATAAAGGCGTAGATCAGCGGCAGGCGCAGGATCTTGTGAAGGCTGTCGCGTACCGAGAAGCGCCCGCGGGCGCTGATATAGAAACCCAGGGTGAATTCGAAGAGATTCATGCCGAGCAGGCAGAACAGGTACAGAGTCACCCCCTCCGGCGACAGCAGCACCATGGCCACCGGCAGGCCGAAGTAGCCGGTGTTGGCGGTGCCGGCGGAGAAGGCCAGCAGCGAGGCCTCCTCGGCGGGGAAGAAGGGGCGGGCGAGCAGGCCGACGATCAGGCACATCAGGCTGGCGGTGACGAAGACCCCGAGCGTCAGCAGCAGGTAGGCCGGCGTGGGGCCGCCGAGCACCAGGCCGCGAAAGACCGTCACCGGGGCGATCACGTAGATCAGCAGGGTGGCGATGGGGCGCGGATCCAGCGACAGCCGGCGGGCGCAGAGCGCGCCCAGGCCGACGAAGGCCAGCAGCATCCACAGCGGTGCCAGCAGGTTGGCGCCCAGGTCGAGCTCCCCCATCGGTATCTCCTGATATGAAAGCCTCATCATGCCTGGCCGCTCCCCGCCTGTCAGCGGCCGGGCCGGTGCGATGGGGCCTGAATCGTCCAGCAGTTGGGTCCGTCGGAATCCCGCCAGGTGCGCCTCTTAGGCCTAATGGTTATGCTCGGCCCGATTTTTATATGAATGAAATCGATACAGGGGGCGCGAAACTTTCATTAGCCGGGGCGCGGGGGGGAGGTCACAATCCGTCAACAGAAAGGTCGGGCCCGGCCCCGAGCCATGCACAACATGACAGACAGAGTCGCCGGTCAGGCGACCGACGAGGGTTGAATCCATGAGCGCACAAGAGCATCCGCTAGGCATCAGTTTCGAGTTCTTTCCCCCCAACACCGAGGCGGGGAAGGAAAAGCTGCTCGGCGTGCGCGATGCCCTGGCCGCGCGGAAGCCGCGCTTCTTCTCGGTGACCTACGGCGCTGGCGGCTCGACCCAGGCCCGTACCACCCAGACCGTCAAGGCGGTGCGCGAGTCCGGCATCAACACCGCGCCGCACCTGTCCTGTATCGGTAGCGACAAGGGCGAGCTGCGCGAGCTGCTGGCCCAGTATCGCGAGGATGACATCAACAGCCTGGTGGCCCTGCGCGGCGATCTGCCCTCGGGCATGGGCGGCATCGGCGAGCTGCGCTATGCCAACGAGCTGGTCGAGTTCATCCGCGAGGAGACCGGCGATCACTTCGAGATCGCGGTGGCCGCCTACCCGGAGAGCCACCCGCAGGCGCCGAGCTTCGAGCGCGATCTCGAGAACTTCGCGCGCAAGGTCAAGGCCGGTGCCAACCTCGCCATCACCCAGTACTTCTTCAACCCGGACGCCTACTTCCACTTCGTCGAGCGCGCTCGCAAGCTGGGGGTCGAGACGCCGATCATTCCCGGCATCATGCCGATCACCAACTACACCAAGCTGGCGCGCTTCTCGGATGCCTGCGGGGCGGACATCCCGCGTTGGATCCGCAAGCAGCTCGAGGCCTACGGCGACGACAGCGAGAGCATCCAGGCCTTCGGCGAGGAGGTGATCACTCGCCTCTGCGAGCGGCTGCTCGACGGCGGCGCGCCGGGCCTGCATTTCTATACCCTCAACCAGTCCCGGGCCTCGCTGAAGGTGCTGGACAACCTGGGTGCCTGAATCAGTCGCTTGAGTTAGCCGCCTGATCTGACGCCATGAGCCGGCCGGCTCTGGCGCTAAAACGCAACGGGGCCCCGCCAATGGCGGGGCCCCGTTGTTTCATGCATCCATAAGAGAATGAGCAAGGCCCGCTCCCCCGCTGGGGGAGCGGGGCGGCATCAGGCGCCGGCCGCGGCACCCTTGCCGCCATCGCCGTGGCGGCGCTGCAATAGGAAGATGGCGGCGCCGATGGCGATGCCGGCCAGGTCGCTGACGAGGCCGCCATAGATCATGCATACCGCGCCTGCCAGCAGCGCCAGGCGGATCAGGCCATTGATGTGGCCGAAGAACCAGGCCTGTACCGAGGCCGCCAGCAGCACGATGCCGAGCGTCGCGGTGACGCCGACCCTGAGGATCTGCATCCAGGAGCCTTCCATCAGGATGCCCGGGCTGTAGAAGAACATGAAGGGCACGATGTAGGCGGCCAGACCGATCTTGAACGAGGTCACCGAGGTCTGCATGGCATTGGCGCCGGAGATCCCCGAGGCCGCGTAGGAGGCCAGGGCCACCGGCGGCGTGATCGCCGAGACCACCGCGAAGTAGAACACGAAGAAGTGGGCGATCAGCGGCTGGATGCCGATCTCGATCAGGCCCGGCGCCACCACCGACGCCGCTACCGCATAGGCCGCCGTGGTCGGCATGCCCATGCCCAGCAGGATCGAGATGCACATGGCGAAGAACAGTGCCAGCAGCTGGCTGACGCCTGCCAGACCGAGCAGCAGCGAGGAGAAGCGCGCGCCGACGCCGGTCAGCGAGATCACCCCGACGATGATGCCGGCACAGGCGCAGACCGCGATGATCTGGATGGCCATGGTGCTGGCCAGCTCCATGGCCTTGAGGATGGCGCGGATACCCATCTTGTTGGGCGAGATCCAGCTCACCACGGCCGCCGAGGCGGTGGCGAGGGTGCCGGCGCGGATCACCGAGTAGCCCATGAACAGCGCGGCGATCAGGATGATGATCGGCGCGAACAGGTAGACCTGCTTGATCAGCTTCGAGAACAGCGGGATCTCGTCCTTGCGCATGCCGCGCATGCCCTTCTGGGCGGCCTCGAAGTCGACCATGAAGTAGACCGAGGCGAAGTAGAGGATCGAGGGGATGATGGCGGCGATGGCGATCTCGGTATACGGGATCCCGGTGATCTCGGCCATGATGAAGGCGCCGGCACCCATGATCGGGGGCATGATCTGCCCGCCGGTGGAGGCCGCGGCCTCGATGGCGCCGGCGCTGCGTGCAGGATAGCCGACCTTCTTCATCAGCGGGATGGTCAGCGAGCCGGTGGAGACCACGTTGCCGGCGCTGGTGCCGTTGATCATGCCCATCAGGCCGGAGGCGAAGATCGCCACCTTGGCGGGGCCGCCCCGGGCGCGGCCGGCGCAGGCGAAGGCGAAATTGACGAAGTAGTCGCCGACCTTCGAGGCCTGCAAGAAGGCGGCGAAGATGATGAACAGGATGATGTAGGTCGAGGACACCGCAGTGGTCGGCCCCAGGATGCCGGCGTCGGTATAGACCTGGCTGAAGAAGCGACCCACCGAGAGCCCCGGATAGCCGAGGAAGCCCGGCAGGTGGGGCCCGGCGAACACATAGGTCAGGAAGACCGCGGCGATGATCACCAGGGCCAGGCCGGCGACCCGGCGGGTCAGCTCGAGAATCAGGGCGGCGCCGGCGATGGCCGCATAGGAGATGCCCATGGGGGCGAAGGGGGTGCCGGTGGACATGCGCAGCGGCGAGTTGTACATCACCAGCAGGTAGCCGGCGCTGGCCAGCGCGCAGACCATCAGCACCAGGTCCGGAGCGGCCAGCCGGGCGCGGGCCTGGCGGGTGGCCCAGGACAGCAGGATGGCGCCGCCGGTGGCGACGAGCAGCGGCAGGCCGTACTGCCAGGTCTCGATGGTAGGCTCGATGCGCATGGCGCCACCGGCCATGGTCTGCCACATCAGCACGACCTGGAGCAGGGCATAGCCGGCCGGCAGCAGCAGGGCGTAGCCGGCGAGCCTGAGTCCGCGGCCGCTGGCCGGGGTGGCATCGTCGGCGAAGCGGGCGCCCGAGTAGAGGCCGTAGCCCAGCACCAGGGCGCCGCAGATATGCACGATGCGAAACGACCAGGTCTCCAGCGGATAGATGTTCAGGGAGACCAGGTGGAAGCTGGAATAGAGGACGGCGGCGACGCCGAAAAGCCACCATTGCCAGCCGGTGAAGAGGCGCCGGTTGGATTCGATGACATCCTCGTCGACGCCCTGGGCGATGGCCTCGGGGGCGGCGTCCTGGGGCACCGGTCCCTGGGGAGATGACGTGCTCATGGGGGGGTTACCCTGCAGTGGGAGGTGGAGTGGAAGAGGCAAGCCCGGCCCTGGCAGCGTGCCGGGGCCGGGAGGTGGCTAGGTATCAGCGGCTCACTTGATCAACGCCGGGTCGATCTCGTAGCCGTTCTCCTCGAACCAGCGCGCGGCGCCCGGATGGAAGGGCAGCACCTGGTTCTTGCCGACATTCTCCGGGATGGAGGTTGCGGCGCTGCGGTGCACCGACATCATCTTGTCGTTGTTCTCCATGGTGACCTTGGTGGCCTCGTAGACCAGGTCTTCCGGCAGGTCGCAGCCGGCGATGGCGAAGTTCCACATGGAGACGGCGTTGGCGTCCTCGGTCAGCGTCTGGTAGGTGCTGGCCGGAATGGTGAACTCCGACACCGGGAAGGCCGCGGCGGCCTTGGCCTGCTCGTCCTCGGTGAACTCGATGATGTTGACGTCGGTCTGCACCTCGAGCTGGCTGACGGCCGGGATCGGAATGCCGGCGGCGAAGGCGATGACGTCGACCAGGCCGTCCTGCAGCTGGCTGCCCAGGTCGTTCCAGCCGCCGTTGCGACGCTCGAAGTTCACGCCCAGCTCCTCGAGGATCAGCGGGAAGTAGGTATCGGAGGTGGAGCCGGCCGGGCCGAAGCCGATGGTGGCGCCATCCGGGATCTCGTCGATCGCGGTGATGCCCGAGCTCGACAGGGCGGCGATCGAGAACGGGGTCTCATACATCGGGAACATGGCGCAGACGTTGTCCATCTTGAAGCCCGGCGCCAGCGGGCTCTTGCCGTTCACCGCATCCGCGGCCGGGCCCATGGTGGTCAGGCCGAAGGCGATGTCACCGCTGTGCACCAGCGCCAGGTTCTGGGTCGGACCGCCGGTGATCTCGCCGCCGCCGGACAGGCCCAGTTCGTCGGCGACCAGGTTGGCCCAGCCGGAGCCATAGACGAAGTAGGTGCCGCCCTGGCTGGCGGTGCCCACGGTGAAGCTCTCCGGCCATTCGCTGCGATCGGCCTGGGCGGCGCTGGCCATCATCAGGCCGCCGAGCATCACGCCGGAGACGAGGGCCAGGCGGCGAGCGACGAGGGGCTTAGGGGTGTGCGGTTGAACTGACATGCGACGTCCTCTTTTGTTGTTGCCTTGGAAGCGAGCGTATTGGCGCCCTATACAGGGCAACCGGCATGCCGTTACACGAACAGTCTCTTCTTTATCAGTAGTTTGCGAAATTTTCTTTCGACCAAGGTCGATAGCCCTTCTGCGCCGCGTGTCCGGGAGTCCGCATGGAGGTCGTCTCGGGGTGTGTGGGTTTCCGCACAGTTGGCGCGGTGTCGAGATGACGGGCCGGGCTAGGGCGCTTCCGATCGCGAATCGGCGGCGGGCGGCGCCAGCGCGGCCAGCAGCCGGCTGGCCTGGTGCAGGTCGTTGAGCAGCGAGGAGGCGAGCCAGGCATCCAGCCGGTGCCGGCGCAGGCGGTCGGCGAGCTCGTGCTGCCAGAACTGGCGAACCGCTTCCAGGGGCGCCTCGATGCTCTGGGCCTCGGGGTTGTTGGCCAGCCGGTTGAGCCCCTCGGCCACCGCCTGGCGCAGGGCGTCGTGGGCCTCGCGCAGCGGACTTCCGACGGCGGCGTGGCGCAGCAGGCTACGCTGCAGCACCTCGCCGAAACGTACCGCCTCGACCATGCGCACGCTGCGCCCATAGAGGGCCTCGAGCCGGGCCTGCTGGCCTTCGGTGAGGGGCACGTCGAGGCGTGCATAGAAGTCGAGCAGCTCCGCCAGCAGCGGCTTGAGGCGCTCGTGATAGCGGACATTGACCGCCGGCCAGTCATCGGGCGCGATGGGCGCATGCACCACCTCGCGGGTGGGTGGATGGCCGAGGACCTCGGCGCTGGGCACCAGAATGGCCTCGCAGAGCACATGGTAGGCTCGACGCTCGAGGCGTCGGCTCTCCTGCTCCAGCGCCGCCAGGGCGGTGTCGGCGTGGGCCAGGGCGGTGTCTTCCAGGTAGCGAGCCTGGGCCGGCGGCCGGCGGGAGGGCTCGGGGACGAGCCGCTCCAGCAGGCGCGCCAGGCGCGGAATGACCGGCAGCATCAGCAGGATGCCGAGGCCATTGAACAAAGTGTGGAAGAGCGCCAGCTTCATCGGCCAGGCGGTCGCCGCCAGGCCGATCAGCTCGGCCAGCCGGTCGACCAGCTCGGCCAGCGGCAGCAGCAGCGCCAGGGCCACGCAGGCGGTGGCCAGGTTGAAGATCAGGTGGGCCCCGGCCAGCCGCCGCCCGGCGGCCCCGGCCCCGATGGCGCCGAGCAGTGCCGTCACCGTGGTGCCGATGTTGGCGCCGATGGCGATGGCCAGCGCCGGCAGGTAGGGCAACTGGCCGGAGCCGAGGGCGGCGAGGATGATCAGCAGGGTGGCGTGGCTCGACTGCATGACCACCGTGGCGGCGACCCCGAACAGCACGAACAGCGGCCAGTGCCAGACGCGTTCACCGACCAGGCCATCCAGCGACAGGCCGTTCTGGATGGACTCGAAGCCGAGCTTCATGAAGTCGATGCCGAGGAACAGCAGGCCCACGCCGAGCGAGAGTCCGGCAAGCCCGGCCCGGCTGCCCTTGAGCAGTCGGCTGCCGAGCAGACCGAGTGCCAGCAGCGGCATGGCGTAGTGGGACAGGCTCAGCTTGAGGCCGAAGGCGGCGATCAGCCAGGCGCCGGTGGTGGTGCCCAGGTTGGCGCCGAACAGCAGGGCGATGGCGCCGGGCAGGGCGATCAGGCCGGCGCCGACGAAGGACATCGCCAGCAGGGTGATCAGGGAGCTCGATTGCACCAGGGCGGTGGACAGGGTGCCCACCGCGATGGCTCGGGGGGTGCTGGCGGTGGCCGCCGCCAGCCAGCGGTTCAGGGTGCCGCCGGAGAGCCGCTTGATGGCGTCTTCCAGGTAGGTCATGCCCCACAGGAAGAACCCCAGGCCGGCCGCCAGGGTGGCGAGGTCGAGGCGGGCCACCAGCAGGGCGGCGGCCGCGGCGAGCCCCAGCACTTCCAGCACCCGGCGCGGCGGGCGCCACCCCTGGAGAGGCCCGATCATGGGTCTAGCCCTTAGGGTCGAGGATCTTGACCGTCTGCACGTCCTGGCGCTGCTGTTCCTCGCGGACCTGATTGACCCGTGTTTCCAGCTCGGGGAGCGAATCGTCCTCGATGGGCAGCTGCTCGAAGAAGTCGCAGCTCACGCAGTCCCGGTAGCGAATGCCGTGCTGCTCCCAGCTGCGCACCCGGTCCATGGTCGCGCAGCGGGGGCAGATGACGCCGGCGATGAAGCGTTTGGTGACGGGCATGAGATCTCCTGTTCGGTGAAGGTGGGGCGCAGCCGTCAGGCCGCGCGGATACCGCTGTGGCGCAGCAGCGGCTCGATGCTTGGCTCGCGGCCGCGGAAGGCCAGGAACAGGGCCGCGGCATCCCGGGAGCCGCCCCGCTCGAGGATCTCGGTGCGAAAGCGTCGGCCGGTGGCCGGGTCGAAGATGCCGGCTTCCTCGAAGGCGCTCCAGGCATCCGCGGACAGCACCTCGGCCCACTTGTAACTGTAGTAGCCCGCCGCATAGCCGCCGGCGAAGATGTGGCCGAAGCCGTTCTGGAAGCGGTTGAAGGGCACCCGGGGCACCACTGCGACGGCGTCGCGCACGTCGTCGAGCAGCGCCTGGATCTCGCCGGCACTGGGTGCCTTGAGCTCGTGGTGGAGGCGAAAGTCGAACAGCGAGAACTCGATCTGACGCACCATGCCCATCGCCGACTGGAAGTTCTTGGCCGCGAGGAGCTTGTCGAAGAGCGCCTCGGGCAGCGGCTCGCCGGTGTCGACGTGGCCGGCGATCAGGTCGAGTCCCTCGCGCTCCCAGCAGAAGTTCTCCATGAACTGGCTGGGCAGCTCCACCGCATCCCAGGCCACGCCGTTGATGCCGGAGATGTCGGCGACGGTCTGGCGGGTCAGCATGTGGTGCAGGCCGTGGCCGAACTCGTGGAACAGGGTGGTGACCTCGTCGTGGGTCAGCAGCGCGGGCTTCTCGCCCACCGGGCGGGTGAAGTTGCAGGTCAGGTAGGCCACCGGCAGCTGCACACCGCCATCGGCCAGGCGCCGCACCCGGCACTCGTCCATCCAGGCGCCGCCACGCTTGCCTTCACGGGCGTAGAGATCCAGATAGAAGCCGGCGATCGGGGCACCGTCCTCGAGGATGCGGAAGTAGCGCACGTCCGGGTGGTAGCGCGGGGCCTCAGCGTCTTCCTCGAAGGTGACGTCGTAGAGCCGCTCGACCACCTTGAACAGGCCGTTCACCACCTGCGGGGCCGGGAAGTAGGGGCGCAGCTGCTCCTCGGAGATGGCGTAGCGGGCCTCACGCAGCTTTTCGCTGGCATAGCCCACGTCCCAGGGCTGAAGCTCGGTCATGGCGAGCGAGTCACGGGCGAAGGTCTCGAGCTCGGCATACTCCTCGCGGGCCTGGGGCACGGCGCGAGCGGCCAGGTCCTCGAGGAAACCGATCACCTGCGCGGGGCCATCGGCCATCTTGGTGGCCAGGGAGTAGTCGGCATAGGTCGCAAAGCCCAAGAGCTCGGCCAGCTCGCGGCGCAGGGCGAGGGTCTCCTCCATCACCGGGGCGTTGTCGAATTCGCCGGCGTTGGGGCCCTGGTCGGAGGCGCGGGTGACGAAGGCGGTGTAGACCTCCTCGCGCAGGGCACGGTCCTCGGCATAGGTCATCACCGGGAAGAAGCTCGGAAAGTCCAGGGTGATGCGGTAGCCCTCGATGCCCTTGGCCTCGGCGTTGGCCTTGAGCGTATCCAGCGCGCTCTGTGGCAGGCCGGCCAGTCGCTTGGCGTCGGCGATATCCTTGTGCCAGGCCTGGGTGGCGTCCAGCAGCTGGTTGGAGAAGGTGTTGGCGAGCGCCGAGAGCCGGGCCTGAATCTCGCCGTAGCGGCGCTTCTGTGCCTCGGGCAGGTCGACCCCGGCCAGGCGGAAGTCGCGCAGGGTGTTGTCGATGCTGCGCTGTTGTGCCTCGTCGAGGCGCGCGAAATCGGGTGACTGCCGGAGCGCCTGATAGGCGCGGAACAGGCCTGAGTGCTGGCCAAGCCAGGTGCTGTACTCGGAAAGCTTGCCGAGGCAGGCCTGATAGGCTTCGCGCAGGGCCGGCGTGTTCATGGTGCCGTTGAGGTGCGAGATCGGCGACCAGGCCTGGGAGAGGCGGTCGTTGAGCGCCTCCAGCGGCTCGGCCAGGCTCTCCCAGGTCGGGGTGTCCTGCTCGGCCTTCGCGACCAGGGCCTCGATGGCGGCGCGATTCTCGTCGAGCAGTTGCTCGATGGCCGGCACCACCTGCTCGGGCTGGATCTCGGCGAAAGGGGGCAGCGCCTGGGGGGCGAGCAGCGGGTTGCGAGCCGGCGAAGTGGTGGACATGGGGCAGCCTCGTGAACAAGGGCGTCGCGGACGCCCGGGTGAAATCCGGGGGGACGCCTAGGCGTCATGATCATGATGATCCGTTAGATGGAGGCGGGAGCGCGAGGTTTCAATGCGCCGACCGGCCGGCCCGACAGAGGGCGGCGTTGGCAGGCCCGATTGGCCCGCCGTGGCGGGCCTGCTAGGCTTGCGCCTTCTTCGTCCCTTGCGATGCGCGCAGCTTAAGGAACTGATCCGATGAACGAGACACTGGAACGCTGGACGACCCGGCGCGCCTTCATCCTCGCCGTGACCGGCGCCGCGGTGGGCCTGGGCAATATCTGGCGCTTTCCCTACATGACCGGCGAGAACGGCGGTGCCGCCTTCCTGCTGCTGTACGTGGCCTTCGTGCTGCTGCTGGGACTGCCGGTGATGATGGCCGAGATACTGATCGGCCGTGCCGGCCGGCGCAGCCCCACCCAGTCGCTTGCGCATCTGGCGATGGCCGCCGGTCGCACGCCGCACTGGCGTTGGCTGGGGCTGTTCGGGACCCTGACGGTGTTTCTGATCCTGTCCTTCTATTCGGTGGTCTCCGGCTGGTCGATCGAGTATCTGGTCACGTCACTGCGCGGCGACTTCGTCGGCGCCACGCCTCCCGAGGTGGGGGGCGCCTTCGATGCCTTCCTCGCCGACCCGCTGCGCATGACCTTCAACCATACACTGTTCATGCTGCTGACCATGGCGGTGGTGGCCGGCGGGGTCTCCAGCGGCCTGGAGAAGCTCAACAACCTGCTGATGCCGATGCTCTACCTGCTGCTGATCGTGCTGGCGGGCTATGCCGCCACCACCGATGGTTTCGGCCCGGCGCTGGCCTGGTTGTTCACCCCCAACCCCGCCGCCATTACCGTTGAGGTGGTGCTCAACGCCATGGGGCACGCCTTCTTCACCCTGGCGGTGGGCGCCTGCGCGCTGATGGCCTACGGCGCCTACATGCCCGATCACCAGAGCCTGCCGCGGGCCGCCGGGGCCGTGGCGGTGCTCGACGTACTGGTGGCGCTGCTGGCCGGGGTCGCCATCTTCTCGGTGGTGTTCTCCCAGGGCATGGACCCGGGCGAGGGGCCGGGACTGATGTTCGTGACTCTGCCGATCGCCTTCGCCGAACTGCCCGGCGGCTCGATCTGGCTGGCGGTCTTCTTCCTGCTGCTGCTGATGGCAACCTGGACCTCCTCGATCAACCTCGCCGAGCCCATCGTGGCCGGGCTGCAGGGCCTGGGGCTCAAGCGTGGCCAGGCCGCCGCCGTCGTCGGCGTGGCGGTGTGGGCCGTGGGCCTCTTGTCGGTGCTGTCCTTCTCGACCATGGCGGACGTCGACTGGATCGGCGAGATGAACTTCTTCGAGCTGGTCACCACCGTGCCCACCGACTTCTTCCTGCCGGTGGGGGGCCTGCTGATCGCCATCTTCGCCGCCTGGGTGATGCCCCGGGACACCGCCCTGCGGGCGCTGGATGCCGGCCCCAATGGCTTTCGCATCTGGCAGGGCCTGGTGCGCTATGTCTCGATCCCGCTGGTGGTGGTGGTGCTGGCCTCCGGGCTGATCTAGCCTTCGGCGAACCGGCCGCGCCTCTGGTGCGGCCTATGAAGACGCACTGGCAGGCGGGTCCGCCGGTCAGGTACATATACAAGTACATATACCGGTACAGAGACAGGCACAGAGAGAGGGAGAGGCGCATGCAAGACGGACTGCGAACCCATCGGGGCCACACCCCGCGGCTCGGCGAGCGAGTGTACGTCGATCCGGCCTGTGTGGTGCTTGGTGATGTCGAGCTGGGCGATGATTGCTCGGTCTGGCCGATGGCGGTGGTGCGCGGCGACATGCACCGCATCCGCATCGGTGCCCGCACCAGCGTGCAGGACGGCAGCGTGCTGCACATCACCCACGCAAGCGACTTCAACCCGGGTGGCTATCCGCTGACCATCGGCGAGGACGTGACCATCGGTCACAAGGCGATCCTGCATGGCTGCACCCTGGGCGACCGGGTGCTGGTGGGCATGGGCGCCATCGTCATGGACGGCGCCGTGGTCGAGGACGAGGTGATCATCGCCGCCGGTGCCCTGGTCACCCCCGGCAAGCGGCTGGAAAGCGGTCACGTCTACGGCGGCAGCCCGGCCAAGGCCCTGCGCCCGCTGAAGGACAGCGAGCGGGCCTTCTTCACCTACAGCGCCGGCAACTACGTCAAGCTGAAGGACGAGTACCTGAGCCAGGCGTCGGGCTAAGCGTCGTTCCTGGCCGGAAGGCTAATCCAAGTCGTTGTTTTTTCATGTCTGGACGGGCGATAATCTGGTTTTCCATCCAGTAGTCGAGTCGCCCGGCATGGCCAATTTCGCAACCCACATCGGCGTGGCCGCCGCCGGCGGCGCCCTGGCCGCCATCAGCGGCTGGCAGGCCGGCTGGTGGAGCGCGACCGATGCGCTGCCGCTGGCCGCCCTGGTGGCCTTCGGCGGCATCCTGCCGGACATCGATTCCGACCACTCCAAGGCGATTCGCCTGATCTTCAACCTCTTCGCGGTGCTTGCCGTGATTGCCGGTGCCCTGATGCTGCAGGCCCGTCTCACCACGGGCGAGCTGGTGGTGGCCTGCGGCGGCCTCTACCTGGGGGTGCGCTACCTGGCCGGAGCGGTCTTCAAGCGTTTCACCGTACACCGCGGCATCTGGCACTCGCTGCTGGCCAGCGGCCTGTGCGCGCTGGTCACCAGTGCGTTGAGCTACCGGTTGTTCGCCCAGGACGCCGAGATCGCCTGGCTGCAGGGGCTGGCGCTGTGGCTGGGCAGCGTGATCCATCTGCTGCTCGACGAGCTCTACAGCGTCGACCTGATGGGCGTGCGCCTCAAGCGCTCCTTCGGCACCGCCCTCAAGCTCTGCGACCTCCGCGAGCCCGGCAACTCGGTGCTGATGGTACTGCTGGCGGCCGGGCTCTCGCCCTGGCTGCCGCCCTGGCCGGTGCTGCTGGGAATCCTTCACCACGGCACCCTGTTCTGGCGCTGAGGCGCTGTGGGAGGCGCTGTGGGGCTAGTCGTAGGCCGCCTGACGGTAGTCGCCGGGCGTCAGGTCATGTTTCTTGAGCTTGTCATAGAGGGTCTTGCGGGGCAGGCCGAGGTGCGCGCAGACCTCATGGATGCGTCCCCGGTGGCGGGCCAACGCCTGATTGATCAGCTGCTTCTCGAACAGCTCCACCTGCTGGGGCAGGGGCAGCTCGGCGCCGTCGGTGCCGACACCCTCGAGTAGCCCATCGAGCCGGTAGTCGCAGGTCACGCCAAGCAGCACGTAGCGCTCGGCGAGGTTCCTGAGCTCCCGGGCATTGCCCGGCCAGTCGTGGGCCAGCAGCACCGCGACGCCGCCCGCATCCAGGGGCGGCGCCTCCATGCCGCTGCGGCTGGCGGCCACGGCGGCGAAGTGCTGGAAGAGTAGCGGAATATCCTCGCGGCGCTCGCGCAGCGGCGGGATCGGCAGGGTCACCACGTTGAGCCGGTAGTAGAGATCCTCGCGGAAGCGGCCAGCCTCGGCGGCGGCCTTGAGGTCGACCTTGGTGGCGGCGATCACGCGCAGGTCGAGCGTCACCGCCTCGTTGGCGCCCAGGCGCTCGACCATGCGCTCCTGCAGCACCCGCAGCAGCTTGACCTGCAGCGCCAGCGGCATCGACTCGATCTCGTCGAGGAACACCGTGCCGCCGTTGGCGTGCTCGAACTTGCCGATACGGCGCTCCTGGGCGCCGGTGAAGGCGCCCTTCTCGTGACCGAACAGCTCCGACTCGATGATGCTTTCGGGAATCGCCCCGCAGTTGATGGCGACGAAGGGTTGGCCACCGCGGCTGCTGCGTTCATGGATGGCACGGGCCACCAGGTCCTTGCCGGCCCCGGTCTCGCCGAACAGCAGTACGTCGGTCTCGACCTGGCTGATGCGCTGGACCATCGAGGCCAGCCTCTGGATGGCCGGGGTGCGGCCCACCAGACGCGGCCCCGGGGCCGACTGCTGGGCCTCGAGCTCGGCCTTGAGGTGGCGGTTCTCGAGGCTCAGGCGGCGTTTCTCGACGCCGCGCCGCACCACCTCTACCAGCCGCTCACCGGCGAAGGGCTTCTCGAGGAAGTCCCAGGCGCCCTCGCGCATGGCCTCCACCGCGGTGGAGATGTCGCCGTGGCCGGTGACCAGGATCACCGGTAGGTCCGGGTCGCGTTGGCGAATCTCGCGCAGCAGCGCCATGCCGTCCATGCCGGGCATGCGGATGTCGCTGACCACCACGCCGGGGAAGTCCGGCGCCAGGGCGGCGAGGGCCGCTTCCGCGCCGTCGTAGGCCTTTGGCGTATAGCCGGCGAGTTCGAGGGTCTGGCCGGCGGTGATGCGCAGGTGCGTCTCGTCGTCGATGATCAGCACCGGGGTCGCCGTGTCATGCATGGGAAGAAGGCTCCTGGAGAGGGAAAGCGTCGCGCCGGGGGGCCGCATCGGCGGGCAGGGTGACGGTGAAGATGGCGCCGCCCTTAGGCTGGTTGCCGACCGTCAGGCGTCCGCCCAGGTCGTCGATGATCCGTGAGGAGATCGACAAGCCCAGGCCGAGGCCGTTGCCCGGCGACTTGGTGGTGAAGAAGGGCTCGAAGACCCGGGCGAGGTGGGCCTCCTGGATCCCTGGGCCATTGTCGGCGACGTTCAGGCGCACGCTGTCACCGATCGGTTCGATGGCCAGCGTCAGGCGCGGGGCGGGCGTGTCGTGCATGGCCTGCAGGGCATTGCCGATCAGGTTGACCAGCACCTGCTCGAGGCGCACCAGGTCGGCGCGCACCCAGGTCTCCGCCGCGGGCCAGTCGTAGACCACCTCGACGCCGGCCTCGTTGAGCCGCGCCTGGTAGAGGCGCAGCGCATAGTCAAAGCAGGCCGTCACCGAGACCGCGGTCAGGGTGTCGCCGCTGGGTCGCGAGAACTGCTTGAGCTGGGCGCTGATCTCGGCCATGCGTTCGGTCAGTTCGACGATCTGGGCGAGGTTGGTGTCGGCGGTCTCGGGGCGTGCCTGAGCCAGAAAGCGGCGGGCGTTCTCGGCATAGGCGCGGATCGCCGCCAGCGGCTGATTGAGCTCGTGATTGATGCCGGCGGCCAGCTGGCCGAGCACGGCCAGCTTGGCGGCCTGCACCAGCTCGTCGCGGGTCTGGCGCAGGCTCTGTTCGGCGCGGCGGCGCTCCTCGATCTCGTCGGAGAGCCGGCGGTTGGCGTCGACCAGGTCACTAGTGCGGCGCTCGACGTTGCGCTCCAGCTCGTCCCGAGCCCGGGCCAGGGTGCGCCGCTCGCGTTCGGCGAACTGCTCGCGTTCGCGGCGCAGTCGCCGGCGCTGCCAGCCGTAGCCGCCGGCCATGGCGACCATGCCGTAGAGGCCACCGGCCAGCAGCGCGGCTTGCCACTGGGCCGTCTGCACCGGGGTCAGCGGCTTCAGGATGTGCATCTGCCAGGCGAACTGGGGCATCTCGCGGCGCAGCCGCAGGTAGGGGGTGCCGGCCAGCGGCCCCTGGCGGAAGCTCACCACCTGGCCCTGGTCCGGGCGCCGCTCGAGGGTCTCGAGGCTCGCCGGGGGCAGCGGTGCGTCGGCGTAGCGCCTCGACTCGCGCAGCGCCTGCCGCTGTGCCTCGCCGAGCGGGTGCAGGGCATGCAGGCGCAATTCCTCCCGGCTGGCCATGAAGATGATGCCGTCATGGTCGGTGACCATCAGCTCGGCGCTCTGCGCCGCCCAGGCCGCCTCCACGTTGTCCAGCTGTACCTTGACCACCATCACGCCGTCCGCCGTCTGAGCCTCGTGGTTGGCCAGCCAGATCGGTGCAGAGAAATAGTAGCCGCGGGCGCCCGACTGCACCCCAAGACCATGGAAGCGGCCCGGGCGCCCGGCCACGGCGTCGCGGTAGTAGGCGCGGAAGCGATAGTTCTGGCCGATGAAGGTGTCGGGGCGCTGCCAGTTGCTGGCGGCCAGGGTGTCGCCCTGGCGGTCGAGCAGGTAGATGTCCGAGACCTCGGCGGTCTCGCGCACGCTATCGAGCAGGCGATTGACCGGCATCGCCTCGAGCTGTGCGGGGCTAGCGAGGAAACGGTGCACCACCTCGCGGGAGGCCAGCATCTCGGCCAGGTAGTCGTGGCGGGAGAGGTGACCACGCAGGCCCTCCGCGGAGAGGCGCAGCTCGTTCTCGGCCTCGTCGATGAGGCTTGAAAGGGCCTGCTCGCGGGCCAGCCCGGCGGCCTGCCAGGTCACCAGCACCAGACCTGCGGTGATCGCCACCAGCAGGGTCAGGCGCCAGGGGCGCGACAGACGGGTGGACGGGACGACGCTCGAGGTGGCGCTGGCGGGCGGTCGGCGTCGGCTCATGGTGCGCGTTCGGGGATGGCCTGAGCCCTGCGCAGGGCACGCTGGGCGCGGGTCTCGGCGCGTTCGAGTTCGAGCAGGCCCTCCTCGACGAACACCAGGTGCTCGTGGGCCCGCAGCCTGGCGTCCTCGGCGCGGCCCTCGAGGATGGCATCCAGCAGGGCACGGTGCTGCTCCATCAGCAGGGGGCGCGAATCGGGCTTCTCGAACAGGTGCGCGAGGTTGTCGACGATGCTCTTCTCCAGCATGTCGAAGACGCCGCGAATGGTGTGCAGGATCAGGACGTTGTGCGCCGATTCGGCGATCGCCAGGTGGAAGGCGGCGTCGGCCTTGGCCTCGCTTACCGGGTCGTGGCTCTCGAAGCTCGTCTTGAGCTCCTCGAAGCGGCGCACCAGCAGCTCCTTGTCGGCGGGAGTCGAGCGCAGCGCCGCGTAGTAGGCCGACAGGCCCTCCATGGCGTCGCGGAACTCCAGCAGGTCGAGGTGAAACTCGCCGTGGCGAGACAGCATCTCCAGCAGCGGGTCCTTGTAGCGGTTGTTGAGCTCCTCGGTGACGAAGGTGCCGCCGCCCTGGCGACTGGTCAGCAGGCCGCGGGCGGCGAGTTTCTGGATCGCCTCGCGCAGCGAGGGCCGCGAGACGCCGAACCGCTCGGCCAGTTCGCGCTCGGGTGGCAGGCGCTGGCCGGGGTTCAGGCTGCCTTCTATGATCATGGCCTCGAGGCGTTCGGTGATCACATCGGCGATGCGCGGTTGGCGGACGGTCTGATAGGCCATGGGCACACCATCATCATTGATAGGTTAAATTGGTAAGACCAATAGTAGGTCATCGTCACCGCTGCTGACAAGTTTGCGCATTGCCGAGTAAATGCCGGTTTTCAATAAGTTATGGAGAGTTCTCGGGCGCCAATACCAAAGTATAAGCGATGCGGTGTGCGTGAGGTTTGACACCGAACAGTGGGCGCTTCTAGAGTTCGCTGCATGCTATCTGTAAATTGGTTTTACCAATTGACCAGCAAGGTTGCCTAGGCCGACAGCCTTCCGCGCCTATTGCTACCCATGCAATAACTGTCCATGACAATAACCAGCGCATCCATTGCACAGGGCTCGCCATGATCATTTCCGCTTCCACGGACTACCGCCAAGCCGCCAAGCGCCGTATACCGCCCTTTCTGTTTCACTACGCGGACGGCGGGTCTTATGCCGAGCATACGCTGCGACATAATGTCGAGGATCTGGCCGGAATCGCCTTGCGCCAGCGTGTGCTCAAGGATATGTCCAGCCTGTCACTGGAAACCGAGCTGTTTGGCGAATCCATGGCCATGCCGATTGCCCTGGCGCCCGTGGGGTTGGCCGGCATGTATGCGCGGCGCGGTGAGGTTCAGGCGGCGCGAGCCGCCGCCAGCAAGGGCATCCCCTTCACGCTGTCGACGGTCTCGGTGTGTCCCATCGACGAGGTGGCCTCGGCCGTCGATCGTCCCATCTGGTTTCAGCTCTATGTGTTGAAGGATCGGGGCTTCATGAAGCATGTCCTGGAGCGTGCCAAGGCCGCCGGCGTCAAGACACTGGTCTTCACGGTCGACATGCCGGTGCCGGGGGCGCGTTATCGCGACGCTCACTCTGGCATGAGCGGCAAGTATGGGTCTATCCGGCGAATGGCTCAGGCCATGATGCATCCTTCCTGGGCCTGGGATGTGGGCATCCATGGCCGTCCCCATGATCTTGGCAACGTGTCGGACTATCGCGGCCATCCGACCGAGCTCGAGGACTATATCGCCTGGCTCGGCGACAACTTCGATCCGTCCATCTCCTGGAAGGACCTGGAGTGGATTCGCGAGTTGTGGGACGGACCGATGATCATCAAGGGGATTCTCGACCCCGAGGATGCTCGCGAGGCGGTGCGCTTCGGGGCCGACGGCATCGTGGTGTCGAACCACGGTGGCCGTCAGCTCGATGGCGTGCCCTCTACCGCGCGTGCCTTGCCGGCCATCGCGGATGCGGTCAAGGGCGACATTGCCATCCTGGCCGATTCCGGGGTGCGCAACGGCCTCGATGTGGTGCGGATGATCGCCATGGGCGCCGATACCGTATTGCTGGGGCGTGCCTTTGTGTATGCCCTGGCCACGGCCGGGGAGGCGGGCGTGGCCCATCTGCTCGAGCTGTTCGAGAAGGAGATGCGGGTGGCGATGACGCTGACCGGGGCGCACAGTATCGCGGAGCTGGGGCCGGACTCGCTGGTGTCGGCCGTTGGCCAAGGCGGTGAGTAAATGAAAGCGCTCTACAGTGAACTGCGCGACGCCCTGGCCGGGACGCTGCCTGCCGAGCGCCTGATCAGTGATCCGCTGCGCACCCTGGCCTATGGCAGCGACGCCAGCTTCTATCGGCTGATCCCGCGGCTGGTGGTGCGGGTCGAGACCGAGGCCGAACTGGTCACGGTGCTCGCCGAGTGCCGGGCGCGACGGCTGGCGGTGACCTTCCGCGCCGCCGGCACCTCGCTGTCGGGGCAGGCGATCACCGATGCGGTGCTGATCCAGCTCGGTCGTGGCTGGCGTGGTCATGCGATCCTCGACGAGGGGCGAGCGATCCGCCTGCAGCCGGGGGTGATCGGCGCCCGGGCCAACCAGCTGCTGGCGCCTTATGGGCGCAAGATCGGCCCCGATCCGGCCTCGATCAATAGCTGCATGATCGGGGGGATCGCCGCCAACAATGCCTCGGGCATGTGCTGCGGCACGGCTCACAACAGCTATCGCACCCTGCGCGAGATGCGTCTGGTGCTGGCCGACGGCACCGTGCTCGATACCGCCGATCCGCAGAGCGTCAGCGCCTTTCGCCGCCAGCACGCTGAGCTGCTTGGCGAGCTCGAGCGCCTGGGCGCCGAGACGCGCGGCAACACCGCGCTCGCCCAGCGCATCCGCCACAAGTACCGACTCAAGAACACCACCGGCTACGCCCTCAATAGCCTGATCGACTTCGAGGATGGCCTCGATATCCTCACCCACCTGATGATCGGCTCCGAGGGCACGCTCGGCTTCATCAGCAGCATCACCTACGCCACCGTACCCGACGAGCCGGTGAAGGCCGCGGCGCTGGCGTTCTTTCCCGACATGGCCACCACCTGCCGGGCGACCATCGCCCTGAAGCAGGCGCCGGTGTCGGCGGTGGAACTGATGGACCGGGCCGCTCTGCGCTCGGTGCAGGATCAGCCGGGCATGCCCGAGGTACTGAAGTCCCTGCCCGAGGGGGCGGCGGCGCTCTTGATCGACGTGCGCGGCGACGACCCGGCCATGATCGAGGCGCGCGAGAGCGAGGTGCATGAGGCGCTGGAGGGCATTCGCACGCTTGAGCCGTTGTCCTTTACCCGAGACGCCGACCAGTACGCGCTCTACTGGAAGATCCGCAAGGGGCTCTTCCCGGCGGTGGGCGCCGTGCGCGAGACCGGCACCACAGTGGTCATCGAGGACGTGGCCTTTCCCATCGAGCGTCTCGACGAGGGGGTGCTGGCGCTGACCGAGACCTTCCATCGTCACGGCTATCGGGACGTCATCCTGTTCGGGCATGCCCTGGAGGGCAACCTGCACTTCGTCTTTCCCCAGGGCTTCGAACGCGACGGCGAGGTCGAGCGCTACCAGACGCTGATGGACGACGTGGCCCGGCTGGTCGGCGTCGATTACGGCGGCTCGCTGAAGGCCGAGCATGGCACAGGGCGCAACATGGCCCCCTATGTGGAGCTCGAGTGGGGCGCCGACGCCTATGCGCTGATGTGGCAACTCAAGGCGCTGTTCGACCCGGAGCACCTGCTCAATCCCGACGTGATTCTGAGCCGCAACAAGACCCTGCACCTCGAGAACCTGAAACCGCTGCCCGCGGCCGACCCGCTGATCGACAAGTGCATCGAGTGCGGCTTCTGTGAATCGGTGTGCCCATCAAAGGACCTGACCCTGACGCCACGTCAGCGCATCGTGGTGCGCCGCGAACTGGCGCGTCTCGAAGCCCTGGGGGGTGGAAAGCCGGGGACCGCAAGCGCGGAAGATCGCGAGCGGCTGTCCCGGCTATGGCAGGACTATGCCTATCAGGGCCTCGAGACCTGTGCCGCCGATGGCCTCTGCGCCACCCAGTGTCCGGTGGGCATCAATACCGGCGATCTGGTGCGAGACCTGCGCCATGAGCGCAACACCGGTCAGGCGGCCATGGCGCATCGCCTGGGGCGGCATTTCTCCGGCACGACGCGACTGGCGCGCGGCGCCCTCAACCTGGCGACTCTCGGTCATGCGGTGCTCGGCGATCGCGGTACCGAGAAGGTCGGGCGGGCGCTGCACCAGGCGAGCGGCGGCAAGCTGCCCCAGTGGTCGCCGACCACGCCCAAGGCGGCGCCGGTGCGGGTGCTGAAGGAGTTTGCCCCAGACAGTGCTAAAGACGGTGCTGGGACTAGTAGTAGAAGCAGCAAGAGTCGGAGTGAAGAAAGCCGTCGGCAGGGTGGCAGCGACAAGGTGGTCTACCTGCCGTCCTGCGCGACCCGGGTGTTCGGCGCCGGCCATCATGATCCCGAGGCGCGCTCGGACATGGAGCTGACCCTGGCGCTGCTCGACAAGGCCGGCTTCGAGGTGATCATCCCGGCGATCTCCGGGCACCTGTGCTGCGGCATGGCCTTCCAGTCCAAGGGGCAGTATGCAGAGGCCGACCACAAGGCGCGGGAGCTCAATCGCGAGCTGCTGGCGGCGAGCCAGAACGGTCGCTACCCGGTACTCTGCGATACCAGCCCCTGCACCCTGCGCATGCAGGAGACCCTGGATGCGCGGCTCTCGCTGCAGGAGCCGGTGGCCTTCGCCCATGATCATCTGCTGCCGCGCCTCGAGCTGACGCCGCTCGACGAGTCGGTGGCGGTGCACGTGACCTGTTCGAGCACGCGCATGGGGCTCGCCGACAAGTTCGTGGCCCTGGCCCGGGCCTGTGCGCGTGAGGTGGTGGTGCCCGCCGAGATCACCTGCTGCGGCTTTGCCGGCGACAAGGGGTTTACCACCCCGGAGCTCAATGCCTCGGCCCTCGAAGGCCTGGCGGAACAGGTCGCAGGGTGCCGGGTCGGCTATTCCAACTCGCGGACCTGCGAGATCGGGCTCAGCCAGCACGGCGGCATTCCCTATCGCTCGATTCTCTCGCTGCTGGATCGGGCCAGTCGTCCACAGCCCTGAGGCTCGCTTCTTTATATCCCCCTTTCATCTATTCACCTTTAAGTTTCTCACCCGGGGCAGGTCTTCAAGGTCGGTCCCGAGGGGCCAGTTGGCTTCTCATAGAGGGTGCATCACGCCCTCGTCATCTTTTTATGCAACGGGGGCCGAAAAGCCCTTGCGTGTATCCGCGATAATCCGTAAAGTACGCATCCGCTGCCGCCGACGAGCACACGTCGGATGCGGTGAAGAGTGTTGGAAGCACTTGTTTTTGTTTAGGTTTTTCGAATCGCTCGGCGATATCGGGATTGACAAAAACACCGGAAACGGTAGAATGCTCCTCCACTCGATCGGCGCTCAACTCGCCGCTGGTTCACTCGGTCATCTAGAGTGAGCGACAACAGCAAGGGTTGACATTCACTGCCGATTCAGTAGAATACGCCTTCCTCGCAGGGCGCCGGCCGAACGGCCAGGCAGATGCGGGATGCTCCACTCTTAAGAGCCCGGAGCTGCTCTTTAACAATCGATCAGATAATTCATGTGGGCGCTTGTCGATGAAGGGGTGATCAGTCACCGATACTTCAAGGCAAGCGACTCGTCAAAGGAAGCCAATTCGGCTGACTTTTTGAGACGTTTGAACCTTGAGCCAAGTTTGGTCTGCTTCTTTCTTCGGAAAGGTAAGACCGTATGATTTTAAACTGAAGAGTTTGATCATGGCTCAGATTGAACGCTGGCGGCAGGCCTAACACATGCAAGTCGAGCGGAAACGATCCTAGCTTGCTAGGAGGCGTCGAGCGGCGGACGGGTGAGTAATGCATAGGAATCTGCCCGGTAGTGGGGGATAACTTGGGGAAACTCAAGCTAATACCGCATACGCCCCAAGGGGGAAAGCAGGGGATCTTCGGACCTTGCGCTATCGGATGAGCCTATGTCGGATTAGTTAGTTGGTGAGGTAATGGCTCACCAAGACCGCGATCCGTAGCTGGTCTGAGAGGATGATCAGCCACACTGGGACTGAGACACGGCCCAGACTCCTACGGGAGGCAGCAGTGGGGAATATTGGACAATGGGCGAAAGCCTGATCCAGCCATGCCGCGTGTGTGAAGAAGGCCTTCGGGTTGTAAAGCACTTTCAGCGAGGAAGAAGGCCTGACGGTTAATACCTGTCAGGAAGGACATCACTCGCAGAAGAAGCACCGGCTAACTCCGTGCCAGCAGCCGCGGTAATACGGAGGGTGCAAGCGTTAATCGGAATTACTGGGCGTAAAGCGCGCGTAGGTGGCTTGATAAGCCGGTTGTGAAAGCCCCGGGCTCAACCTGGGAACTGCATCCGGAACTGTCAGGCTAGAGTGCAGGAGAGGAAGGTAGAATTCCCGGTGTAGCGGTGAAATGCGTAGAGATCGGGAGGAATACCAGTGGCGAAGGCGGCCTTCTGGACTGACACTGACACTGAGGTGCGAAAGCGTGGGTAGCAAACAGGATTAGATACCCTGGTAGTCCACGCCGTAAACGATGTCGACTAGCCGTTGGGAGCCTCGAGTTCTTAGTGGCGCAGTTAACGCAATAAGTCGACCGCCTGGGGAGTACGGCCGCAAGGTTAAAACTCAAATGAATTGACGGGGGCCCGCACAAGCGGTGGAGCATGTGGTTTAATTCGATGCAACGCGAAGAACCTTACCTACTCTTGACATCGTGCGAACTTTCCAGAGATGGATTGGTGCCTTCGGGAACGCACAGACAGGTGCTGCATGGCTGTCGTCAGCTCGTGTTGTGAAATGTTGGGTTAAGTCCCGTAACGAGCGCAACCCCTATCCTTATTTGCCAGCGAGTAATGTCGGGAACTCTAAGGAGACTGCCGGTGACAAACCGGAGGAAGGTGGGGATGACGTCAAGTCATCATGGCCCTTACGAGTAGGGCTACACACGTGCTACAATGGCAGGTACAAAGGGTCGCAAGACGGCGACGTGGAGCTAATCCCATAAAGCCTGCCTCAGTCCGGATCGGAGTCTGCAACTCGACTCCGTGAAGTCGGAATCGCTAGTAATCGTGAATCAGAATGTCACGGTGAATACGTTCCCGGGCCTTGTACACACCGCCCGTCACACCATGGGAGTGGACTGCACCAGAAGTGGTTAGCTTAACCTTCGGGGGAGCGATCACCACGGTGTGGTTCATGACTGGGGTGAAGTCGTAACAAGGTAGCCGTAGGGGAACCTGCGGCTGGATCACCTCCTTAATCGACGACTCGCCTCTTCTCGGCAAGTGTCCACAATGAATTATCTGATCGGCCAGAGCATAAGACTGTTTGGGTCGCGGACCCAGTGGTTAGTAAGCCGGGTCTGTAGCTCAGTTGGTTAGAGCGCACCCCTGATAAGGGTGAGGTCGGCAGTTCGAGTCTGCCCAGACCCACCAATGTTTACTTGTCAGAGGGGCCTTAGCTCAGCTGGGAGAGCGCCTGCCTTGCACGCAGGAGGTCAGCGGTTCGATCCCGCTAGGCTCCACCATCCCAACACAGTCACCTGTGAGTCCACAGTCACAAGCCTATCATCACAAATGATGATGTCGGGTTTGTGACTGTCGGTTCGACAGTCGCTCTTTAACAATATGAATCATGCTGACAAACGTTTCTTCCGAGAGGAAGAGACACGAGATACGTCTCAAGCGTATCCGGCAATTGTCGTGACGTCATCGCGGACCAGACCCTTTCGGGTTATATGGTCAAGCGATGAAGCGCATACGGTGGATGCCTAGGCAGTCAGAGGCGATGAAAGACGTGGAAGCCTGCGATAAGGTTCGGCGAGGTGGCAAACAACCTGCGACCCGGACATTTCTGAATGGGGAAACCCACCCAAGGTAACTTGGGTATCCCACACTGAATACATAGGTGTTGGGAGGCGAACCAGGGGAACTGAAACATCTAAGTACCCTGAGGAAAAGAAATCAACCGAGATTCCCCTAGTAGCGGCGAGCGAACGGGGACCAGCCCTTAAGCACCATGACTGATAGACGAAGTGGTTGGGAAACCACGCGATACAGGGTGATAGCCCCGTAGTCGAAATCTGATTGGTGTGAAATCGAGTAGGTCGGGGCACGAGAAACCTTGACTGAAGACGGGGGGACCATCCTCCAAGGCTAAATACTCCTGACTGACCGATAGTGAACCAGTACCGTGAGGGAAAGGCGAAAAGAACCCCGGAGAGGGGAGTGAAATAGATCCTGAAACCGTATGCGTACAAGCAGTGGGAGCAGACTTGTTCTGTGACCGCGTACCTTTTGTATAATGGGTCAGCGACTTATTTTCAGTGGCGAGCTTAACCGTATAGGGGAGGCGTAGGGAAACCGAGTCTTAACTGGGCGACCAGTCGCTGGAAATAGACCCGAAACCGGGCGATCTATCCATGGGCAGGTTGAAGATTGAGTAACATCAATTGGAGGACCGAACTCAAGTATGTTGAAAAATGCTGAGATGACCTGTGGATCGGAGTGAAAGGCTAATCAAGCCCGGAGATAGCTGGTTCTCCTCGAAAGCTATTTAGGTAGCGCCTCACGTATCACCGCCGGGGGTAGAGCACTGTTTCGGCTAGGGGGTCATCCCGACTTACCAACCCGAGGCAAACTCCGAATACCGGTGAGTGCAGCGTGGGAGACACACAGCGGGTGCTAACGTCCGTTGTGAAAAGGGAAACAACCCAGACCGTCAGCTAAGGTCCCCAAATCCTGGTTAAGTGGGAAACGATGTGGGAAGGCTCAGACAGCTAGGAGGTTGGCTTAGAAGCAGCCATCCTTTAAAGAAAGCGTAATAGCTCACTAGTCGAGTCGGCCTGCGCGGAAGATGTAACGGGGCTAAACCAGGTACCGAAGCTACGGGTTCGTCGAATGACGAGCGGTAGAGGAGCGTCGTGTAAGCCAATGAAGGTGTGTTGAGAAGCATGCTGGAGGTATCACGAGTGCGAATGCTGACATGAGTAACGACAAGGGGAGTGAAAAACTCCCCCGCCGGAAGACCAAGGGTTTCTGTTCGACGCTAATCGGAGCAGAGTGAGTCGGCCCCTAAGGCGAGGCCGAAAGGCGTAGTCGATGGGAAACGGGTCAATATTCCCGTACTTCACAGTATTGCGATGGGGGGACGAAGAAGGCTAGGTGAGCCAGGCGTTGGTTGTCCTGGTGAAAGTCAGTAGGCTGGGGGATCAGGTAAATCCGGTACCCTAAGGCCGAGAGACGAGACGAACAGACTACGGTCTGGAAGTCATCGATGCCACGCTTCCAGGAAAAGCCTCTAAGCTTCAGATACTGTGGAACCGTACCCCAAACCGACACAGGTGGTCAGGTAGAGAATACCAAGGCGCTTGAGAGAACTCGGGTGAAGGAACTAGGCAAAATGGTGCCGTAACTTCGGGAGAAGGCACGCCGCATTAACGTGATGGGACTCGCTCCCTAAGCGTGAAGCGGTCGAAGATACCAGGTGGCTGCAACTGTTTATTAAAAACACAGCACTCTGCCAACGCGTAAGCGGACGTATAGGGTGTGACGCCTGCCCGGTGCCGGAAGGTTAATTGATGGTGTTAGCTTCGGCGAAGCTCCTGATCGAAGCCCCGGTAAACGGCGGCCGTAACTATAACGGTCCTAAGGTAGCGAAATTCCTTGTCGGGTAAGTTCCGACCTGCACGAATGGCGTAATGATGGCCACGCTGTCTCCACCCGAGACTCAGTGAAATTGAAATCGCAGTGAAGATGCTGTGTACCCGCGGCTAGACGGAAAGACCCCGTGAACCTTTACTATAGCTTCACACTGGACGCTGATGTTGCTTGTGTAGGATAGCTGGGAGGCTTGGAAACTGTGGCGCTAGCTGCAGTGGAGCCAACCTTGAAATACCAGCCTGGCATCATTGGCGTTCTAACTCCGGTCCGTTATCCGGATCGAGGACAGTGTGTGGTGGGTAGTTTGACTGGGGCGGTCTCCTCCCAAAGAGTAACGGAGGAGCACGAAGGTACCCTCAGCACGGTTGGAAATCGTGCAGTGAGTGCAAGAGCATAAGGGTGCTTAACTGCGAGACAGACACGTCGAGCAGGTACGAAAGTAGGTTCTAGTGATCCGGTGGTTCTGTATGGAAGGGCCATCGCTCAACGGATAAAAGGTACTCCGGGGATAACAGGCTGATACCGCCCAAGAGTTCACATCGACGGCGGTGTTTGGCACCTCGATGTCGGCTCATCACATCCTGGGGCTGAAGTCGGTCCCAAGGGTATGGCTGTTCGCCATTTAAAGTGGTACGCGAGCTGGGTTTAGAACGTCGTGAGACAGTTCGGTCCCTATCTGCCGTGGGCGTTGGAAGTTTGAGAAGTGCTGCTCCTAGTACGAGAGGACCGGAGTGGACGCACCTCTGGTGTTCCGGTTGTCACGCCAGTGGCATTGCCGGGTAGCTAAGTGCGGACGGGATAACCGCTGAAAGCATCTAAGCGGGAAGCCCCCTTCAAGATGAGACTTCCCCGAGGCGTAAGCCTCCTGAAGGGCCCAGCGAGACGAGCTGGTTGATAGGCACGGTGTGGAAGCGCTGCAAGGCGTTGAGCTAACGTGTACTAATGGCCCGTGAGGCTTGACCATATAACCCCAAGGGGTCTGCGCATGACGCGCACAATTGA
The DNA here is from genome assembly GCF_014840935.1 of Halomonas sp. YLGW01. Taxonomy (NCBI): domain Bacteria; kingdom Pseudomonadati; phylum Pseudomonadota; class Gammaproteobacteria; order Oceanospirillales; family Halomonadaceae; genus Halomonas; species Halomonas sp. YLGW01. Next base: position 3,190,025 of record NZ_CP062005.1, on the reverse strand, counting down.
CGGATACACGAGACGCATCTCGTCAGCATGACTTCATATTGCGATGAGCCGCCACGGCGACTCATCAACCCGTTTCGCCTGACGACCATAGCGAGCGTGAACCACCCGATCCCATGCCGAACTCGGAAGTGAAACCGCTTAGCGCCGATGGTAGTGTGGAGCTTCTCCATGCGAGAGTAGGTCATCGTCAGGCACTTATTCAGAGAAAACCCCGGTCTCCTAGAGGCCGGGGTTTTTTCATGTCTGGGCGGTCGACAACGCTCCTCCAGACCGCTCCTCCAGACCTCTCCTCCAGCGGGGCGCCGAGGCATCGCCGTGGTGCGCTGGCCTGATCTTTCCTGACCTTGCTCAGACGATTCTCTTGAGCCCCGGCCGCTGACGCGGCCGGGGTTTTTGGTATCCGTCTCCACTGCGGGGCGTTATCCGTTATCCATAGGGCCTCGAGGCAAGGCGCTGTATGGGTAGAGTCCTTGAGTCAGGACGGCTATGGTGAGGAGACTGACCCTAGTCGTCAGGCACGGCAACCATGATTCAGGAGAGAAACATCATGAAAGCGAAGCTTACGGATAAGCTGAAGGATAAGTTCGGCATCATGCTGCTGGTGGTCATGATGTCCGTCGTGATCAGTGGTTGTGAGCAGGAGGGCCCTGCGGAAGAGGCCGGTGAGAAGATCGATAATGCCATGGAAGACACGGGCGAGGCGATCGAGGAAGCCGGTGAGAACGTCGAAGAAGCGGCCGAGGAGGCGCAGTCGGAGTACTGAGTTCCACGCCGCTGTGACTACCCGAGGCGCACCTGGGCGGTGGGTCAACCAAAAAAGGCCGGGCGATCGCCCGGCCTTTTTGATGCGGCAGTCTGGCGGGATAACGCCTGGCGTCAGGCTCCCGGATTCTGCTCGATGCCCTGCAGGTACCAGGGGGCGTTGTCACGCATCTCGCGAATCAGGTGCCAGGTCTCGTTGAACTCGTTGTGCTCGCCGTTTTCATCCATGATGCCATGGAAGATGACCGTGGCCTCGGCCTGCTGGCCGACCTCGCGCACATCACCGAGCTCCGCGAACAGCCGGACGATCTCGGTACGGTTATTGGCCGGCTGGTTGGTACGCTCCTCACGCAGCAGGTTGTAGAACTCCGGCGTGACGAATTCCTGGATGCCGGCGAAGTCGTTGTTGTCCCAGGCGCGCTGCAGGGTCATGAAGTGCTCCTTGGCACCGCCCAGGAAGCGCTCCTTGTCGAACCAGCTCGGCGTGGCGCTGGCAGCACCGAGTCCACCTCCCAGGGGGCCTTGAGCGGTAAAGGGCTGAGCGGTGTCCTGCTCACGGCGTGCCATCGGCTCGGCACCGGCGGGAGCCGGCTGGCGGCGGCGTGCGAAGAGGCGGAACAGCAGGAAGGCCACGCCGGCCACCAGCAGCATATCCATCAGGCGCAGTTCGTCGAAGGCGCCGCCAAAGAACAGCGAGGCCAGCAGGCCACCGGCCAGCAGGCCGGCTAAGGGGCCGGCGAAACGCGACAGGCCCCGCGAGGGCTGTCGGGCGCCGGTGCTGCCTGCGGTGGCGCCGCGACTGGGGGCGGCAGCGGTCGAGTCCGCCGAACGGGAATAGGAGCCGAAGCTCTTGCCGCCGCCGAGGCGCTTGGCCTCGGCGTGATCGACGGCCAGGCCCAGGCTCATGAAGGTGGCCAGAATGAGTACGAAGATGTTGCGCATGGGGGAGAAGACTCCTGAGGGGTGATTCGATTCCCTGCCAGAATACCCGCTTCGGCGCCTATGCTGAATCCATAACCTGACCTTTGGAGTGCTCCCGGATGCGACTCGACCACGCGACCAGTCTGTTGTTGATCGTCGACCTGCAGGCCGGCCTGCTGCCGGTGATCGACGGCGGCGAACAGGCCATCGAGGAGGCGGCCTGGCTGGCCGGCCTGGCGCGGACGCTGGAGGTGCCGGTATGGCTGACCGAGCAATACCCCGCGGGGCTCGGGGCGGTCGATTCACGGCTGCTGGCGGCTGCGCCACAGGCACGGCGCTGGGAGAAGGTGCACTTCGATGCCCATCAGGAGCCGCCCTTCGCCAGGGCGCTGGCCGAGCTAGGGCGCAAGCAGGTGGTGATCTGCGGCAGCGAGGCGCATATCTGCGTGCTGCAGACGGCGCTGGGACTCCTCGCGGCGGACTACCGGGTGTACTGGCTCGCCGAGGCCACGGTCAGCCGGCGCCACGAGGAGGCGCGGCTCGCCAGGGAGCGGCTGATGGCCGCCGGCGGGGTCGTGATCAGCGCCGACATGGCGGCCTACGAGTGGCTCGAGCGCTGCGATGACGAGCGCTTCAAGGCGGCGCACCGGGACTTTCTCAGGCCTCGCGCGGCGCGGGCCCTGCGTTTCTGAGCGCGAAAGACGCAAGGCTCCAAGGTCAAAGGCGTGAGCCTCAGGATGTCCCTTCCGCCCGGGTGAAGACCAGGGTGTTGCCTTGGGACATGGCCGCATTGTAGCGATAGCCGGCTACGTCGAAGTCCTTGAGGCTCTCGGGGTCATCGAGGCGCTCGCGGATCATCCAGGCGCTCATCAGGCCTCGAGCCTTCTTGGCATAGAAGCTGATGATCTTGAACTGGCCGTTCTTCTCGTCCTTGAACACCGGCGTGATCACCTGTGCCCTGAGCTTCCTGGTATCGATGGCCTTGAAGTACTCGTTGGAGGCCAGGTTGACCAGCACCGGGCTGCCGCTTGCCTCGATGGCACGATCTAGGTCCCGGGTCAGCGTATCTCGCCAGTAGGCATAGAGATCCTTGCCCGCCGGGTTGGGAAGCTTGGTGCCCATTTCCAGGCGGTAGGGCAGGATCAGGTCCAGCGGGCGCAGCAGGCCATAGAGACCGGAGAGGATGCGCAGATGCTCCTGGGCGAAGGCATTGTCCTCCTCGCTGAAGCTTGCGGCCTCCAGCCCCACATAGACGTCGCCCTGGAAGGCCTGCGCCGCGGGCTTGGCGCTACTCGGCTTAAAGGGCGCCTCCCACTCGGCGAAGCGGGCGGCATTGAGGCCGGCCAGCTTGTCGCTGATGCCCATCAGCTCGCTGAGCTGCTGGGGCGAGTAGTCCCGCAGGACATCGATCAGTTCACAGCTGCGCTCGAGGTAGTCGGGCTGGCTGTAGGTGTCGGTGCTCGGCGGGGTCTCGAAATCCAGCGTCTTGGCGGGGGAAATCACGCTCAGCATGGGCGCTCCTGTGGACAGTCGGCATGGGCGGCGGGGCCCGTCATGGAGTGACGAGTATATCAAGCCACCCCGTGGCACAGGGATAGCCGCCGCGCTATGGCTGCGATAGTCGGTATTGGAGAGGGCGAAAGGGCCAGAGGGAGAGGAAGGACGAAGGCGGCGACATCCCCGGCAGGGTGCCGGGGATAGGTAGATGGCCGCCTGGGCGTCAGGGGCTGGGGTTGGGCAGCCGGCGGTGCACGGCCTCGATGCCCTCGAGCACCTCGTCGCTCAGCTTGAGCGATTCGCTCGCCAGGTTGCTCTCGAGCTGCTCCATGGTGGTGGCGCCGATGATGTTGCTGGTCAGGAAGGGCCGTGAGTTGACGTAGGCCAGAGCCATCTGGGCCGGGTCCAGGCCGTGTTCGCGGGCGAGCTCCACATAGGCGCGGGTCGCCTGGTCGGCCAGCGGCGAGGTGTAGCGCTTGAAGCGCTCGAAGAGGGTCAGGCGGCCCTTGGGTGGCCGGGCGCCGTCCAGATACTTGCCCGAGAGCACGCCGAAGGCCAGCGGTGAATAGGCCAGCAGGCCGACCCGCTCGCGATGGCTGATCTCGGCGAGGCCGACTTCGTAGCTACGATTGAGCAGGTTGTAGGGGTTCTGCACGCTGGCGACCCGCGGCAGGCCGAGGCGGTCGGCCAGGGAGAGCGCGTGCATCACGCCCCAGGGGGTCTCGTTGGAGAGGCCAACGGCGCGCACCTTGCCGGCATCGACCAGTTCCTTGAGCGCCGACAGGCTTTCTTCCAGGGAGGTGGCGTCTTCGTCTTCCTTGACCTCGTAGCCGAGCTTGCCGAAGAAGTTGGCATTCCGGTCGGGCCAGTGCAGCTGATAGAGATCCACGTAGTCGGTCTTCAGCCGCGCGAGACTCGTGTCGATGGCCTGGTGGATGTGCTCACGGCTCAGCCGCGGGCCGCCGCGGATATGGTCGAGCCCGGGGCCGGCCACCTTGGTGGCGAGGATGACGTCGTCGCGGGTGCCGCGGGCCTTCAGCCAGCTGCCGACATAGGACTCGGTCAGGCCCTGAGTCTCGGCCCTGGGCGGCACGGGATACATCTCGGCCGTATCGATGAAGTTGACGCCGAACGCCGTGGCGCGGTCGAGTTGCTCGTGCGCTTCGGCTTCGCTGTTCTGTTCGCCGAAGGTCATGGTGCCAAGGCACAGTCGGCTGACATCGAGCCCGGTATCGCCAAGCAGTCGCGTTTGCATGTCTCGCTCCAATCAGGGAAGAACGCAGGGTGAATCGGCATGGTAGCGGTGGCCCCTGCCGGCGGCAAATACGGGGGTTGAGTCCCCTGCATGGGGGGCGTATGCTTGCCACCCCGTTGCCCCGGCGCCGCCCGGATGGCCTCTAGTTATAGTACGGTGACACGATGACGGTCGTCGGATACCGACGAGCGCATTTCCTCGTTACACAGGACGCTAGGTTGTTTGCCATGCATCAGGCATCTTCTTTGGTTACCCGTCTCGAATATCGACTGGCGGAACAGCTCTTTCATAACCGCTGGTTGCCGCGTTCGCGACGCACCCAGCAGTTAACGATGCACCTCTATCAGCGTTGCGCCGAAGCGGGACACACCACGGCGCTGTCGGTCTATGGCCACATGCTGTTTCACCGTGCGATCAGCCCCCAGGACAAGGCCAAGGGCGCCCGCTATGTGATGGAGGCCGCTCGCCAGGGTGACGTGCGCGCCCAGTACCAGGCCGGCCGTATCTTCGAGCATGGCTGTGCCCAGTACCCGCGTCGCGACGACAAGGCCGTGACCTGGTATGCCCGGGCCGGCGAAGCCGGCCATCCCCTGGCTGCCGAACGATTGGCGGAAGCCTATCGCAGCGGCATGTTCGGCCTCGCCGTGGATCCGCTGCGCGCCGCCCACTGGCAAGCATTGGCCGACCAGTGCGTCGCCGAGGAGGCCGCGCCCGCGGCGACGCTCTGCCACTGAGTCGACCCTGGCGCCCTGACCCGATAGGCTAGGGCCAGTGGCGGCTTGCCTGAGCCGCCGATTCTTCGTCAGATTTTCAAAGGATGTCCATGTCGTGACGCTGCCTACCCTGTTGGATATCGAAGCGTCCGGCTTTGGGCGCGGTAGCTATCCGATCGAGATCGGACTGGCGCGCCCCGATGGCTCGACCTGCGCCTTCCTGATCCAGCCGCTGGCGGAATGGACCCACTGGGACCCCAAGGCCGAACTGCTGCATGGGATCTCCCGTGCACGTCTTCAGCGCGAGGGGCACCCAGTGATCGAGGTGGCGCGCTGGCTCAATGACGAACTGGCCGAGATCGGCATCGCCTACAGCGACAGCTGGGGCTATGACAACACCTGGATGTCGCTGCTCTTCCACCATGCCGGCATGTTGCCGCGCTTTCGCCTCGAGGCCCTGCGCCGGCTGCTCGACGAGCGACAGCTGGAGCTATGGAGCAGCGCCAAGGAGGCGTTGATCACCGAGCGCGGCATCCAGCGTCACCGCGCCGGCGAGGACGCGCGGCTTTTGCAGCTCACCTACGAGCGCACCCTGGCGCTGTCCCGTGCCGAGGAGGCCGGTGACTAGTCCACTTCCTTGACCCCGCTCGTTCGGGGACTGCTTTCCCTGTGCCTAGACACACCACCGCCCGGCCAAGTGCCGGGCGGTGGTCGTTCCGGGCTCGTGTTCGTGGCTTGTGTTCGTGGCTCGTATTCCTAGCTCAGGCGGGGCTCAGCTGCCGTTCCAGGCTATCCAGCAGCGCGGGCGCGGTCGGCGCCGCGCTCAGGTCGTCGCGGGTATGGGCGTCGAGGAAGCCCTGGCTGACCAGGCTGTCGAGGAAGGTCAGCAGCGGGCTGAAGAACCCCTGGATATCGAGTACGGCGATCGGCTTGTCGTGAAGGCCCAGGTATTGCCAGGTCCAGGATTCGAACAGCTCCTCGAGGGTGCCGATGCCGCCGGGCAGGGCGACGAAGGCATCGGCCCTGTCCGCCATGGTGGCCTTGCGCTCGTGCATGTCGGCGACGCGGATCAGCTCTGTCAGCCCATGGTGGGCCTGTTCGCGCTCCACCAGGTGGTCCGGCATCACGCCGATCGCCTCACCGCCGGCCTCGAGCACGGCGTCGGCCAGGGCGCCCATCAGCCCCACGCGGGCGCCGCCATAGACCAGGCGATGACCGCGCCGGCCGATCGCGTGGCCCAGTGCCACGGTGGCCTCGCGAAAGCAGGGGTCGCTCCCTTCCCGGGAGCCCAGATAAACACAGATGTTCGGCATGCGATGCTCCTTGATCAGAAGGTCATCCTAGCGCGACCCGCTAGGGCCGTGCAGCCCCGCAGCGGGGTGTCGGCGCAGAACGCAAGAGGGGCGCCCGTTGGGCGCCCCTCTTGCATCCTGCGTATCCTGTACCAGCGAGCCGCTCAGGGCAGGCAGTCGATGACACCGAACTCGGCGTCCACCCATTGGCCGATCACGTTGTCGCCGCACAGGTGGTGAGCATACTGGGTGTGCAGGCAGCGCACCTGATCCCAGTTGCTGATGCCGCCGATACCGCGCTCGGTGAGCACCTTCTTATAGCCCAGGCGCTCGACCTCGGTGCGCTGCGCCTCGTCCATATAGCGCCAGCGACGGGCCACGTAGTCCTCGTGGCTGTGGTGGTAGGCGGCCAGGAAGTCAGGCTCCTGCTGCAGGCGGGCCTCGAGCTCCTTGATCACGCCGCGGGCCTCGAGGCGGGAGAGCTCTACCTTGAGCCGTTCGCTGCTCAGCCAGTAGAGCGTCGGAAAGGGCTTGCCCTCGACGATCGGCGCCATGCGCAGCACCAAGGGGGTGCCTTCGCCGTCGGTGGCGGCCACGGCCAGGGTGCCGCGGGGCGGCCGGCCGAGCTGTTCGGTGATGATCGCCAGCTGGCGTTCATCCGGGATCTGATCGGTGTGGATCACCATCTTGGGGGTCTCGCAGAAATTTGTTCGAGCGCCCCACGGCGCGGAAGAAGGCGGTGTTGAGCTGCACCGGGGTGGGCACATAGCGCCAGTGGCGTTCGCAGTAGTCGTTGGCCCGCGCCAGGAGGGCATCGTAGAGGCGATTGAACGGCGCATCATAATCGTAAGGGTCATGTCCGAACAAGCGGATATGGGGGTAGTCGGCGAAGCGCTCGACGAAGTAATGCTCGAGATCGGCCTCGACGGCGCGGTGGCGAGCCACGTCATCCGGGTCGAGCCAGAGGGTGTAGCGAATGGCCATGGCGCCTCCTAGTCGGGGAAGGGATGCTGGTATGACCGCGGCACACGGCGTTCGGCTCACGGGGGCGATCACTCCCTTGAGGATAGCGCAGGGCGCGCCGGCGCCAGCTCGAGCTTGTGCTCAGGGGGGCTCAGGCACGTGATCAGGTACGTGATCAGGTACGTGATAGCCCCGCCAGCCGGGCCCCGGTCAGGGCGATCAGGTCGTCGGGCGCGAGCCCGATCTCCAGTCCCCGGCGGCCGCCGCTGACATGCAGCATCGAGAGCGCCCTGGCGCTTGCGTCGAGAAAGGTCGGCAGGTGCTTCTTCTGGCCCAGCGGACTGATGCCGCCGACCACATAGCCGGTGGTGCGTTCGGCAAGCGAAGGGTCGGCCAGGGTCGCCTTGCGTGCCCCGGTCGCCCGAGCCAGCGCCTTGAGATCGAGCCGCGCGGTCACCGGCACCAGGGCCACCGCCAGACGGCCGTCGTCGAGGCGGGCCAGCAGCGTCTTGAAGACCGTCTCCGGCGGCAGGGCAAGCGCCGTCGCGGCCTCCTCGCCGAAGGCTTCGCTCCGTGGGTCATGGGCGTACTCGGCGAGGCGGAAGGCGATTCCCGCTGCCTCCAGGGTGCGGATCGCCGGCGTCATGCCTCGGCCTCGGCGGGGGCGTGCAGGTGCTCCTCGAGGGCCGCGCGCAGATCGCCCTCGATCGGCTGGGCGCGCTTCTCATCGTGATCGTAGTGCACCATCACGGTATTGCCGCGGGCGCACCGCTTGCCGTGTTGCCAGGCTTCCTGCGTCACCGTGAAGGAGCTTCGGCCAAGCCGGGTCAGGAAGGTACGCATCTCGACGGGCTCGCCATAGTGCAACTCGGCGAGGAACTCCACGTCCAGGCGGGCCAGGATCAGTCGCCACTTGCGCGGGTCGAGATCCGGCGTGAACAGCCGGAACAGCTCGGTGCGCGCCTGCTCGAACCAGGCCGGCAGGCGGGTGTTGTTGATGTGCCCCAGGGCGTCGGTGTCGTGAAAGGCGGGCTCGAGGGTAGTGACGAACATCGCAGGCTCCGGTGGCAGAAGGAAGAGCGGGCAGAGGCTCAGCATTGCCCCGGCGGCGAAGCGGGTCAAGGCATGGCGCGGCGGCGGGCTCGCCACCAGGCCTGGCCCCGGGTCCAGGCCAGCAACCAGGCGGTGGCGACGACGAAGCCGGCCAGGGTGCCGATCAGCAGCCCGAAGCGCTCGTAGGTGAGCGAGACGCACAGCGCGTAGCAGAGCAGCGAGCCGAGCCCGGCCGGATAGTGCTTGATCACGGTGGCCACCGGTGCCGCGCCATGGGTCAGGTGGAGGATCACCAGGAAGGGGTACATGGTCACCGGGAAGGCGGCCATGACGCCGGCCCAGGCCGTCGGTACCACATGGGCGAGGCCGGTGATCAGAAAGACGATGCCGGCGGCGAGGGCGGCACGCAGCACCAGCGCCGGCCAGGAGAAGCCGCCCCTGGGCCGAGCGGTGATGTCGGGCACGCGGCGGTAGAGGCGCAGGAAAATCAGGATCGCGACCAGGGTGGTGAGGGTGCCGGTCAGTCGCGTGAACTCCACCTGGGTCAGCAGCAGGCTGGCCGCCAGCCAGGCGATCAGGCCCCCAGCCGAGCCTGCCAGGACGCCGCGCAGGCCGTCGCGCCGGGCGCAGAGCAGGTAGCCGCCGCCCAGCGCCAGGGTGGCGGAGAAGCCGGCCAGGGTATGCACGGCGCTCTCGGCGGCGAAGTCCGGCGAGATCTCCAGGCCCATGAAGAACAGGGCGATGGCGGTGCCCAGGGGGTAGCCCGAGAGCAGCCCCGCCATGCGCGGACTCAGGCGTTCGGCGACCACCGAGAGCCCCAGTACCACGCCGACCGAGGTCAGCAGCTTGGCCAGTTGCCAGCCGAGCGGAACATCCATGTGGCTTTCCTTATCCTAAAGAGTGTGCGTCAAGTTCGTATTGCAGTGCTGTCGTCGAGGCGCCCATGACCGATCATGATCTCTCCCCGCCGCCCCGCCCCGAGGCCTGTGCCCTGTGCGGCCGGGCGGCACCGCTGACGCGTCACCATCTGATTCCTCGCGCCCTGCACGGCAAGGCGCGCTATCGGCGCCGCTTCGACCGGGCCGAGCGCCTCACGGCGATCCTCTGGGTGTGCCACGCTTGCCACAAGCACCTGCACGGCGTGCTCGGCGAGCGGGAGCTGGCCGAGCATTACCGCAGTCGCGAGGCGCTGCTCGCGCACCCGGAGATCCGCGCCTTCGTCGACTGGCTGTCGACCAAGCCGGCGGGGTTTCGCCCCAAGCGGGCGGGGCGACGCCGCTAGCCCGGCTCTCGGGCCGGGCGCTCACGGCCTATCGTTCATGGCCCTGCCGCTCACGAGCCGGCCGCTCAGACCAGGCGCAGCCCCTGGCGATCCTGCCAGGCGGCCTCGAGGGCCGCGGACAACGGTTCGCGCAGATGTTCGGGCAGCGCCGCCGCGGCGCTTGCGTGGTCGGCATCGTCGCGGTTGCGCAGCCAGCAGTAGGCCCAGGCACTGGCCTCGTCTTCGTCGCCGGGCACGGGCCGGGCGGGCATCTGGGCGAGCAGGAAGACCACCGTGCGACCGGCCCAGAGCGGAATCTCCTCGTCGGCGGCCCGACTCCAGGCCTCCAGGGTGGCGCCATTGGGGGTGGCCTCCGGTTCTCCGAGCTTGGCGACCCGGGCGGTTTCGGCCAGGATCAGCGCCAGGCGATCGGCATCGCCCTGGCCGAGCGCCAGCCAGCGGCCGATGATGGCGGGCAGGCCGCGGCGCACCTTGGCATAGAAGCCGCGTTGCGGCATGGTCTCGTGCATTCGTCTGCCCCCTTGGAAAGGACTGTCTATGAAATTCGATTTTGCCACGCCCGTCGAGCGCCGCCATCCGTCACGACATGGTCAGGCCGCCGACTGGCCCTCGCAGAAATGGCATCGCCACGACGATGACGTCCTGCCGCTGTGGGTCGCCGACATGGACTTCCGTTCGCCGCCGGCGGTGATCGAGGCCCTGGAGGCGCGGATCGCCCACGGGGTCTTCGGCTATGGCGAGGTGCCGGACAGCCTGCGCGAGGCGCTGTGCGCCTGGAGCGGCGAGCATTACGACTGGGCGATCGCGCCGGAGTGGCAGCACTGGTTGCCGGGCGTGGTGCCGGCGCTGCATCTGGCTAGCCTGGCCTTCACCGCACCGGGCGACGGCATCCTCACGGTGACGCCGATCTACCCGCCGTTCCTCAGCGTCGCCGAGCGCACCGGGCGGCGGGCCCAGACCGCGCCGCTCGCCGAACCCGAGGTACCGGGGGAGCCCTGGCGCCTCGATCTGGACGCGCTGGAGGCCGCCATCACCCCCGAGACCCGGCTGCTGCTGTGGTGCCAACCGCACAATCCTACCGGGCGGGCCTGGAGCAGCGAAGAGCTTAATGGCCTGGCGGCGCTGGTCGAGCGTCACGACCTGCTGGTGGTCTCCGATGAGCTGCACTGTGACCTGCTGCTGGATGAAGGTGCCCGCCACCGGCCACTGGCGGCCCAGTTCCCGGCGCTGGCCAGGCGCATCATCACCCTCTGGGCGCCCTCCAAGACCTTCAACCTGGCCGGCCTGACCGCGGCCTGCGCGGTGATTCCCGATGCGTCGCTGCGTCGGCGGTTTGCCGCAGCGGCGAAGGGGCTGATGCCGGATGCCAATGTGTTGGGCCTGGTGGCCGCCGAGGCCGCCTACACCCAGGGTGAACCCTGGCGCCAGGCCCTGCTCGCGACCCTGCGCGGGCATCGGGTACGCCTGGCCGAGGCGGTGGCCGGCTGGCCGGGGGTGACCATGAGCGCGCCGCAATCCACCTATCTCGCCTGGCTCGACCTGCGCCGCTCAGGGCTCGGGGAATCGCCGCAACGGGTACTGTTGGAAGAGGCGCGGGTAGCGCTATCCGACGGTGCCGACTTCGGCTGGCCGGGCTTCGTGCGCCTCAACTTCGGCACCACCCGCTCCCAGCTGGACGAGGCGCTCTCACGCCTCGACCGGGTGCTGGCTCAGTAGAGCTGCGCGAACAGCTTGCGGCGGTAGGTGACCGTCAGCGGGTGGTCGGCGCCGAGGGCGTCGAAGACCCGCACCAGGGTCTTCTTGGCGGCATCGTCGCCGTAGGCGCGGTCGCGCTTCATCAGCGTCAGCAGGGCGTCGAGGCCGGCCTCATAGTCGCCGTCGGCGACACGGCGCAGGGCGCGCAGGAACTGCGCCTCGCTATCGTCACGATCGCCAAGGGCTGCCAGCGCCTCGGCGTCCGGGGCTTCCTCGCCGAACTCGAGTCGTGCCCGTACGCCGCGAGCCCGGGGCGCATCGCGGTGTTCCGGGGGCAGGTTGTCGAGGATCGCCCGGGCGTCCTCGGCCTGGCCCTCGGCCAGCACGGCACCGGCCAGGTCGACCTGGTAGTCATGGTGCTGGGGATTGTCCTGTACCAGCTGCTGGTAGATTGCTCGGGCGGTGGCCGGGTCGCCGGCCGCCAGCGCTGCCTCGGCCTGCTCCTCGGGCGAGGCCTCCGGGGCGGCCGGGGCGGCGATGTGCTTGCCAAGCCACTCGCGGATCTGGCCTTCCGGCAGCGCGCCCTGGAACTCGTCGTAGAGCTGGCCCTGCATGATCAGCTTGACGTCCGGCACCGAGCGGATGCCCAGCTGCGCGGCGATCTGCTGATGCTCCTCGATATTGAGCTTGGCCAGCACGAAGGCCCCGTTGTATTCGCGGGCCAGCTTCTCCAGCACCGGCATCAGGTTCTTGCAGGGCTCGCACCAGGAGGCCCAGCAGTCCAGCACCACCGGCGTGTTCATCGAGCCTTCCAGCACCACTTGCTGGAAGTTGCTCATGTCGAGATCGACGATGTAGGTGGCGGCATCGGCGCCGGCCGCGTCACCGGTGTCGGCTTCGGAAGTCAGGGGCGCGCCACTGCGCGGGTCGACGATCGGCATGCAGGCTACCTTGAGAGTTGGGAAATTTACCGTTACATGCGGGTGATCGGGTGCGGATTCAAGGTGTCGGCAGCTGGCTGTGGCAGCGGCCCAGACGCAAAAAGCCGATACTCGCCTGCGTATCGGCTTTTTCTGGGTTAAGTAGCAGTGACCGCTGACGTTGAAACCCTGAATTCAAGCAACAAGCGCAGCACCTGCGGTATCTAGGGCTCCTGAATATTCCCCCAGAAACACCTGTGCCGGTGTGCGATAGCCGAGACGCTTTCGGGGTCGGTCATTCAGCTTCTCGACCACCTTGCGCAGCTTGGCATCTGTGACCTGTCGGAAATCCGTTCCCTTGGGGAAGTACTGTCGTATCAGGCCATTGGTGTTCTCATTGGTCCCACGCTGCCCGGAACAGTAGGGATCGCAGAAGTAAGTCGCTGCCGTTACCGCCTTGGCCACGGTCTCGTGATCCGCGAATTCCGAGCCGTTGTCCAGGGTGATGGTCTGGACAGCACCTCGGCGAGGCTTCAGCAGGCGGATCATGGCCCTCTGCGTCAGATCCGCTGAGAGCTTGGGCAGTCGTGCCGCCAGCAGATAGCCGCTACGTCGCTCGACCAGTGTCACCAGGCCCGATTGCTTGTGCCCCTGGACCACGGTGTCACCCTCCCAGTGCCCGATAAAGCGCCTGTCATCGACTTCAGCGGGGCGATGCTCGATGCCTACGCGGTTGGGAATCTTACCGAGCCCTGCGCTCTTCGCCTGAGCACGGTGCTTACTGCGCCGCTTGGGCTGGCGGAGGTGCTGCCAAAGATCGCCACCACGGGCCTTATCATCCCAGATCAAGGCGTAGATCCACTGGTGACTGACGCCTACGCCAGCCAAGGGCGCCATGAAACCGCTGAGTCTGCTCTGGGCTCCACTCCTCCCGCAGCCGGTCAACGACTGCGGCGATCATGCAGGGCAAGCGCTTCGTCCACTTCCAGGCGGTGCGACGCCGATGATCACTGAGGGACTGGGCCTGCTCAGGATCATAGCCGCTGGCGGTGACGTTGCGGCGCAGCTCACGGCTGATCGTACTGTTGTGGATGCCAAGCTCTTTGGCGATTTGTCGTCGGCTAACGCCCAGGTCATAACGGGCATAGATCTGGTATCGTTGGGTCTGGGTCAGCTGTCGGTATCCCATGCTCTTCTTCACTTTGGACGGTGAGCCGAGAAGGGTACCGGCGCTGCCCCTCCCGCCTCTACCTCGTGGGCCAAAGTGCTGCGGTTATTCTATGAATCCAGGAACCAGAGCGAACCGATGGCCTTTGGGCTGAATGCATTACTGTGGCCAGGCGCAAAAAAGCCGACACTCAAAGAGTATCGGCTTTTTCTGTGTTTGGTAGCGGGGACCGCCGATGTTGAAGCCAGAGCGAACCGGTGGCCTTCGGGCTGAATGCATCGCTGTGGCCAGATACAAAAAAGCCGACACTCAAAGAGTATCGGTTTTTTCTATGTTTGGTAGCGGGGACCGCCGACGTTGAAGCCAGAGCGAACCGATGGCCTTCGGGCTGAATACATCGCTGTGGCCAGATGCAAAAAAGCCGACACCCAAAGAGTATCGGCTTTTTCTATGTTTGGTAGCGGGGACCGGATTTGAACCGATGACCTTCGGGTTATGAGCCCGACGAGCTACCAGACTGCTCCACCCCGCATCAACGTGAGGCACATAATACAGGGTTTTTGCTCAGGGTCAAGAGTTGAATCGAGGGTGACAATAATCGCTCGGGATGAATTGAAACTGTCACCCTGGGTTGCGATGCTCGCAGGTGCCGGCGCGGGAATGGTCCATACTGTTCGGGCCACGCGTCGTGGCATCCAGTCAGCTATCAGGGAGATACACAATGGCTAATGCAGCACCCGTCGCGTGGGTTACCGGTGGTACCGGTGGCATCGGAACGGCGATCTGCCGCGCCCTGGCCAAGGAGGGCTATCAGGTCGTTGCGGGGTATCACAATCCTGAGAAGGCCAAGCAGTGGCTCGCCACCCAACAGGCCGATGGCTTCGACAACATCGCGCTGTCCGGTGTCGACCTGACCGACTATGACGACTGCGTCAGAGGCGTCACCGAGATTCGCGACCAGCATGGCCCCGTCAGCGTGCTGGTGAACTGTGCCGGTATCACCCGGGACGGCACCATGAAGAAGATGACCCCCGATCAGTGGCACGAGGTCATCGATACCAACCTCAACAGCGTCTTCAATACCTGTCGCGGTGTCATCGAGGACATGCTCGAGCACGGCTATGGCCGGATCGTGAACATCTCCTCGATCAACGGCCGCAAGGGCCAGTTCGGCCAGGTCAACTATGCGGCCGCCAAGGCCGGCATGCATGGCCTGACCATGTCGCTGGCGCAGGAAACCGCGACCAAGGGCATCACCGTCAACACCCTGTCGCCGGGCTACATCGCGACCGACATGATCATGCAGATTCCCGAGAAGGTACGCGAGGCGATTCGCGAGGGGATTCCGGTCAAGCGTTACGGTACCCCTGAGGAGATCGCCCGGGCGGTGGTCTTCCTGGCCGACAAGGAATCCGGCTTCATCACCGGCGCCAACCTGGACATCAACGGCGGCCAGTTCATGGGCTGAGGCTCGCCAGCGCCGAAAGACACAATACGAAGCACGCCCCAAAAAAGCCCCGAGGCCTTGGCCTCGGGGCTTTTGGTTGCTGTCGAGATGAGATGTCATGCCGTGCTTGGCCGCCCACCTAGCCATGGGCAGCGTCCCGGTCAGGGCGGCGGCAGAGGCAGCATCTGGTGCAGCAGGGCATCGAGCTCGAGTGCCTCGCGCGCCCAGTGCTGGGCGGGCACCGGGCCGGTGGCCAGCAGGGCGCACAGCACGCCGTGCAGTTCCTCGGCCCGGGAGGCCTCCTGGCCGAGGCTCTCGTTGAGGCGCTCGACCTGAATCGCCAGGCGCAGTGGCTCGTCCTGATGGGCGAGACCGCTGCCGGCCAGCAGCGCCAAATGCACCCGCAGGCGTGTCAGGGTATCCGTGACCGTCTGTGGGGCAGGAGGATGGCGGCGGGCGTCGTTGCGGGCCTGGTGGGCCTTCAGCATGTCGCCGGCCAGTGTTTCGCCGGCCAGTACCTCGTCGGCGACAACCTCGCGGGGCGCCAGGCCGTCCAGGGCCTTGCGGTCGGCGTCCAGGTGCGCCGAGAGCAGCGGTTGCAGGGATTGCCAGGCTCGGATCTCTTCATGGACGGCCAGGCGGGCCAGCCGTTCGCGGCGCGCCCGCACGATTCCGGCCCAGCGCTTGCGCATGCCCTCGGTGCGGCGCCCCGAGGGCAGGGGCTTGAGCGCCTCGATCTCGGCGCTGGCCTCGTCGAGCACAGCTTGATCGCGGCTGGAGGACGGCTGCCAGGCATCGAGGCGATCGATGACGGCCTGCATGGCGTCCAGGCGCGCCTTGGCCCGGGCAGCCTGATCGTCGTGCTCCGCCTCGCGACGGGCGAAGATCTCGTCGCACAGGTCACGAAACTCCCGCCACAGGGCCTGCTCCTCGCCCTTGGGCGCCCGGCCAAGGGCTCGCCAGCGCCGCTGCAGGCCCTTGGCGTCCCGGGCCGTCCGGCTGGCCGGCTGGGCCGATTCGCTCAGGGTGCGGGCTTCCTGGATCAGTGCGCGCTTGGCCGCGGCGATCTCTCGGGCGCGGCGATCGATCAGGTTCTGAAGGTCGTGGCTGAGGGTGGCAAAGCGCCGGCCGATCGTCTGGGCCTGAGGCCGAGGGACCGGAGAACAGCGCCGCCACTGTTCGCGGGCCTTGTCGCGAATCTCGCGCAGGGCGTCCGGATCGGCCTCGGGATCGGGGCGCGTCAGCAGAGTCTCGAGCTGGTCACACAGGGCGCGGCGCGTCTCGAGGTTCTGGATACGCAGGGTCTGCTGCTGCTCCCGCCAGGGCGCCAGGCGCTCGTGCAGACGATCGGAGGCCTGGCGGAAACGCCTCGACAGCTCGTGGGTGGCGGCGGCATCGCCGAGGGCCTTCCATTCCTGGACCAGCCGCCGGTGGCGGCGATCCAATGCCTCGGCGGCCAGGGTGCCATCCTCGGTCAGGGCCTCGATGGCCTCACACAGCTGCTCTCGCTTGGGGGCCGCGACGAAGCCGCGCCAGTCGCGCAGCTCGGCGAGCTGTGCGCCAAGGCGCTTGAGTCGGCTCTCGATGCCTCGGCGTTCCTGCTCGGGACGGGTCGCGAGCTGCTGGCGCAGTTGCTGGTGCAGGCGGCTGGCGGCCTTGAAGGCGCCGCGCTTGAGCTGCTCCTCGAGGGTCGCGAGGTCACGCTCGAGTGTGTCGCGACCGGCCGTCGATGCCTCGTGGCCGTGGAGCGGCGGGTGCGGGTCGAGCTGGGCGCGCGCCTGGGCGATGGCGTCGGTGGGCGGCAGCTCGCTCGGCCAGGCGATGGTCTCGAGCAGGGCGACCAGGCGGTCGCGGTCATGGTCGGTGAGCGCCCGTTCGAGGGTTGCAGCGTGCTGCTCGAGCCGCGACCAGGCGACATCCAGGCGATGGTAGTCGGCCAAGGCCTGGTCGTGGCGGGCGCGCAGGGTCTCCCTGGGCGGGTGACGATCGGAAAGCGCCGCCCAGCGCTGATCGAGCAGGCGCTTCTGGGCGCGCAGGCTGGCCATGTCCTGGCCGGTGAGGCGCGTATGCTGGCGCAGGCCGGCGAGGCCTTCCTCCAGCGACTCGATCAGGCCAAGGCGCGTTTCGTCATCGTTCTCGCGCTGTTGATGCGCGCTTTCGGCGGCCTGCTGGTGGGCCTCGTGGTCGCTGATGACCTTGCGACAGGCCAGGGCCGCGTCCTGGTAGCGACGCTCATGTTCGGCGCTGGGCAGGTCCTTGAGGCTCTCCCACTCCCGTGTCAGGTGCCGATAGCGGCCGGCATACAGGGGCTCCCAGGCATGGGTGACATGGGCTTCCAGGGCGCTGAGCAGCCGCTCGCGTTTCTCGTGGGCCGCTTGGGCCTGGGCGGCATCGGCCCGGCGCCGGTTCAGGGCCTCCCGGGCCAGCCGCTGAATCTGCTTGTCTCGCCGAGCGCGGCGGGCCAGTTCACGCAAGCCGCTTTCGCTGTCGATGCGATCGGCGGCGGCGCGGCGCACGGCGGCGATGCCGTTCTCGCAGGCCTGGTCAAGCAGCGCGGTTTCGTCGGTGATCCGCGCCAGCGCGGTCAGCCTGAGCTGCTGGTTGTCTCCCTGCATGGCGATATCATTCAGCAGGCGCGGGTGCGAGAGGCGTTCCACCAGCGCCAGACGATGCGCCAGGCTCAGGTCGCCGTCGTGTCCCACCAGCAAGGCGGTCAGGCGCGTCGTCAGTTCCGGCGAGGCCTCGTCTTCGAGCATCGCCAGCAACGCCTGGGGATCGGCGAGCCGGGACAGGGCGGACTGGCGGACCCTGGCATCCGGGTCCCGGGCCAGCGTCTCGAGCCGGCGATGGTCCTCGGGGCGCGTGGCGTCCAGGCGCTGGGCAGCCTCGCGGCGTTTCTCGGCATCGGGGTGCTGCCAGCGCGGGGACAGCAGGCGACGGATCCATCCTGAGGGAGTCTTTCCTGACATGGTGACGTTGCATTCCTGTATCGGCGGGGTGGCGCCTGCACCGCGCCATGGCCATGAGCAATCATCTAAGCATGCGACGCAGCACCGGAAAAGCCCCGCCGGCATCAAGGACACCGGGGCGTTTTGCCTTCGTGGCCGCCCTGGAGCCGGCTGACAGCGGGTCATTAGGCCCGCAGGACAAGACAATCACTGACAGCCTGGCCGCTTGGTCTTATGATCAGTTGCAGGGTCGCAATCCCTCGCTTAGCTTTAACTCTCATCACCCGCTGCGGAGTCCGGCAATGAGTCTCAAGATGGACAGGGCCAGCATGGCATTTACCTTCAAGGGTGGCATGTTGCCCATGACGGTCATGGAGTTGACCAGCGCCGATCCCGAGCGCATCCGTGACCAGCTGGCCGGCAAGCTCAGCCAGTCGCCGGCCTTCTTTCAGCATACGCCCGTGGTGCTCAGCGTCGAGAAGCTCGATGAGCCCCACCTGTCGCTGGAGCGAATCTGTGCGGTCTGCCGGGCGCACAAGCTGTTGCCGGTGGCGGTACGCGGCGGGACCGATCCGGTCAAGCAGTCCGCCTGGGCGCTGGGGCTTGGCTGGTTCCCGCCTCAGGAGCTGCGTCCCCGTGCCCTCGAGAGCGTGACGGCGCAGGGCGAGCCCCGTGCGGCGCTCGCCCCGGAGACTGCCGCGCCCGAAGACGCCGCGTCCCAGGGGGCGGGCCAGGCGGAGGTGACCCCGACGGGGCGCATCTACCGCGGTACCGTTCGCTCGGGGCAGCAGGTCAGCGCCGCGGACGGCGACCTGGTGGTGATCGGGGCGGTCAATGCCGGCGCCGAGGTGCTGGCGGCCGGCAATATTCATGTCTATGGTGCCCTGCGGGGCCGGGCCCTGGCGGGCATTCATGGTGGACGCGAGGCTGCCATCTTCTGTCGCGAGCTTCACGCCGAGTTGTTGTCGGTGGCCGGCAACTACAAACGTCTGGACGACATCGATCCGCGGCTGCTGGGCAGTACCGTCCAGGTCAGCCTGAGCGAGGACCAGCTGGCGATCGCCGCCTTGTCCTGAGCAGGGCGGCGATCGGTTATCTCTTTAGCAACAGGAAGCTTATCTTGGCCAAGATCATTGTAGTGACCTCCGGCAAGGGTGGGGTCGGCAAGACGACCAGTGCGGCGGCCATCGCCACGGGCCTGGCGCTGCGCGGCAACAAGACCGTGGTGATCGACTTCGACGTCGGCCTGCGCAACCTCGATCTGATCATGGGCTGCGAGCGCCGCGTGGTCTATGACCTGGTCAACGTCATCCAGGGGGATGCTGGGCTCAACCAGGCGATGATACGTGACAAGCGGGTCGAGAACCTGCACATCCTGCCGGCCTCCCAGACTCGCGATAAAGACGCCTTGACCAGCGAAGGCGTCGAGAAGATCCTCGATGCCCTGACCGAAGACTTCGACTTCATCATCTGCGACTCGCCGGCGGGCATCGAGCGCGGCGCCCAGCTGGCCATGTACTTCGCCGACGAGGCGGTGGTGGTGACCAACCCCGAGGTGTCCTCGGTGCGTGACTCCGACCGCATCCTCGGCCTGCTGTCCTCCAAGACCCGTCGCGCCGAGCAGAACCGCGACCCGATCAAGGAGCACCTGCTGATCACCCGCTACAACCCGACCCGGGTCGACGACGGTGACATGCTCAATCTCGACGACATCTGCGAGATCCTGGCCATCGACCTGATCGGCCTGATCCCCGAGTCCGAGGCGGTGCTGCGGGCCTCCAATCAGGGCATTCCGGTCACCCACGACCAGAAGAGCGACGCCGGCCAGGCCTACACCGATACCGTGTCGCGGCTGCTCGGCGAGAGCGTGCCGCTGCGTTTCCATGAGTACCAGAAGAAAGGGTTGCTGAGCCGCGTGTTCGGGGGAGGTCGTCGGTGAAACTGCTGGATTTCCTGAAAGGCGAGCGCAAGAAGACCGCCTCGGTCGCCAAGGAGCGGCTGCAGATCATCGTCGCCCACCAGCGTGGCCAGCGGGACCAGCCGGACTACATGCCGATGCTGGAGCGCGAGCTGCTGGAGGTGATTCGCCGCTACGTGAAGGTCGAGCAGGATGCCATCAACATCAGCCTCGATCGCGACGAGGACTGTTCGGTGCTCGAGCTCAACGTGACCCTGCCGCGCAGCTGAGCCGGTCATGAAGGCGGCAATGAGCAAGGCCCGCCCCGGAGCGGCTGAGCCGCTCCGGGGACTGTGCTAGGCTGGGCGTTATTTGGACTGCTGGAGAGCCTGTCATGGCGCCGCCCCCCGCCGCTCCGCGGACCTTTCTGTGGCACGACTACGAGACCTTCGGGGCCGACCCGCGCCGGGATCGGCCCTCGCAGTTTGCCGCGATCCGCACCGATGCCGACTTCAACGAGATCGGCGCGCCCCTCGAGGTCTACTGCAAGCCCGCCGACGATTACCTGCCGCATCCCCAGGCCTGCCTGATCACCGGGATCACGCCGCAGAAGGCGCAGCGTCGGGGCGTACCCGAGGCCGAGTTCGCCGGCATCATCAACGACGCCATGAGCGAGCCCGGCACCTGTGTCCTGGGCTACAACAGCCTGCGCTTCGATGATGAGGTCAGCCGCCACCTCTTCTACCGCAACTTCCTCGATCCCTATGCCCGGGAGTGGCAGAACGGCAATTCGCGCTGGGACCTGATCGACGTGGTGCGGGCCTTCCATGCCCTGCGCCCCGAGGGCATCGAGTGGCCCAGGCGCGAGGACGGTGCCCCGAGCTTCAAGCTCGAGCACCTGACCGCCGCCAATGGCATCGAGCATGCCGGCGCCCACGATGCCCTGGCCGACGTGCGCGCCACCATCGCCCTGGCGCGACTGCTCAAGTCCTGTAACTCGGGGCTCTTCGACTACCTGCTGGCCCTGCGCAGCAAGCGCGAGGTGGCCAAGCGGCTGGATATCGCCTCGCGCAAGCCGCTCTTGCATATCTCCCGCCGCTACCCGGCGAGCCGCGCCTGCAGCGCGCTGGTGATGCCGCTGGCCGAGCATCCCAGTAATCCCAACGGGGTGATCGTCTATGACCTGGCGGTGGACCCGACGCCGCTGTTCGAGCTGTCGGTGGAGGAGATCCGGGCTCGGGTGTTCGTCGGCGCCGATGAGCTTGCCGAGGGCGAGACCCGCATTCCGCTTAAGGTGATCCACCTCAACAAGAGCCCGGTACTGATGCCGGTGAGTTACCTGAAGGATATAAGCGGCGAGCGTCGCGGCGAGTACGGCGCCATCGTCGAGCGCCTGGGGCTCGACCTGCCCACCTGTCGCGAGCACTGGAAGCGGCTTTCGGCCGCCCCCGAGGCTGCGCGCAGCGCCGCGGGGGTCTTCGCCGAGCCGCCCCCCGAAGGTCCGCAGGACCCGGACCTGATGCTCTACTCCGGCGGCTTCTTCTCGCCGGCCGACCGCCAGCAGATGCAGCGGGTGCGGGAGGCGGATCCCTGGGACCTGGTCGGCGCCAGCTTCGCCTTCCAGGACCCGCGCCTCGAGGAGATGCTGTTCCGCTTCCGGGCGCGCAGCTACCCCGACACCCTCGAGGGCGAGGAGCAGGGCCAGTGGGATGCCTATCGCTGGTCACGCATGAACGATGCCAGCCTCGGCGGCCTGACCCTGCAGGGCTTCGCCCGGGAGATCGAGCGCCTGAACCAGGTCAGTCTCGAGGATCACGAGCGCCAGGTGCTGGAGGAACTGGTGATGCACGTCGAGGCGATCATGCCGGCGCAGGCCTTCGGCGCCTGACGCCTCGCCCTTACGCGACGAATCACAACGGCGGATCACAACGACGACGCCCGGCGCCCTGAGACAGGGGCCGGGCGTCGTCGTGTCGGGAGGTGCGGCGCGAGGCGCGGCTCAGTCGCCCTCGGGCAGCGGGATCAGCTCGGCGGTGAGGGCCTGCAGATCGCTGGGGCTGTCGCCGGGGTCGAAGGTGATGTCGGCGGTCGGCGCCTCTCGCAGCTCGCCCCAGGCCTCTTTCAGCCCCTGCGGAGTGAGAGTCGCGACCCGCGTGGCCAGGCGCTCGCGATGATCGAAGCCGGTGTCGTCGCGGGCCAAGGCCTGCCAATGGCGATTGGCGAGCTGCCCAAGCGAGGTGTCGCGCTCCAGCAGGCGGTCATGGACGGCCTGCCGGTATGGGGCCAGGGCGGCCTCGTCCAGCTCGGCGAGGGTCTGGTCGAACTCGTCGAGGAAGGCCGAGATGCGGCTTCCGATCACCTGACTGTCGGCCTCCGGTGACTGAACCAGCAGGGCGAGGCCCGGCGCCTCGAGCAGCGGCATGTAGCTGGCGCTGACGATGTAGCCGAGCTGCTGCTCGGTGCGCAGCCGGGTGTAGAAGGGCGTGGCGATCAGCTGGCCGAGCACCGCCAGGCGTGCCTGCTCGTCCAGCGTGCGGGTCTGGCCCTGAAGGTAGCGCAGCACCAGCGAATCCTGGCGGGTGCTGTGGGGGTGCAGGTTGGGCAGGGCGTCTGAGATGTCCAGCGGCTCGAGGTCGGGTATCGCCGTGGCCTCGAGGGTCGGGGCCAGGGTGGCGATGACCGATTCGCCGGTGGCGCGGGCGGTGTCGGCCGACAGGTCGCCCACCGCCAGGGCCTCGACGCGCAGCGCGCCGAGGAAGGCCTCGCGATAGTCGCGCAGGGCCTCGGCGTCCAGGGTGTCGATGGCCTCGAGCAGGGTCGCCGCCGGCCACTGAGGGCGCAGCAGCGCCTCGCCGAGCGCGCGATTGGCCTGCTGATAGAGAGCCGCCTCGGGGGCGTTGCGCCATTCGCGCTCGAGCTGGTGACGGACCCGCGCGACGCTGTCGGCGCGGATATCGCCCTCGGTCAGTTGGGTGAGCACCCGCTCGATCAGTCGCGGCTGGCGGTCGCGCCAGCCGGAGAAGGCCAGGGTCATGCCGCGGGCGTGGGCATAGGCGTTGAACTGGTGGCCGGCCAGCCGGGCGGGGTAGAGGGCCTCGTTGAGGCTGTCGTTGAGCCAGCCGGCAAGCAGCCGGGTCAAGGCGGCATCCCGGGCATTGGCCGCTGCCGCCGGGTGCTGGAGGCTGAATCGCCATTCCACCTTGGGGGTGTCGAAGCCGGCATGGGCCTGGTGCCAGAGCTCGGCGCCGGGCGTGTTCAGTAGGCGCCCGGGGACGGCATCCTCTTCCTCACCGAGGTGGAGATCCTCGGCGATATAGGGGTTGGGCTCGGGCAGGGCCAGGTCTTCGAGTGGCGAGGCGCTCGCCCACTCGGGGGGCTGCGTGACGCGGTAGGGGGCGTCGAACCAGGGAGACGTGGTCTCGCCTGTCACGTCGGGGGCGCGATAGACCCGCAATAGATTATCCGGCGTCAGTGCCGCCAGATAGGCCTCGATGCGCGGCGCGTCGAAGCCATCCATGCGGTAGGGTGCGTACTGGGCGTCGTGGCTCGGATAGTGCGCCAGGTTCATGGCCAGGCGGGTGGCGTCGTGCTGCGGGGCGCCGTGTTGCTGGAAGCGGAACTCCTGCTCGGCGAGGCGGGCCTGCTCCTGATAGCGCCAGGGGGCGAGCCCCTCACGGCGGATGCGGTCGATGGACGAGAACAGGCTCGCCTGGATCCGCGGGATCTGTCGGGCGCCCTCGGGCGTCAGGCTGATACTGACGGTGAACAGCGCCTGCTTTCCATCGCCGTGGCCGACACCGGCCGACAGGCCATCGGCCAGCCCGGCCTCGCGCAGCCTCGCCAGCAGACTGCCCTCGCCCTCATGGCCGAGCAGGTTGGCAATATAGGAAGCGGGCTTGGTGGCGTAGAAGGGCTCGGGGTCGTGCACCGGGAAGTAGAAACGCAGCTGGCGCTCGTCGCGCAGCGAGGCGACCTCGAGGGACAGCGGCAGGCTGTCGGCGCGCACCAGGGGGGCGTCGACTTCGGGGCGGCTCAGGCCGCGATCCGGAATCGCCGCAAAGCGCTCGCGCACCAGGTCCTCAAGCTCATCCAGCGGCTGGGGGGCGACGAGGACCAGGTGCATCACGTTGGCGCCATAGTGGGTCTCGAAGAAATCGATGACCCGCTCGCGCAGCGGTGTATTGGCGTTCTCGGGCAACGTCAGGGTGGCGCGGCTGCCCACCGAGAAACCGGTGGTCGGGTTGTCGGGGTTGAGCACCTGGTCGAGTGCATCATTCTCGCGGCGTCCGTCATCGCGCAGCCGCGCCTGATACTCAGAATGCACCACGTTGCGCTCGCTCTCCAGCTTGTCGGCATTGAAGCGGGGCGCGATGAAGAACTGGCTGAACCGATCCAGGGCGCCGGGCAGGGCCTCGGGCTCGATGTCGAAGAAGTAGTTGGTGTCCTGGCTTGCCGTGAAGGCGTTGTGGCTGCCGCCGTGACGATTGATGTAGGACTGATAGGCGTCGGCGGCCGGGTAGGCCTCGGTGCCGAGAAACAGCATGTGTTCGAGGAAGTGGGCAAGGCCCGCCAGGTCCTCGGGGTCGCTGGCACTTCCGACATCGATGTTCATCGAGGCGGCGGCCTTGTCGGCCTCGTGGTCGCTAACCAGCAGTACGGTCAGGCCGTTGTCCAGGGTCAGCAGCCGGTAGTCGCGCCGGTCATGGGGGCTGGTCTTGAGGGCCTGAGTCTCCAGGGCGGGCGACGCTTGCGAGGATCCTTGGGCGGAGACCTCGGCGGTTGCCGAGGCGCTGGCCAGCGTCGGGGCAATGAGGGCCAGCAGCAGGGCGCTGCCGAGGGCCAGGCGGTCGCGATGGCGGCGCAGGGATGCAAGGCGGGTTATGGCGGTCATCATGACTCCTGTGCAGGCTGCCAGCGCAGCATGGGGCCGGTCGGGTGACCACAGGCCCATTCCTGATTCAGCGGGTGATTCACTCGTCTTGATACCGGAAAAGCGCCCAACAGTTCCCTGGGAGCCGGATTGAGCATGGCGCGAGCCTCGTCGAGCGGCGTCGCCGGGTCGAGCCAGGCCGTTGCCTGGCCGGCCTCGATCACCGCCGGCAGGCGGTCGCTGAGCGGTGCCAGCAGCGGCGGTGCGGCCACGGTGATCAGCGCCATGGAATCGTGGAAGGCGCTCAGGGTGGTGTGGAAGCGGGCCCAGAGGCCAGCCAGCAGCAGGGGGCCGCGATCGACGCGGGTCACCAGGTAGGGCTGCTTGCCGCGGGGCAAGGTGCGCCAGACATAGACGCCGCTGACCGGAATCAGGCAGCGGCGGGCGGCGAAGGCTTCGGCGAACATCTTGCGCTCGTCGAGACTCTCCGCCCGGGCGCAGTGGGGAGCGTGGTCGAGCACCTTAAGCCACGGCGGGGTCAGTCCCCAGAAGGCGCGGCTCAGGTGCGGGCGGCCGGCATCGAGGCGGATCATCGACAGCCCCTGGCGGGGAGCCAGGTTGGCACCGGTCAGCAGCGGTTCGTCGATCGCGAGGTCGGGCAGTAGCCGGGGCAGGTCAAGCGGCGCGATGTGCAGGCGGCCGGCCATGGGCTCTCCCGTGTCGTCTTAGCAGGTGGTGCTGATGGATGCCAGGCGACTGGCGCGAGGTGTCAGGGTACCCAAGAGCCCCGGGACTGCATAGCGCCGGCGGTGGCCCCGTTGACGAAGTTGTGTTTGTGCGCGGGGGCGGTATGCTGATATAAAACGCTGTTCGATACCTGCGATTCTGTCGCTTCCGCCCTCTAGCCGTTCAGCGTACCTGCGAGGATGCAATGGCACGTCCCAGACAGCACGCGCCCGAAGCGTTGCATGCTCAGGTCATGGCCGCATGCGATGCCTGGCTCCAGGAGCACCCCGTCCATACGCTGTCGCTGCGCGCGTTGGCGAGGGAGGTCGGTTGTGCGCCCAGCACCCTGCTGAAGCTCTATGGCAGCTTCAACAACCTCCTGCAGCACGCCAATATCGAGACCCTGGCCCATCTGCGCGGTGCCATCGAGGGACTCGAGAGCGGTGGCCCCGAGGCGCGGCTGACCGGCCTGGCCAAGGCCTACTGGCAGTTCGCCAAGACCTCCCCCTACCGCTGGCAGCTGCTGTTCGATTACCCGCTGGCTCAGGAGGGCGAGCTCGATCAGCGTCAGAACGACATGATCGAGGCGCTGTTCGTGAGGGTCGAGGCCACCCTCAAGGAGTTCCAGCCGGCGATCGATGATCTGGAGGCCCGCCGCCTGGCCCGCACCCTCTGGGGCAGCGTCCATGGCCTGGTACAGCTGGGCCTCAACGAGCGCCTGGGCTACTGGCAGGGCCAGCCGCTGGAGGTCGGGGAGCTGCTCGACCAGCTACTCACGACCCTGCTCAACGGGCTCCGGCACCAGCCGGGCGGCATGTGAATCGCGGCCTGCTGACCCAGCGTCGCTTCGCGCCCCTGTTCTGGGTGCAGGCGCTGGGCGCCTGCAACGACAACCTCCTGCGCAACACCCTGCTGCTGATGCTGACCTTCGTCGCCGTGCCACGCCACGGCTGGGATCTGGGACTGGCCATCAACCTGGCGGCGGGGCTCTTCATCCTGCCCTTTCTACTGCTTTCCGCCTGGGGCGGTGAGCTCGCCGACCGCCTCGACAAGCGGCGCCTGGTGCGCTTGCTGAAGCTCGCCGAATGCATCCTGATGGCGCTGGCGGCCGTGGCCATCTGGTACCAGAGCCTGGCGGCGCTGTTCGTGCTGTTGGTGCTGGCGGGCACCCAGTCGGCCCTGTTTGGGGCGGTCAAGTTCGCCATCCTGCCGCACCACCTGCCGTCTTATGAGCTCGGTCGCGGCAATGCCTGGATTCATGTCGGTACCTTCGCCGCGATCCTCGCCGGTGCCCTGCTCGCGGGGGTGCTGGCCGCATTGCCGGCGCCCTGGTCGCGCCCGTCACTCATGGCCGCTCTGGTGGGGATCGCCCTGCTGGGCGCTGGCGCCAGTCTGGCGCTGCCGCCGACGTCCCGGACGCCGGCCGCCGCTGATCCTGCGGGCGAGGGCGGCCGGCCGCGCTTTCGCCCCCTGACGAGCCTGATCGAGGTGCTGCGCGGCGCGCGTCGTGAGCCTGTGCTGTGGCCGGCGATCCAAGCCATCAGCGTCTTCTGGTTCCTGGGCGCCTGCTTCCTGACCCAGCTGCCGGCCTGGGCGCACCAGGTGGCGGGGGGCGAGGCGGCCATGCTGAGCCTGCTGTTGGCGGCCTTCGCCGGTGGCGTCGGGGCGGGGGCACTGGCCTGTGCCAAGCTCTCGGCAGGCCGCCTGGAGTTTGGCCTGGTACCGCTGGGGGCGCTCATCATCGGTGCGGCCAGTCTGCTACTGGCCGGCATGGACAGCGCGACGGCCGGTGGGCAGCCGCTGGCGAGGCTGCTAGAGGCGCCGGCGGCCTGGCGCATGCTGGCGGGGTTCGCGCTGGTCGGCGTCGGTGGCGGCATCTACATCGTGCCGCTCTATACCCTGCTGCAGCTCGGCAGCCACGAGGCCCGGCGAGGCCAGATCATTGCCTCCAACAACATCGTGAATGCGCTGCTGATGGTGGTGGCGGCCGGTTATGGCTGGCTGATGCTATCGGGGCTGGGGCTCGATCTGCAGAGCTTCGTGGCGAGCCTCGGCGGCATCGCTCTGGCGGCGGGGGTGGCGATGATCGTGCGTCATCCGCGGCCGGTGCTGCGCCTGCTGGTGTTCGCGCTGGTCGCGCTGATCTACCGGCTGCGCCTGCGCGGTCGCCACCATGTGCCGGCCCGCGGACCCGCGCTGGTGGTCTGCAATCACGTCAGCTTCATGGACGCGCTGGTAATCGGTGGGGCCTGCCCACGGCCGTTGCGCTTCCTGATGGATCGGCCGATCTACGAGTCGCCCTGGTTGAACTGGCTGTTCCGCCTGGTAGGGGCCATCCCGGTGGATTCCGAGCGCAGTGACCCCGGCGGCCTGCGACGTACCCTCGATCAGGTCAGCCAGGCGTTGCGTCATGGCGAGGTGGTGATGCTCTTCCCCGAGGGGCGGCTGACCCGGGATGGCGAGGTGCAGGCCTTTCGTCGCGGTCTCGACCTGATCCTCGCCCGCAACCCGGTGCCGGTGGTGCCGGCCGGGCTCGCCGGGCTCTGGGGGTCCTGGACCTCTAACCACAACGGTCCCGCCCTGAGTCGGCTGCCGCGGCGCTTCCAGGCGCGGGTGGCGTTGGTATTCGGGGAGCCGGTGCCGGCCGCCGAGGCCAGTCGGGACAGCCTGGCGGACCGGGTGACGGCCCTGAAGGCGGAAGCCGACGCCTGGATCACGCCAGGCACTCAAGCTGCCTCGCGCGGCGCCGCCGAGTGAGGCCTTGACCCTGACGTTTCCGCTGGCCATTCGCCTTGCACGAAGAAAAAAGAGCGACGAAAAGCGCGCTACGAGAAAGCCTATAAAAAAAGAGCCGCGCTGGCTGCCAGCGCGGCTCTTTTCTCAGAAGGTCGGTTCGTGGTCTCCGCTCGGGTGATCAGGCCTGAGGGCTCAAGGCCTCAGGCCTGGACCGGTCGGGGCGTCGGCGTCATTCCTGGCGGGCGGTGCGGCGCACGTGCTGCCAGCAGCGTGCCGAGGTGATCACCTTGTCCCTGACCTCGAGAATCTCCATGCGCACGTTGCCGACCTGCAGGCAGGTGGGGCCCTCGGGGAAGGACTCGAGGTGCTCGAGGATCAGGCCGTTGAGGGTCTTGGGGCCGTCGGTGGGCAGTTGCCAGCCCAGCGACTTGTTCAGTTCGCGGATGTTGGCGGTGCCCTCGATCACGTAGCTGCCATCGTCCTGCAGGTGCATCTCCTGGTGCATGCCCGCCATGTCGGTGGTGAACTCGCCGACGATCTCCTCGAGAATGTCCTCAAGCGTGACCAGCCCCTCCACGTCGCCGTACTCGTCGACCACGATGCCGGTACGGCGCTTCTGCTGCTGGAAGTTGAGCAGCTGGGTGTGCAGTGGCGTCGATTCGGGAATGAAATAGGGCTCCCGAGCCTCCTGCACGATGGCCGCCTTGGTGACCTCGTCCTTGGACAGGAAGCGTGCGGCATTGCGCAGGTGAAGCATGCCGATGATGTTGTTGATGTCGCCCTTGAAGACCGGTACCCGGGTGTGCTGACTGGTGCGGATCTGCGCCAGGATGCTCTCCAGATCGTCTTCCAGGTCGATGCCCACCACCTCGTGGCGGGGCACCATGATGTCGTTCACGGTGACGTTCTCGAGATCGAGGATCGACAGCAGCATCGACTGGTGGCGACGCGGGATCATGGTGCCCGCCTCGTGCACCACGGTGCGCAGCTCGTCCCGGGTCAGGTGATCGCCGGAGCCGTCGAGGTTCTTGACGCCGAGCAGGCGCAGCAGGCCGTTGGAGATGGCGTTCACCAGCCAGACCAGCGGGTAAAGCACCTTGAGCAGCGGCTCGAGCGCCAGGGACGCCGGGTAGGCGATGCGCTCGGGCTTGATCGCCGCATAGGTCTTGGGGCCGACCTCGGCGAAGATCAGGATCACGATGGTCAGGATCAGCGGGGCGATGGCCGGACCGGTGACCTCGCCGAAGTAATGGATGGCCAGCACCGTGGCCAGAGCCGCCGCCAGGTTGTTGACCAGGTTGTTGCCGATCAGGATCACGCCGATCAGGCGGTCGGGCCGCGCCAGCAGGCGCAGCACGCGCTTGGCGGGGCGGTCGCCGCTGTTGGCCTGATGGCTGACGCGGTAGCGGTTGATGGACATCATGCCGGTCTCGGAGCTCGAGAAGAACGCGGACAGGCCGACGAGCAGGACTAGCAGACCGAACAGCAGTCCCAGCGGGAAATCGTCACTCAAGATGAGAAGGTCCTCGATGACAGGTCAGGCTTGTTTGTAGGGATTCCCCCCGGGGCTGTCAAGGCAAGGCCCCGGGTGGCCGGTTCAGGCGAAGATCACTTCGACGGCGAACTTGCTGCCGAAGTAGGCCAGCAGCAGCAGGGCGCCGCCGCCCAGGGTCCAGCGTACCGCCCTGAGGCCGCGCCAGCCCAGCCAGTGATGGCCGGTCAGCAGGGCGGCGAAGATCACCCAGGCGGCCAGCGACAGCACCGTCTTGTGGACCAGGTGCTGGGCAAAGAGGTTGTCGAGAAACAGGAAGCCGCTGGCGATGGCCAGGGTCAGCAGGATCATGCCGGCCCAGATCAGCTCGAACAGCACCCGCTCCATGGTGGTCAGCGGCGGCAGGGCCTGGACCACGCCGCGGGTATGGTGATGGCGCAGGGCCTGGTTCTGCCAGGCCAGCAGCATGGCCTGCACCGCGGCGATGGCCAGCAGCGCGAAGGCCAGTGCCGAGCTGATGGCATGCAGGGCGATGCCCGGCGTCAGGTGGCCCGAGTGCTCGCCGCCGGGCCAGGCTACGGCGGTCACGAGGGTCAGCGCCGCGATGGGCAGCACCCCCACGGCGGCATTGAGCACCGGCTTGGCCAGGCTGACCAGCATCAGCAGTGCCGTGATCAGGGCGCTGACCATCACCAGGCTCGGCGACAGGCCGAGCCAGAGGCCGCCGGTCTCGTGAATCACCGCGGCAATCACCCAGCCGTGGAAGGCCAGCCCCAGGGTGCCGAGGCCGCGCACCAGGCCCTGGCGCTGGGGCACGCGGCGCAAAAGTGCCAGCGCCTGCCAGGAGGCAGCGCCCAGATAAAAGGCTATGGCCAGGAGGGCAAAGGGAAGCGCCTGCATCGGTTGCTGTCCATCGCCGTCGACGGCGGCGTCTCGCGGGTGGAAAATCCAAGGAGGGCTTACTATACCGAATCCCCCCGGTCGCGCCCAGCCGGGCGCCGGCGAGGGGGCGAAGCCATGCCGGCGGGCGCATGGAGACTGACGCCGGGAAGGCGTATAATCGCCGCCCAAAGCCAGGCATCCCTGCCGGAGGGCCCCATGTTCGAGAGTTTGACAGAGCGTCTGTCGAAGACGCTGAAGTCCATCAGCGGTCAGGCCAAGCTGACCGACGACAATATCAAGGACACCCTGCGCGAGGTGCGCCGTGCCCTGCTGGAGGCCGACGTGGCCCTGCCGGTGGTCAAGGCGTTCATCGAGCGGGTGCGCGAGCGCGCCGTAGGCCAGGAGGTCTCCAAGAGCCTCTCGCCGGGCCAGCAGTTCGTCAAGATCGTCCAGCAGGAACTCGAGGCGATCATGGGCGACGGCACCGAGGGCCTGGTGCTCAAGGGTTCGCCCTCGGTGATCCTGATGGCCGGCCTGCAGGGCGCGGGCAAGACCACCTCGGTGGCGAAGCTCGCCCGCTATCTGCGCGAGCGCGAGAAGAAGAAGGTGCTGGTGGTCTCCGCCGACGTCTATCGCCCGGCGGCCATCGATCAGCTCGAGACGCTGGCCGGTGAGGTCGAGGTCGATTTCTTCCCCTCCGATTCCTCCCAGCAGCCGGTGGCGATTGCCGAGGCGGCCCTCAAGCACGCCAAGATCCAGTTCCACGACGTGGTGATCGTCGACACCGCCGGTCGACTGCATGTCGATGCCGACATGATGGACGAGATCCAGGCGTTGCACCGCGTCTGTGCGCCCCAGGAGACCCTGTTCGTCGTCGATGCCATGACCGGCCAGGATGCCGCCAACACCGCCAAGGCCTTCCATGAGGCCCTGCCGCTGACCGGCGTGATCCTGACCAAGGCCGATGGCGACGCCCGCGGCGGTGCCGCCCTGTCGGTGCGCCACATCACCGGCAAGCCGATCAAGTTCATGGGCATGGGCGAGAAGGTCGATGCCCTGGAGCCCTTCCACCCGGATCGTGTGGCCTCGCGCATCCTCGGCATGGGCGACGTGCTGTCGCTGATCGAGGAAGCCGAGCGCACCGTCGACAAGGGCAAGGCCGAAAAACTCGCCAAGAAGGTCAAGAAGGGCGACGGTTTCGATCTCGAGGACTTTCGCGACCAGCTCCAGCAGCTCAAGAAGATGGGCGGCATGGGCGGCCTGATGGGCAAGCTGCCGGGCATGGGGCAGATGGCTGAGATGGCCAAGGGCCCGGGACCCGAGAAGGAGTTCGGCAAGCTCGAGTCGCTGATCAACTCGATGACGCCCAAGGAGCGCCGCAAGCCCGAGATCATCAACGGCTCGCGCAAGCGTCGCATCGCCGCCGGTGCCGGCCTGCAGGTCCCCGACCTCAATCGCCTGCTCAAGCAGCACAAGCAGATGCAGAAGATGATGAAGAAGGTCGGCAAGAAGGGCGGCATGCAGAAGATGATGCGCGGCATGTCCGGCATGATGGGCGGCGGTGGTCCGGGTGGCCCCGGCGGTATGGGAGGCATGGGTGGCCCCGGTGGCATGGGCGGCCCGGGCGGCCTGCCGCGGCGGTGAGCGCCGCTCGGCACACAAAAGGTTCCCAAGACGCCTCGATTTCCGTAGAATGTCGCGTCTTCGTGGCAGGACCGCGCGACAGCGCGCGGCCGAAGACCAATTTTCAGCAACTCCAACCGAAGGACAGATAACGCAATGGTTACCATTCGTCTGGCACGTGGTGGCGCCAAGAAGCGTCCCTTCTACCACCTGACCGTAAGCGATTCTCGCAAATCCCGTGACGGCCGCTTCATCGAGCGCGTCGGCTTCTTCAACCCGGTCGCCCGCGGCCAGGAAGAGCGCCTGCGCATCGATCTGGACCGTATCGCCCAGTGGCAGGAAAAGGGTGCCCAGGTCTCTGCGCGCGTCGCCGAGCTGGTCAAGGAAGCCCGCAAGCAGGCCTGAGCCTGAATTGCGGTCGCAGAGGCATCTAGGTGGTAATGGCCATGACCCAAGACGCAACGACAGGCACCGGCAGCGACCAGCACGTGGTGCTGGGCAAGCTGACCAGTCCCTACGGTGTGAAGGGCTGGCTGAAGGTGTATTCGTACACCAGCCCGATGCACGGCATCCTCGACTACCCCGAGTGGCAGTTGCGGCTCGACGGCAAGCTCGTCGACCGGAAGCTGGCTCAGGGGCGTCAGCACGGCAAGGGCCTGGTGGCCCTGCTGGACGGGGTGACGTCGCGCGAGCAGGCCGAGCAACTGGCGGGCGCTGAGATCCTGCTGCCCAAGCAGTCGCTGCCGGCGCTCGAGGCGGGCGAGTATTACTGGCACCAACTGGAGGGTCTCCGGGTCACCACACACGATGGCGAGAGCCTGGGGCGTGTGGCCTACCTGTTCGAGACCGGCGCCAACGACGTGATGGTCGTCAAGGACGCCGACGGCAAGGAGCGGCTGCTGCCCTTTTTGCCCGACGAAGTGGTGCTCGAGGTGGACCTGGACGCCGGTTGCATGACGGTGGACTGGGATCCCGAATTTTAAGACGTCCTGGTGACGCCCTCCCCGGTGACTTAGGGGAGCTAGGCCTGGAAGAAACGCCGTGTGGATTGGGGTCGTATCGCTGTTCCCGGAGATGTTTGATGCCATCACCCAGTATGGGGTGACGGGACGGGCGGTCAGACAGGGGTTGCTGGAGCTCGAGTTCTGGAATCCCCGGGACTACGCCACCGACAACCACCGCACGGTGGATGATCGTCCCTACGGGGGCGGACCAGGCATGTTGATGAAGGTCGATACCCTGCGCCATGCCATCCATGAGGCGCGGGCAACGGCCGAGAGCAGTGCCGGCCGGCCGGCCCGGGTGATCTACCTGTCGCCACAGGGGCGACCTCTGGATCAGGCGGGCGTGCAGGCGCTGGCCGACAGCGGCCCCCTGGTGGTGGTGGCTGGACGCTATGAAGGCATCGACGAGCGCGTGGTGGAAGCCGATATCGATGAGGAAGTCTCGATCGGCGACTACGTGCTGAGTGGCGGCGAACTGCCCGCCATGGTGATGGTCGATGCGCTGGCCCGACTGGTGCCCGGTGTGCTGGGTCATCAGGCGTCGGCGGAGGAGGATTCCTTCAACGATGGCCTGCTGGATTGCCCGCACTACACCCGCCCCGACGAGATCGACGGGCGACGGGTGCCGGATGTGCTGCTTAGCGGCAACCACGCGGCGATTCGCCGCTGGCGGCTGAAGCAGTCATTGGGCCGCACCTGGCTCAGGCGTCCCGACCTGCTCGAGGGCAGGACGTTGGCGGCTGATCAGCAGGCACTGCTCGATGAATTCATCGAGGAACACGCCAGCAAGGCGGAGGTGCAGGCGCCTTCCTGAAAAGGCTTTTGGCATGCGTGTCGTGCCCCTGCGTCATACACAGAGCGATTCCCGCGCCATCCTCAGGATTCGCGTCGGGATCACCGCCGACGGCCCCGGCCGAAGGCGATAAAAGTTATCGAGGAGCTAGCAATGAGCAGCAAGAATTCCGTGATCCAGGCGATCGAATCCGAGCAGATGGCCAAGGAAATCCCGGCCTTCGCCCCGGGCGACACCATCGTCGTCCAGGTCAAGGTCAAGGAAGGTAGCCGCGAGCGTCTGCAGGCATTCGAAGGCGTCGTCATCGGCAAGCGTAACCGCGGCCTGAACTCCGCCTTCACCGTGCGCAAGATTTCCCACGGTGTCGGCGTCGAGCGTACCTTCCAGACCTACAGCCCGCTGGTCGATTCCATCGCGGTCAAGCGTCGCGGCGACGTGCGCCAGGCCAAGCTGTACTACCTCCGCGAGCGCAGCGGCAAGTCCGCACGCATCAAGGAAAAGCTCTCCTAAGTCCGGAGATGCTTCACGACAAAACCCCGTCACCGCTTGCGCGGGGCGGGGTTTTGTCGTGTCTGGGAGGGAGAGTGACCACCCCGCCGTCGGCCATCATTCGGCCATCATGAGAGCACCGCATGAGCGATCACGCCGAGATCCTGCTGGAGCGCTTTCTCGATGCCCTGTGGCTCGAGCAGGGCGCCAGCGACAATACCCTGGCGGCCTATCGCCATGACCTCGCTGCCTTTGCCGCGCAGCTGGCAGAGCACGGCCAGTCGTTGCTTGGCCCCGATCCTCGGGCGCTGCCTGACTGGCTCGACGCGCGCCGCGCCGCCGGCTATCAGCTGCGCTCCAACGCCCGGCTGCTGTCGAGCCTGCGCCGCTTCTACCGCTGGGCGCTGGTCGAGGGCCTGATCGAGGCCGACCCGCTCACCGAGGTGCGCCTGCCGCCGGTGCGGCCTAGCCTGCCCCGCACCCTCGACGAGGAGGAGGTCGAACGCCTGCTCGAAGCGCCGGATACCGAGACGGCCCTCGGGCTTCGCGATCGCGCCATGCTCGAGGTGCTCTATGCCGGGGGGCTGCGAGTCTCGGAGCTGGTGGGGCTGAGCACCGATGCGGTCAACCCGCGTCAGGGCGTGGTGCGGGTGCTGGGCAAGGGCGACAAGGAGCGACTGGTGCCGCTGGGCGAGGAGGCGATCGCCTGGCTGGAGCGCTACCTGCGGGCCGGGCGCGGGGCCCTGATGCGAGATATCACCCGCCCGCCCTTGTTCCCCGGGCGCGGCGATGGCTTCATGACCCGTCAGACCTTCTGGCATCGTATCAAGGTGCATGCGAGGGCCGCGGAGATCGACAAGCCGTTGTCGCCCCACACCCTGCGACACGCCTTCGCCACGCATTTATTGAATCATGGGGCCAACTTGCGTGTCGTACAGCTGTTGCTGGGTCACAGTGACCTGTCGACGACCCAGATTTATACCCATGTGGCCCAGGCACGCCTGGAAACGCTGCATGCCGACCACCATCCTCGAGGTTGACCATGAATCGACTGCTGTTTACCGCCACGGGCCTGCTGGCCGGCTTGTTCACCGTCCAGGCCATGGCGGCGCCGCCCCAGGCCTTGACCGAGAGCCTCACCGTCAATGGCGAGGCCATGCCGGTCGAGCAGGTGCTGGAGACGCCTGTCGAGGGGCTCTGGGAAGTGCACCTGGCCAACGGTGAGACCTTCTACAGCGATGCCGGCGGCGAGCACTTCGTCGTCGGGGACATCTACGCCAACCGCGCCGATGGGCTGGTGAACCTGAGCGAGCAGTCCCGCAATGCCCAGCGCGCCGCGCGCATTGCCGCGGTGCCCGAGAGCGAGCAGGTGATCTTCCGTGGCGATGACGAGCCCCGTGCCACGGTGCACGTCTTCACCGACACCACCTGCCCGTATTGTCAGCGCCTGCACGAGGAAGTGCCCGCCCTCAACGACCTGGGCATCGCCGTGCATTACCTGGCCTTTCCGCGGGCCGGCGCCGGCTCCGAGGGCGCCCGTCTCCTGAGCCAGGTCTGGTGCGCCCCGAACCCGGCCGAGGCGATGACCGCCAGCAAGCGCGGCGAGTCGCTGGATGTCGCCCCCGACTGCGACAATCCGGTCGAGTCACAGTATCATCTGGGCATGGAGCTCGGCGTGCAGGGCACACCGGCCATCGTGCTGCCCGACGGGCGCCTGGTGCCGGGTTATGTGCCGGCCGAGCGGCTGGCGGAAATGCTGGGCCTGAACGGCTGAATGACTGAGCGATGAGGCGGTCGCAGTCGCGGCCGTCCTGACGCCACGGGCGTCGACAAGGCCAACAATCGAGTACCTGCAAGGGGAGCAAAACGTTGAAATCGGTCAGAGTGGGAATCTGTGGTCTGGGCACCGTGGGTGGCGGTACCTTCAATGTGCTGATGCGCAACGCCGATGAGATCGCGCGTCGGGCCGGTCGCCCGATCGTCATCGAGCAGGTGGCGATGCGGCGCGAGAATCCCGACTGCGATACCACCGGCGTCAAGACCACCAGCGATGTGTTCGAGGTGGCCCGCAATCCCG
Source organism: Halomonas sp. YLGW01 (assembly GCF_014840935.1). Classification (NCBI taxonomy): domain Bacteria; kingdom Pseudomonadati; phylum Pseudomonadota; class Gammaproteobacteria; order Oceanospirillales; family Halomonadaceae; genus Halomonas; species Halomonas sp. YLGW01. Next base: position 3,153,520 of record NZ_CP062005.1, on the reverse strand, counting down.
ACGTCGACGTGCTGGTCGAGCTGATCGGCGGCTATGACGTGGCTCGCGAGCTGGTGCTGACCGCCATCGAGCACGGCAAGCACGTAGTCACCGCCAACAAGGCGCTGATCGCGGTGCACGGCAACGAGATCTTCCAGGCCGCCCACGAGAAGGGCGTCATCGTCGCCTTCGAGGCGGCGGTGGCCGGCGGCATCCCGGTGATCAAGTCGCTGCGCGAGGGCCTCGGCGCCAACCGCATCGAGTGGCTGGCCGGCATCATCAACGGCACCGGCAACTATATCCTCACCCACATGCGTGACGAGGGCCGCGCCTTCGAGGACGTGCTGGCGGAGGCGCAGGCGCTCGGGTATGCCGAGGCCGACCCGACCTTCGACGTCGAGGGCATCGACGCCGCCCACAAGCTGACTATCCTGGCCTCCATCGCCTACGGCGTGCCGCTGCAGTTCGAGAAAGCCTACACCGAGGGCATCTCGCGGATCACCTTCGACGACGTCGAGCAGGCCGACAACCTCGGCTACGTGATCAAGCACCTGGGGATCTCCAAGCGCACCGAGGCCGGCTTCGAGCTGCGGGTGCACCCGGCGCTGGTGCCCAAGGAGCGTCTGCTGGCCAATGTTCATGGGGTCAAGAACGCCATCGAGGTGATGGGCGACGCCGTGGGGCCGACCCTCTACTACGGCGCGGGCGCCGGGGCCGAACCGACCGCCTCGGCGGTGGTCGCCGACCTGCTCGACGTGGCGCGGGACATCAGCACCGAACACCGCTATCGGGTGCCCTACCTGGCCTTCAGCGGCATCGGCGAGAGCGACAACGATCTGCCGATCCTGCCGATGGAAGAGATCACCACCGCCTACTACCTGCGCCTGCTGGCGGTCGACCGCCCCGGCGTGCTGGCGCGGGTGGCGACTATCCTCTCCGAGCAGGGCATCTCCATCGAGGCGATCATCCAGAAGGAAGCCATCGAGGGTGAGCTGGTGCCGATCATCCTGCTGACGCACCGCACCCGCGAGAAGCACATGAACGAGGTCATCCGTCAGCTCGAGTCCCTGGCCGACATCGCCGGCTCGGTGACCCGCATCCGCGTCGAGAGCCTCGACGAGAACGCCTAATAACGACAAGCGGCGGGCCCGGCCGGTTAACCACAAGCGGCGGGCCCGACCCTGCGCTGGACCACGCGCCTCGCCCCTCATCCAGAGTGGTCGGGGCGCGCACACAGGATCGAACGATGCGTTATATCAGTACCCGCGGGCAGGCGCCCGCGCTGTCCTTCGAGGAGGTCGTGCTGACCGGCATGGCCAGCGACGGCGGCCTCTATGTGCCGGAGACCATTCCTCAGCTCTCCAAGGAAGAGTTGGCCGACATGGCCGGCTGTTCCTATGCCGAGATCGCCTTCCGGGTGATGAAGCCGTTCGTCAACGGCGAGATCGACGACGACACCTTCCGTGGCCTGGTCAAGGACGCCTACGCCACCTTCAGCCACGACGCCGTGGTGCCGCTGAATCAGCTCGACGCCAACCACTTCCTACTCGAGCTGTTCCACGGCCCGACGCTCGCCTTCAAGGACGTCGCCCTGCAGCTGCTGGGCCGGCTGCTCGATCACTTCCTCAAGAAGCGCGGTGAGCGCGCGGTGATCATGGGCGCCACCTCCGGCGACACCGGCTCGGCGGCCATCGAGGGCTGCCGCCACTGCGACAACCTGGATATCTTCATCCTCCACCCGCATAACCGGGTCTCCGAGGTGCAGCGTCGCCAGATGACCACGGTGCTGGCCGACAACGTCTTCAATGTCGCCATCGAGGGCAACTTCGACGACGCCCAGGCGATGGTCAAGGCGAGTTTCGCCAACCAGGACTTCCTGAACGGCACCCGACTGGTCGCGGTCAACTCGATCAACTGGGCGCGCATCATGGCCCAGATCGTCTACTACGTGGCCTCCGCCGTGGCGCTCGGGGCTCCGCACCGCAAGGTCAGCTTCTGTGTGCCCTCGGCGAACTTCGGCAACGTCTTCGCCGGCTACATGGCCTACCAGATGGGCCTGCCGGTCAAGCAGTTCATCATCGCCACCAACGCCAACGACATCCTGCACCGCACCCTGGCCGCCAACGACTTCTCCAAGCAGGAGCTCGCCGCGACCCTGGCGCCGTCGATGGACATCGTGGTGTCGTCGAACTTCGAGCGCCTGCTGTTCGATGCCTACGATCGCGATGGCGACGCCGTGGCCGCCCTGCTCGAGCGCTTCCAGCAGGAGCCCACGGCGCTGGCCGAGGCGCCGCTGGCCAAGCTGCGCGAGAAGTTCTCGAGCCACAGCGTGGATGATGCCACCATCCTCGAGGTGATCCGCGAGGCCCATCATCGCACCCATGAGATCCTCGACCCGCACACCGCCACCGGCTATCGGGCCGCCGAGCGGGCGCGCGCCGACGCCGCCACGCCGATGGTGACGCTCGCCACCGCCCACCCGGCCAAGTTCGCCGAGGCGGTGGTCAAGGCGGGCTTCCCGGGCGTGCCGCTGCCGCCGCACATGGACGACCTGCTCGAGCGTGAGGAGCGCTACACGGTGCTGCCCGCCGAGCTCGAGGCCGTGCAGCGCTTCGTCGCCGACCAGCGCCGCTGAGAGCCCGCCCTGCTGAGCTCACCACTACTGAGCCGTCATGACGCCCGGTCCGCCGGGCGTTTTTCGTCATTCTCTTGCCGAGCCCCCTGACTCGTGCCTCCTGAGGAGCCGCCGTGGAACCCGCCTCGCTCTCGACATCCTCCGCCGCTTCGCTTCGCCCCCGCATCGAACCGCGTCCCCGCGACGAGGCGCTCTATGCCCGCGCCCAGGCCGAGGGCCTTTCCGAGCTGCAGGCGCGGGTGCTGGCCGGGCGGCTCTCCGGCTACCAGGGCGAGATCGCGCCCCTGGTGTCGCCGAGCCTTCGCCACCTCGCGCATCCCGAGCGGCTCAAGGACGCCCGCCGCGCCGCCGAGCGTATCGCCCAGGCGGTGGTCGAGGGCGAGCATATCGGCATCCTCACCGACTACGATGTCGACGGCATTACCTCGCACGTGGTGATCAGACGCACCCTCAACGAGCTGTTCGGGGTGCCGGAGTCGCGCCTGCACAGCCTGATCGGCCATCGCATCAACGACGGCTACGGCATCAGCCTGCCGCTGGTCGAGCGCACCCTGCGCCTCTCGCCGGGGCCGCGGCTGGTGATCACCGCCGACTGCGGCAGCTCGGACGAGCCGCGCATCGAAAGGCTCAAGGAGGCCGGGCTCGAGGTGGTGGTCACCGACCACCATGCGCTGCCCAAGGAGGGGCCGCCGGCCTCGGCCTACGCCACCGTCAACCCGACCCGGGACGATTGCGACTACCCGGACCCCACTATCGCCGGCTGCATGGTCGCCTGGCTGACCATGTCGCTGGCCCGCCAGGTGTTGATCGACTGGGGCGCGCTGTCGCCCTCGACCCCCAAGCTCTCGCCCTGGCTCTCCTACGTGGCGCTGGGTACCGTCGCCGACTGTGTGTCGCTGGGCGGCAGTGCCGCCAACCGCGCCGTGGTCAATCACGGCCTGACCCTGATCAACCGCATGGAAGCCGCCTGCTGGCGAACCATGGCCGCGCGCCTGGGCCCGGACAGCGTGCCCTTCGGCGCCGAGACCCTGGCCTTCCAGATGGGCCCGCGCATCAACGCCCGCTCGCGCCTCGATGATCCCTACGCGGCGCTGCACTTCATGCTGGCCGCCGATGACGGGACGGCGGCGCGCCATCTCGAGGTGCTGGATCAGGACAACCAGTCCCGCAAGGCCATCGAGGCCGAGATGGCCGAGGAGGCCAAGGCCCTGGCCACCGCCCAGCTCGCCGAGGATGTGCCGGCGCTGGTGGTGTTCCTGGAGACCGGCCATGCCGGGGTGCAGGGCATCGTCGCATCAAGGCTGGTACAGGCCTTCGGCCGCCCGGCGCTGGTGCTGACCCCGGCGGCGACCGCCGGCATGCTGACCGGCTCCGGGCGCTCCATCGAGGGGCTGCACCTGCGTGACGCCCTGCAGCGTGCCCATGACCTGGCGCCGGAGGCGCTGCCGCGCTTCGGTGGCCACCGCGGGGCCGCCGGTATCGGCCTGCCCCGGGAGCGTCTCGACGACTTCCGCCGGGCGCTGTGGCAGGCGGCGGGCGAGCAGCTTGGCGAGCGTGAGCTCTACCCCTGCGTCTTCACCGATGGGGCCCTTGAGCCTGAGCAACTCACGCTTGCGACGCTTGATGAGCTGGAGGCGCTATCGCCCTTCGGTCGTGAGTTCGAGGCCCCGCTGTTCGAGGGTGACTTCCTCGTCGAGGCGCTGCGTCCGGTGGGGGCGGACGGCAGCCACCTGATGCTGGAGCTCGGCCATGGCCGTACCACGGTGCGGGCGATCTGGTTCCGTGCGCTGACTCCCGGCGAGGTGCCGGCCTTCGGATTAGGCGCCACCCTGCGCTGTGCCTTCAAGCTCAATCGCAACCGCTGGAAGGGCCGTGAGTCGCTGCAGCTGATGGTCGAGCACGCCGAGCCGCTGGCCTGAGCCGGATCGGTTCTCTTCTTCGATGATGTGATCTGGCCAAGGAGGCCGCCGATGACCGAACAGCGCCGCGAGTCCCAACGCCGAGAGGAGGCGGTCCAGGAGAAGCAAAGCTGGGAGGAGGACCTGGGTGAGCGTACTCAGGGCGAACGACCGGAGCTCGAAGACGTCGAGCCTAAGGATGTGCCGAAGGACCCGCACCGGCCCCATGAGGATGTGCTGGCGATGCTGCTCGGTACCCTCTTGGTGGCGCTCGGGGTGACCTTCTACTCCCATGCGATGCTACTTGCCGGCAGCACCGCCGGCCTGGCGCTGCTCGCGCAGTACGTCACCGGGCTCGGCTTCGGCGGCATGTTCTTCATCATCAACCTGCCGTTCTACTACCTGGCGATCAAGCGCATGGGCTGGTCTTTCACCCTGCGCACCTTCATCGCCACGGCGCTGCTGTCGCTCTTCGCCACCCTGACGCCACACTGGGTCGACATCGCGGCGCTGAACCCCGTCTATGCGGCGGTGATCGGCGGCAGCCTGCTGGGCATCGGCCTGCTGGTGCTGATTCGTCATCGCACCAGCCTTGGCGGCATCAATATCCTGGCGCTCTACCTGCAGGAGCGCTATGGCTGGCGTGCGGGCTATGTGCAGCTCGGTGTCGACATGCTGATCCTGGGCTTGTCCTTCCTGGTGCTCGAGCCCGACAGCATCGCGCTGTCGGTGCTGGGGGCGGTGACCATGAACCTGATCATCGCCCTCAACCACAAGCCCGGGCGCTATATCGGGGTGAGCTGACCCGAGCGTCTCCGGGCTCGTTGATAGGTCGAGCGTCTGCGGGCTCGATAACAAGCCGAGCGGCCCCGGGCTTGGTCAATAGCCGAACGGGGCCGGGTTCGGTCAAGAACCGAGCGTCTCCGGGCTCAGCCGAGCGTTTGCGGGCTCGATCAAGAACCGAGCCAGAACCACCAGACGATGGCGCCGATCAGGGCGATGCCGCCAAGGTTCACGAGTAGCGTCATTAGCGAGCCTCCTGCGTCTTGGTGTCGGGTGAGGGTGCTGAAGCGGGCGATGCCTCGAATGACGGCTTGAAGCGGCGCAGGCGATTGGCGTTGGTGACCACCGTGACCGACGACAGCGACATCGCCGCCGCGGCGATCATCGGCGACAGCAGCCAGCCGGTGGCCGGGTAGAGCACACCCGCCGCGATCGGGATGCACAGGCTGTTGTAGCCGAAGGCGCCCCACAGGTTCTGCTTGATGTTGGCAAGGGTCGCGCGGCTGATCTCGATGGCATCGGCCACGCCGTGCAGCGAGCTTCTCATCAGGGTAATGCCGGCGCTCTCGATCGCCACGTCGGTGCCCTGGCCGATCGCGAAGCCGACGTTCGCCTGGGCCAGCGCCGGGGCGTCGTTGATGCCGTCGCCGACCATCCCGACCACCTCGCCGGCGGCCTGCCGACGTTCGATCTCCCGATGCTTGTCCTCGGGCAGCAGCCCGGCGCGCACCTCATCGATGCCCACCTCGCGGCCGATGGCGGCGGCGGTGTGGGCGTTGTCGCCGGTCAGCATCACCACCCTGAGTCCATCGGCCTGCAGGCGCCGAATGGCCGCATGACTGTCCTCGCGCAGTGGATCGCTGATGCCGAACACCGCCGCGAGCCGCCCATCGACGGCCAGCTGCACCACGGTGCGGGCCTGGCCTTCGAGCTCCTCGACGATCGCCTGGCCCGGTGCCAGGTCGATGCCTTCGCCCTCGAGCAATCGGGCGTTGCCGAGCAGCAGGGCCTGCCCCTGCTCGGTGGTGGCCTTGACGCCGCCGCCGGTCACGCTGGTGAAGTCCCTGACCGTGCGGGGGCTGGCCCCGGCGTGCTCGGCGTGGGCCAGCAGGGCGGCGGCCAGCGGGTGTTCGGAGCCCTGCTCGAGGCCCGCGACAAGGCCAAGCGTCTGCGCCTCGTCGGCCTGCTCATCGAGGCCCGTGTCAGAAACAAAGTGGGCCTCGGTGACCCTCGGCTTGCCCTCGGTGAGGGTACCGGTCTTGTCCACCACCAGGGTGGTCAGTCGGCTCGCCACCTGCAGGGCCTCGCCGTTTCTGATCAGCACGCCGTGCTCGGCGGCCTTGCCGACCCCGATCATGGTCGAGAGCGGGGTCGCGAGCCCCAGCGCGCAGGGGCAGGCGATGATCAGCACCGCGGTGGCGGTGATCAGCATGTGCAGCACCCGGGGCTCGGGCCCCAGGTTGAACCAGGCCAGCGCCGTGGCGACGGCGATGATCATCACCGTGGGCACGAAGACCCCGGCGACCCGATCGGCCAGGGCGCCGATCGGCGGTCGCGAGCCCTGGGCGCGAGCCACCTGATCGGTGATGCGGCCAAGCCGCGTATCGGCGCCGACCCGGGTGGCACGATAGATCAGGCTGCCCCGGCCGTTGACGGTCCCGGCGCTGACCTCATCGCCCGGGGCCTTGGCCACGGCTTGCGGTTCGCCGGTGAGCATGGATTCATCGACATGACTCTCGCCTTCCAGGACCTCGCCATCCACCGGCAGGCGCTCGCCGGGGCGCACGCGGATGCGATCGTCCAGGCGCACGGCATCGATCTCGATGTCCTGCTCCTCGCCGTCGCGGATCACCCGCGCGGTGCTTGATTGCAAGTCGAGCAGCCGCCCCAGGGCCTCGCTGGTGCGGCCTCGGGCCCTGAGTTCCAGGGCGTTCCCGGCCAGGATCAGCCCGACGATCATGACCGAGGCCTCGAAGTAGAGGTCGTGGGCCGCCTCGGGTAGCCAGGGGGCGAGGGCGACGACCGTCATCGAGTACAGCCAGGCGGTGCCGGTGCCCATGGCCACCAGGGTGTCCATGTTGGCCTCGTGGTGGCGCAGCGCCTTGGCGGCGCTTGAGAAGAAGTGCCGCCCGGGGCCTGCCAGTACGCCGAGGGTCAGAAGCCCGATTAGTGCCCAGACGCCCCGCTCCGCGCCGGCAAGGACCGGGTGATGGAAGAACATGGCGATCATCAGCGGCACCGCCAGCGACAGCGCCAGCAGGCTGCCGCGCCGGCGCTGTCGATACGCCTGCTGGTCGTTCGCGGCGCGCCGCGCCTCGGCCTGGCGAAGATCCTCGATGGGCGAGGCGCCATAGCCCGCGCTCTCGACGGCCTCGACCAGGGCCTGGGCGCTGGCGCTGCCGCGCACCTGAGCGGTGTGGCTGGCGAAGTTGACCTCGGCGGCGCTGACGCCCGGGGTGCGCTCCAGCGCCTGTTGCACGCTCTTCACGCAGCTGGCGCAGGTCATGCCGGAGAGCGATAGCCGCATGCTGCCGGCGCGACCGGGCTCGGCGCCTTTGCCTGAGGCAGACGCGTCTGGTGCTGGCGTTTCCGCTTCGCTGTCGGCCGCCGGAGCGCCGGCCGCAGGATTAGCGGTGTCTGGATTCTCGTCAGCGGGATAGCCGGCTCCCTCGAGCAGGGCATCCACCCGCTCTCCACCGAGCCGTGTGGTGATCGTGAGGTGCTTCTCGTCAGGCACGCCGGTGACCTCGGCGTCCGGGTCCTCGGCGTGGATGGCCTTGCGCATGGTCGAGACGCAGCCCTGGCAGTTCATGCCGGGGATATGGCGCTCATAAGCGCTGGTTTGCGGCGCCTGATCGGCGGGATAGCCGGCTTCCTCGAGGAGGGTGTCCACTCGCTCGCCGTCGAGCCGTGTCTCGATGGTGAGGCGCTTCTCGGCGGGCTTGCCGCTGATCTCGGCCTCAGGATCTTCGGCCTGGATGGCCTTGCGCATCTTCGAGACGCAGCCCTGGCAGCTCATGCCGGGGATCTGGCGTTCGAGCGTATGTGCCGTGGTCGTTGGTTCGTTGTGCTGGGTCATGCCTCCTCCTTGGCGGTGGCCGCCGCGTCGGTGGATGGGGCGGGCAGGCTTTCGATCAGCCGACACAGGCTGTGGCCGTCGGGGGTGCCGTCGGGCATCTCGGCCCAGGCATCCAGGGCCTCTTCCATGCGGGCGGCCAGGGCCTCGAGTTCGCGGATGCGCGTGCGAATTTCCGGCAGGCGGCTGGCCAGCAGGTCGCGCACCAGTGGGCAGGGGGAGTCGCCGTGGTCGGCGTGAGCGAGGATGTCGCGGATCTCCTTGATGCCGAAGCCCAGGGTGCGCGCGCGCTGGATGAAGGCCAGGCGTTCGCGGTCCTGCTCGCCGAAGCGCTGATAGCCGTTGTGGGGATCCCGAGTCGGGGCCAGCAGGCCCTCGCGAGTGTAATGGCGCACCGTCTCGGCGGTCACGCCGGCGGCTCTGGCCAGATCACTGACTTTCATGCTGCCTCTCCTGCCGCTAACGGATCGATGGATACCGCCAGTGTAAAACCTTTGGGTTACACAAGGGTCAAGCGAGTCACGACGACTCGGCGAGCGTCCTCTGGCGTATTTTTCTAAGCCCATGAAAGTTCAGAGAGAAGGCAGGCGCTGATGCTAAAGTATTAGTAAATATGAGATTAAAACGATCGTTTGGTCTTGATCCCCCGAGGGCTTTGCGCCACAAAGAGAGGCATTCGCTCGCCTGAGACGGGTGAGTACGCCAGCCACTCCAGCCTTCCCTGGGACAGGACGCCATTCGATGCATTACAAGATCAACAAGCTCGCCATCGCCGTTGCCCTCGCCTCTGCCAGCCTGGTCGCCAGCCAGGCCTTGGCCTCCGGTTTTCAGGTGCGCGAACAAAGCGCCAAGACCCTGGCCAACGCCCTGTCGAACGCCGCCGCCGGTGCCGAGGATGTCAGCTTCATGGCCTATAACCCGGCCGCCCTCGGCAACATCGACGGCAACCAGTTCGCCGTCGGGGTCGCCTATATCGATGCCGACTTCGAGCTCAAGGATGCCGAGGCCAGTAGCACGAGCGGCGCCGACTATGACAAGGGCGGCTCCCGCCAGGGCGGCGAGAGTGCCGTGGTACCGAGTCTTGCGGTCAAGACCCAGGCCAGCGAGCGCATCGACCTGGGCCTGGCGATCTTCTCGCCCTATGGCCTCTCCACGAAGTACGACGAGGACTGGATCGGCCGCTATCACGCCATCGAGACCGAGCTCACTACCATCGATATCCAGCCTACGCTCAATTTTCGCGTCACCGAGCGCTGGTCGGTGGCCGCGGGCCTGATCGCCGAGTACGGCGACGCGACCATCTCCAATGCGATCGATCTAGGAGCTGGTGTCAGTGCTCCTGGGCAGTACGACGGCAAGGCCAAGGTCACCGGCGATGACTGGGGTTATGGCTTCATTCTGGGCACACTTTTCCAGGTCACCGACCGGACCCGGCTGGGGCTCAGCTACCGCTCCGAGATCGATCTGACCCTCGATGGCGAGGTCGACTATAGCAGCGACAGTGCCACCGGCCAGGCCGTGCTCACCACATTAGGGCGTGAAGACGGCGGTGGCACCGCCGATCTCTCGACACCCGCCAATGCCAATGTGGGGGTCTTCCATCAGCTGACCCCGAGGCTGGCGCTGATGGCCAACGTCAGCTGGACTGGTTGGAGCTCCTTCGAGGAGCTGCGGGTTAAATTTGATGACGAAAACGCTAAAGACAGCTTTACCGAAGAGAACTGGAACGATTCCTGGGCCTATTCGGTAGGCGCCAATTATGCGCTGACCGACAATTGGCTGCTGCGTACCGGCGTCGGCTATGACGAGACCCCGGTGCCGAGCGCCGAGTATCGCACCCCACGGGTGCCGGACGCCGATCGCACCTGGGCGACCCTGGGTGCCACCTATCAAGTCAACGACAAGCTCGGTGTGACTGCTGGCTATATGCACGTCTTCGGCGACGACGGCGATATCGATCAAGAGGCGACGCCCACCAACGAAAACAAGAACAAGGGCAACCTGTCCGGCACCTACGAGGTCGCGGCGGACGTCTTCGCCCTGTCGATGGACTACCGCTTCTGATTCCGCCCTTCCCTGCCTGTTATTAACGACAGCGACCCCGGCCTATCCAGGCCGGGGTCGCTGCGTTTGAGCGGTACTTCAGGTGGCCTGGTCCTCGAGGAAGGCCGCGCACATCAGCTCCCGGGTATAGGCGTGACGAGGCCTCTGGAACAGCGCCTCGGTGTCGCCCTGTTCGATCACCTCGCCGTCCTTCATCACCAGCACGCTGTCGGCCAGCGCCCGCACCACCGCCAGGTCGTGGCTGATGAACAGGTAGGTGAGGTCGTGTTTTGCCTGCAGGTCGCGCAGCAGGTCGATCACCGTTGCCTGCACCGAGCGGTCCAGCGCTGAGGTGGGCTCATCCAGCAGCAGGAACTCGGGCTTGAGCACCAGGGCGCGGGCGATGGCGATGCGCTGGCGCTGGCCCCCGGAAAATTCGTGGGGGTAGCGATGGCGCATGGCCGGCTCCAGGGCGACATCGCAAAGCGCTTCCTGCACCTTGGCATCGCGTTCACGCCGCCCCAGTAAGGGGGCGTGGACCCGCAGGCCCTCGCCGACGATCTCACCCACCGTCATGCGCGGCGACAGGGAGCCGAAGGGGTCCTGAAAGACCACCTGCATCCTTGAGCGCAGCGGTCGCATGGCGGCGGTGTCCATGCCATCGAGGGCCGTGTCGTCGAAGCGGATGTCGCCCCGGCTGTCGAGCAGGCGCAGCAGGGCGCGCCCAAGGGTCGACTTGCCGGAGCCCGACTCGCCGACGATACCGAGGGTCTGGCCGCGCCGTAACGTCAGGTCGATGCCACGTACCGCCTCGAAGTACTCCGCGGGCCGGAACAGGCGCCTTTTCAGCGGGAAGCGCACGCGCAGGTCATGGGCCTCAAGCAGCAGCGGCGTGTCGTCGGGCACCGGGGCCTTGTGGCCGCGGGGCTCGGCGTCGATCAGCATGCGGGTGTAGGCATGCTGCGGGTCGGCAAAGAGCGCTTGGGTGGCCCCACTCTCGACCCGCTGGCCCTTGCGCATCACGCAGACCCGATCTGCGAAGTGGCGCACGATGCCCAGATCATGGGTGATGAACAGGATGGCCATGCCGTAGCGCTGCTGCAGGTCCTTCAGCAGGGCGAGGATCTGCGCCTGGACGGTGACGTCCAGCGCCGTGGTGGGCTCGTCGGCAATCAACAGCTTCGGCTCGCAGGCCAGCGCCATGGCGATCATCACCCGCTGGCGCTGGCCACCGGAGAGTTCATGGGGATAGCTTTCAAGGCGCCGCTCCGGCTCGGGGATGCCGACCTGATCGAGCAGTGCCAGGGCGCGCTTCCGCGCTGCCTGGCCGCGCAGGGCGGTGTGCTTGTTCAGGACCTCGATGATCTGCCGGCCTATCCGGTGCAGCGGGTTAAGCGAGGTCATGGGCTCCTGAAAGATCATCGAGATCTCGTTGCCGCGCAGCTGGCGCATGCGCTTGGCGCTGACCCGCAGCAGGTCTTCCGGTTGCTCCCCGCCGTGCCAGTGGATGGCCCCGGTGGGCCTGGCCAGTTCCGGCAGCAGGCGCAGGGCGGCGGTGGAGGACACCGACTTGCCGGAGCCGGATTCGCCGACGAGTGCCAGGGTCTCTCCGGCATGGATCGTGAAGCTTAAATCCTTGACGGCGGCGACGGTGCCGCCGGGCAGGTCGAAGTCGACCCGCAGGCGATCGATCTCGAGCAGTGGCTGTGACATGGCGCCTCCTTGGCGGTCGCGTTCAGCGGGTCGGGGTTAGCGGGTTGGGCTTATCGAGTTCGGGGGTCGAGGGCATCGCGCAGGCCATCGCCCAGGAAGTTGAGGCACAGAAGCGTCACCGCCAGGAAGGCGGAGGGCACCAGCAGCATCCAGGGGGCGGTCTCCATCATGTCCTTGCCCTCGCTGATCAGCACGCCCCAGCTGGTCAGCGGTTCCTGTACGCCGAGTCCGAGGAAGGACAGGAAGCTCTCGAGCAGGATCACCTTGGGTACGGTCAGGGTGACGTAGACGATCACCGGGCCGATGGCATTGGGAATCAGGTGGCGGGTGACGATCTTGTGGCTGCGCACCCCGAGTGCCCGGGCGGCCTCGACGAACTCGCGGCGCTTCAGCGCCAGCACCTGGCCGCGCACGATGCGCGACATATCGAGCCACTCCACGGCGCCGATGGCGGCATAGATCAGCAGGATGTTGCGACCGAACACCACCATCAGCAGGATCACCAGGAACATGAAGGGCAGCGAGTACATGATGTCGACGAAGCGCATCATCAGGTTGTCGGTGCGGCCGCCGACGAAGCCGGCGATGGCGCCGTAGAGTACGCCGATCACCAGCGAGACGAAGGTGGCCACCAGGGCCACGGACAGCGACACCTGGCCGCCATGCAGCACGCGGGTCAGCAGGTCGCGGCCGTTGGCGTCGGTGCCGGCGTAGTGGCCGTTCTCGGGGCTTGGTGGGGTCAGGAAGGCATTCCAGTCGACCTCGTCCAGCGCCCAGGGCGTCAGCCAGGGGCCGGCGATGCAGGCGAGCGCAATCAGGGCCAGCAGCACCAGGCTGGTGGAGGCGGCCTGGTTCTGCCTGAGCCGACGCCAGGCCTCGCGGGCCAGGCTGTCGCCGGCGACATGGGGAGTCGAGACAGCGGTATCAGTCGTCATAGCGAATCTGCGGGTCCAGGGCTGAGTAGAGCAGGTCGACGAGAAGATTGAGCAGCACGATCAGGGCGCCGTAGAACACCACCGTGCCCATCACCAGGGTGTAGTCGCGGTTGAGGGCGGCCTGCACGAAGTAGCGACCGATGCCGGGGATGCCGAAGATCTGCTCGATCACCACCGAGCCGGTGATGATGCCGGCGATGGCGGGCCCCAGGTAGGAGACCACCGGCAGCATCGCCGGGCGCATGGCATGGCGCCAGATCACTTCGTGCTCGGCGAGGCCCTTGGCGCGGGCGGTGCGGATGAAGTGGCTGCCGAGGATCTCGATCATGCTGGCGCGCATCATGCGGGCGATGTAGGCGATCTGCTGGATCGACAGCGCCACCACCGGCAGCACCAGGTTGGGCCAGGCGCCCTCGTTCCAGCCGCCCACCGGCAGCCAGCCGAGGAAGACGCCGAACACCAGGGCCAGCAGCGGGGCGATCACGAAGTTGGGAATCGCCACCCCGGCAAGCGCGGTGCCCATCACCAGATAGTCGACGGTGGAGTTACGCCTGAGGGCGGCGATTACCCCCAGCGGCAGGCCGATCAGCAGCGCCAGGCCGATGGCCCAGAGGCCGAGCTCCAAGCTAACGGGGAAGCCCTGCGCCACCAGCTCGGTGACGCTGAAGTCCTTGTACTTGAAGGAGGGGCCCAGATCGCCCTTGAGCAGGTTGCCCATGTAGATCAGATACTGCTGCCAGACGGGCTCGTCCAGGTGATAGTTGGCCATGAGATTGGCCTCGATCTCCGGCGGCAGCTGGCGCTCGCCGTCGAAGGGGCCGCCCGGGGCCAGGTGTATCAGGAAGAAGGACAGCGTGATGACGATCCATAGGGTCGGAATCGCCTGCAGCAGGCGCTTCAGGGTATAGCGGAGCATGACGGGGCCTCATGCCCCGGACACGGGGCCCGGGGACAGTCGCAGCGGTGGGGAAGGTCGGGTCAGTCCTCGACGCTGATCCAGCGCGAACGGTGGATATCCTCGATGTTGGTCTCCCAGCCGTTAAGCTCGGGGCTGACCAGGTTGCGCGAGACGTAGTAGTAGATCGGCAGGGTGGCGTTGTCCTCGAGGGCGAGGCCCTCCGCCTCGGCCATCAGGTTGGCGCGGGCCTCCATGTCCTGGGTGATCGCGGCCTCGTCCATCCGGGTGTCGAAGGTCTCGTTGGCGTAGGCGCCGTAGTTGTTCGCGACGTCGCTCTCCAGAAGGCTCAGGAAGTTCTGGGCATCGTTGTAGTCGCCGATCCAGCCGGCGCGGGCCACGTCGAAGTCAC